>NZ_JBIVNC010000001.1:687131-1039827 GCF_044753385.1 Streptomyces sp. NPDC088387
GCGACGGAGAATAGCCTGGACCGCACCTGACCTGAGGGAGAGCGCATGAGCAAGTCGCAGACCTGGGACGCCGTGGACGAGTACTTCGCCGACCGGCTGGCCCCCGACGACGAGGCCCTGCGCGCCGCCGTCCGGGACAGCGACGCCGCCGGGCTGCCGCAGATCGCGGTCAGCCCGACCCAGGGCAAACTGCTCCGGCTGCTCGCCGAGATCCAGGGCGCTCGCACGATCCTGGAGATCGGCACACTCGGCGGCTACAGCACCATCCACCTGGCCCGCGCGCTCCCGGCCGACGGCCGGCTCGTCACGCTGGAGTACAGCGCCGAGAACGCCGAGGTCGCCACCCGCAACATCGCCCGCGCCGGCCTGGACAAGGTCGTCGAGGTCCGGGTCGGGGCGGCGCTGGACTCACTGCCCGGGCTCGCCGACGAGAACCCGGCCCCCTTCGACCTCGTCTTCATCGACGCGGACAAGGCGAACAACCCGCACTACATCGAGTGGGCGCTCCGCCTCACCCGCGCGGGCAGCCTGATCGTGCTCGACAACGTCGTCCGCGGCGGCCGGGTCGTCGACGCCGACAGCACGGCCGGGGACGTACGGGGCACCCGCGCCGCCATCGACCTCATCGCCGAACACCCGAGGCTGAGCGGTACGGCGGTCCAGACCGTCGGCACCAAGGGATACGACGGGTTCGCGCTGGCCCGCGTGCTGCCCTGACACCGTCGGCCACCGGGTCAGACCTCGTGGTAGAAGCCCACGTTGACGCTCCTCGGCTGGGTGCGGTCCTGGATGATCAGCTCGCCATTGCCCGCCTTGGGCAGCGTCACCGTGCCGCCGTACGTGAGGGGCTGCGCGTACTCCCCGACGATGAGCCGTACCTCCGAGGACGGTTCAGGCTGGGAGCCGCGCAGCCACGTGACCTGCCAGCCGCCCTCGGGGCCGCACAGGAACTCCAGGTGGACCCGCGAGACGAACAGCCAGTCCTCCGGCGGCGCCAGCCGGCACACGTTCTTGTCGCGTCCCACGCGCAGGACGGCGCCCGGCTCGCTGGGCGCGTCGGCCATGAGCATCCCGGCCGTGGCTCCCGCTTCCACCCCGGAGACGGTGGCCATGGTGAGTTCAAGCACGTGCGCTCCCCTTGAAACTTCGGCGTGCGTCCCGGGCGCCGTGCGCCGGAACGTCCTCGCCGTCTGAAACGACCTTGCGCGGCCGCTTGGTTGAGCGGCCGCCGCCAGATGATAAATCGCCCGGCCGAACGGCGTCCGGCACAATGGGTTCATGACCGAGCGAAAGCCACCCGGTGTCAGCTTCGAGTCCTGGACCGACCACCAGATCCGCGAGGCGGAGCGCCGCGGCGACTTCGCCCGGCTGTCCGGCGCGGGCAAGCCGCTGCCGACCGAGGTCGAGGCGCCGTACGACGAACTCTGGTGGGTGAAGCGGAAGTTGGTCCGCGAGGGCATCGCGGTGCTGCCGCCGTCGCTGGCGCTGCGCAAGGAGGCCGAGGACGCCCTCGCCGCCGCGCTGACCGCGCCCTCCGAACACCGCGTCCGGAAGATCGTCGAGGACATCAACGCGAAGATCCGCGAGATGATGTTCCGCCCGCCGCCCGGCCCGCCGCTGGGCATGAAGCCGTACGACGTGGAGGACGTGGTCCGCCGGTGGCGGGAGCGTCCGACGCCCGGCAACGGTTGATTCGGGTTGCGGACGGAACCCGGCACCGACCGACAATGGCGGGCATGACCTGGACCATCACCCCGGAATCCGTCGACTCCCCGGCCGCCGCCGCGCTGTGGCGCGCGTACTACACCGAGGTGAGCGACCGCTGGTATCTGCTCCACGAGGGGCACCGCACCGACCCGGCCGAGCTGGAGCGCGAGATCGCCGCCGACGACGGCGGCTACCTCACCCCGCCGGGCGGACTGCTGCTGGTGGGGCGGTACGACGGGGTGCCGGCGGGCATGGCGGGCGTACGGCTGCTGGACGCGGCGACCGCCGAGCTGAAGCGGGTGTTCGTGGCGGAGGAGACGCGGGGGAAGGGCGGCGCGGCGCTGCTGGTGGCCGCCGCGGAGGACGCGGCGCGTGCGCTGGGCGCGCGGCGGCTGCTGCTGGACACCCGCGGGGACCTGGTGGAGGCGCGGCGGCTGTACACGCGCCTGGGGTACCGGGAGGGCGCACGGCACAACGAGGACGAGTACGCGGAACACTGGTTCAGCAAGGGGCTGGTGTGAGCCGGCGCTCAGCCGCTGCCGAGCTTCGGGAGGTCGTCGGAGGCGCCCGGCTGTTCGCTGCGCGAGCCGCACAGTTCGTCGTTGAGTTCCTTCACCAGCCGGACCAGGTCGGTCGGCCGGTCGGGTCCCCACCAGTCGCCCAGCAGCTCCGCCAGCGAGTCCTCGCGGGCCCGTGACAGCCGCTCGGCGACCAGCGCTCCCTCGGCGGTCAGCGACAGGTCCAGTCCCGCCCGCACCGCGAGCCGCCGGGTCTCGATCTGCCGGGCGGCCTCCAGGACCACGCTGAGCGGCACGGGGCCGCGTTCGGCGAGCTGTCCCGGCTCCACGGACCCGTACCGCTTGATCCGCAGCAGCATCCAGCTGGCCGCGGGCTGGAGGTCGTAGCCGGCCCGCTCGGTGATGTCCCGGTAGATCTCGCGGCGGCCCTCGCGGGTGCCCAGTACCGACAGGGCCCGGCACACCTCGTCGTACGACGACCGTTCCACCGGGTTGCTGGCCAGTGTCTGGGTCGCGTCCGGTGCCGTCACGGAGCCGCGCAGCCGGTCCTCCTTGAGGAACCAGGCCAGCACAAAGCCGAGGAGGGCGACCGGGGCCGCGTACAGGAAGACGTCGGTGATGGAGGAGGCGTACGCGTGCAGGGCGTCGGGGCGGAGCGCGGCGGGCAGTTCGGACAGGACGCGCGGGTCGGCCTTGAGGGTGTCGACGGTGACGCCGGGCGGCAACGGGGTGCCGCGGAAGGCGTCGGTGAGTTTGTCGCCGAGCCGCCCGGCGAAGACCGAGCCGAAGATGGCCACGCCGAAGGAGGCGCCGATCGAGCGGAAGAAGGTCGCGCCCGAGGTGGCGACGCCGAGATCCTCGTACGAGACCGCGTTCTGCACGATCAGGACGAGGACCTGCATGACGAGGCCCAGGCCGAGGCCGAAGACGAAGAAGAAGGCGCTCATCTCGGCCGTGGAGCTGAACTCGTCGAGCTGGTGCAGGAGCAGCAGGCCCAGCGCGGTGACGCCGGTGCCCGCGACGGGGAAGACCTTCCAGCGGCCGGTACGGCTGACGATCTGCCCGGAGCCGGTGGAGGCGATCAGCAGACCGACGACCATCGGCAGCATGTGCACACCCGACATGGTCGGCGAGATGCCCTGCACGACCTGGAGGAAGGTCGGCAGGTAGGTCATCGCGCCGAACATGGCGAATCCGACGATGAAGCTGATGACGGCCGCGAGGGTGAAGGTCCGGATGCGGAAGAGCTTCGGCGGCAGTACGGGTTCGGCGGCCCGGCGTTCGACGGCCACGAACGCCACGGCCAGCACGACCGCGAGCACGGCCAGCCCGATGATCCGGGCCGAGCCCCAGGCCCAGGTGGTGCCGCCGAGCGAGGCGATGAGCACCAGGGAGGTGGCGAGGGCGGCGATGAGGAACGTGCCGAGGTAGTCGATGACGTGCCGCTGGGACTTGCGCGGAATGTGCAGCACGGTGGCGATGACGGCCAGGGCCACCACGCCGATCGGCAGGTTGATGTAGAAGACCCACCGCCAGCTCAGATGCTCGGTGAACAGCCCGCCGAGCAGCGGCCCGAGCACACTCGTGGCGCCGAACACCGCCCCGAACAGGCCCTGGTACCGGCCCCTTTCACGTGGGGAGACCAGATCCCCGACGATCGCCATCGACAGCACGATCAGTCCGCCGCCGCCGAGTCCCTGCAAGGCGCGGAAGCCGATCAACTGGGGCATGTTCTGCGCCATTCCGCACAGCGCCGAGCCGATCAGGAAGATCACGATGGCGATCTGGAAGAGCCGCTTGCGTCCGTACTGGTCACCGAGCTTGCCCCACAGCGGGGTCGCGGCGGTGGAAGCGAGCAGATACGCGGTCACCACCCAGGACAGATGGTCCAGGCCGCCGAGGTCGCTGACGATCGTGGGAAGCGCAGTGGAGACGATCGTCTGGTCGAGGGCGGCGAGCAGCATGCCGAGGAGCAGCGCGCCGATCGAGACGAGTACGTTGCCGGGCACGTGCTCCCCGCCGCCGGCCGGGGGCGGCGCCTTCGCGTCCCGCACGTCTCCCGTACCGCCCTGCGCATCCCCGGCCATGCAGACCTCCCGAGGCCCTGTGCCACCCAGTGTCCTCCCCATCGTGGTGGGTGTGGCCGGTTATGGCCTGTCGAGTCCGATTGGAATCTGTCATTCCGCCCACAGTCCGCAGGCTTGCCGGAAACGGCCTCCACGGCATCTGCATAATCGCTGGAGCTCGCGAAGAAGGCTGAAAGGGACGAACACGTGGTCGATACGGACGGGATCCATTGCCCGGAGTGCGGGGCGAGCCGCGGTCCGGACAACACCCCGTCGTGCGCCTGCGGCCCCCGGGCCTCCGACGCCCTGCGCGACGCCCGCACGGCGGAACAGGCGGCGGCGGAGGACTTCGACCCACTACGGATCCGGCCGTACGTGGATCTGGCGGGCGGCGGGGGTACGAACCCGCCGGGCGCCGGGGTGCACGCCGGGACGCCGGCCGGAGTGCCCGCCGGGGAGGCGGCAGAGGCGCCCGCCGGGGTGCCGGCCGGCGACGCGACCGAGGGGCGGGGCGACGCGACCGAGGGACGGGGCGACGCGACCGAGGGGCGGGGCGGCGACGCGGCCGATGGGCGGGCCGGGGAGACGGGCCAGGGGGCGGGCGCCGGGGACGGTGACGCTCCCGCGGTGACGACTCCCTCGGTGACAGCTCCGTCTGTGGTAACTGCCACGCTGGCGGCTCCCTCTGTGACGGCTCCGTCTGTGGTGACTGCCACGCCGGCGGCTCCCTCGATGGCGACTCCCCCGCCGACGGCCAGCCCCGTTGCGGCTCTCCCGGCGACGGTTCCCCCCGTAGCGGCTCCCCCGGACGTGACCCCGTCCCGCAGGCGCCGTCGGACGGTGCTGATCGCCGTCGCGGCCGGAGTGGCGGCCATACTCACCGCGGGCGGTGTCGCCGGCGGGCTGTTCTCGTACGACAAGCCGTCGCGGGACAGCGCGCTGCCGGAGGACCTGCGGGCGGCGGTACCGGACGTACGGACGTCGGCGTCGGAGGAGTCCCGGGGGACGGAGCCCACGTCCCCCGCGTCGACGCCGATCGCTCCGCCCCCGGCCACGGCGGGCACGCCCACGCCGTCACCGACGCCGACCCGTTCGGAACCGGCGTCCGCGTCCTCGCCGCCGAGCGGTACGCCCACTCCGACCCCGACGGTCACCTCCTCGACCCCCTCGGGGCCGGAGAAGGGCTCCCAGGTGGCCGAGCCCCCGCCGGTCCTGCGGCCGGGCGACAGCGGCCCGGAGGTCGTCGAACTCCAGCTCAGGCTGACGGAGTTGAACCTGTACATCGAGGACCCGGACGGCGAGTACGACCGGAGCCTGGAGACCGCGGTACGGACGTACCAGTGGGCGAGGGGTGTGAAGCCCGAGGAACTGGGCGTCTACGACGGGCGGACGCGGGACCGGCTGGAGGGCGAGACGGCCGAGCCCTAGGGCGTGTTTCGAAAGTCCCGTCGTCCGCCCGGAGCTCGGCAGGCGGGACTTTCGAAACACGCCCTAGAGGGTCCGGCCGGACAACCGGTCCAGCGCCGAACGGCTCTCGTCGTCCGCGGCGCGGCAGATCATCAGCCGCTGGTCCGTGTCCCCGAGCGGCGTGAGAAGTTCGAAGTGCACCGCCACGGTACCGACCTCGGGATGCCGCATCACCTTGTGTCCGCGGCCGTTCACCTTGACGTCCCGCTCCGCCCACAGACGGGCGAACTCCTCGTCCCCGGCGATGAACTCGGCGATCAGACCGGCCAGCACCCGGTCCTCCGCGTGCGCGGCCCACGCGGCACGCAGATGGGCGACGCCCTCCCGCACCACGCGGGCGCGGTCGACGTAGAACTCGCGTATCTCCGGATGCATCAGGCACAGCCACATCGCGTTGCGTTGGGCCGGCGCCACGGTGTCGAAGTCCACCAGCAGTCTCGCCATCTCGCCGTTCCAGGCCAGGATGTCGTAGCGGTGGTTCATCAGCATGGCCGGCAGCGGTGAGAGGTCGGTGAGCAGCCGGGCGAGTGGGGGCGCCGCGGTGGTGGCGGGCCGGTCGGTGCCGCGGGGGCGCCGGCGGGTCAGGTCGAAGAGGTAGGCGCGTTCGTCGGGGGCCAGCCGCAGTGCCGTGGCCAGCGCCTCCACCACGTCCGCCGAGGGCCGCAGCCCGCGGGCCTGCTCCAGCCGTACGACGTAGTCGATACTGACCCCGGCCAGCTCGGCGACCTCCTCGCGGCGCAGTCCCGGGGTCCGCCGGGACCGGCGGCGCGACGGCAGTCCGAAGTCACGCGGGTCCAGCCGCTCGCGCCGGGTGCGCAGGAACGCGGCCAGCTCCCGTGTGGTGTCGACGGTCGTCGGGTCCGCGGTGGGGGGCGTCATGTGCGGTGCAACCGCCAGGGTAGGACCGCTGTTCCCAGGAAGTGCCTTCCCTTACCCCCGGTGGACCGCCGTCACAGGCTTGTCCTCGACAACGGATCACACGCACTGGAGGACATGATGTCGCTCACCCTCGACACCTACCGGCTGCTGGGCCGCTCGGGGCTGCGGGTCTCCCCGCTGGCGCTGGGCGCGGCGACCTTCGGCACCGAGTGGGGCTGGGGCGCCGAGCAGGACGAGGCACGCAAGCTGTTCGACCGCTATGTCGAGCGCGGTGGCAACTTCATCGACACCGCCAACACGTACACCGACGGCAGCTCCGAGCGTCTGCTGGGCGAGTTCACCCGCGACAACCGGGAGAGCCTGGTGCTGGCCACGAAGTACACCACGCTGCGCCGGCCCGGCGACCCCAACTCCGGTGGCGCTCACCGCAAGAGCCTGTTCGCGTCGGTGGAGTCCAGTCTGCGGCGGCTGAACACGGACTACATCGATCTGCTCTACCTGCACGTGTGGGACTTCACGACGCCGGTCGACGAGATCCTGCGCGGCATGGACGACCTGGTGCGACAGGGCAAGGTCCTGTACGTGGGGATCTGCAACACCCCGGCCTGGCAGGTGTCGCGGATGCAGGCGATCGCCGATCTGCGCGGCTGGTCGCCGCTGGTCGCGCTACAGATCGAGTACAACCTGGTCGAACGTGGCGGGGAGCGTGACCTGATCCCCATGGCGCGTGAGATGGGGCTGGGTGTGGTGCCGTTCTCGCCGCTGGCCGGCGGTGTGCTCACCGGCAAGTACCGCCGTGAGGACCTCACCGCGGCCACCGTCACGGCCACGTCCGGCGACAGCACGCGGAAGAGCTTCAACCACGCCGCGGGCGCGGTCACCGAACGCAACCTCGCCGTCGCCGATGTCGTGAAGGACGTCGCCACGGAGCTGGGCCGCACATCCGCACAGGTCGGGCTGGCCTGGACCCTGCGGAACCCGGACGTGACGGCATCGATCATCGGCGCCCGGACCACCGTACAACTCGAGGACAACCTGGGCGCGCTGGAGGTCGAGTTCACCGCCGCGCAGCTGGCCCGCCTCGACGAGGCGGGCGCGATCGGGCTCGGCTACCCGCACGACCTGCTCGCCGGCGACCGCATGCGCAAGGTGATCACCGGCGATCTGAGGATCGAGGCCCGTCGCGGCTAGGGCGTGTTTCGAAAGTCCCGTCGTCCGCCCGGAGGGCGGGACTTTCGAAACACGCCCTAGCCGACGCGCACCTGGAACACACCGTCCCCCAGGGCCTCGACCCGTACGGACGTCAGGTCGGGTACGACGACGTCCGGTTCGTACGCCCCGGCCCGCGACCCGATCCCCACCACCCGCATCCCCGCGGCCCGCCCGGCCGCGATCCCGGCGCCGGAGTCCTCGAACACCACACAGTCCGCCGCCGCGACGCCCAGCTCCGCGGCGCCCTTCAGGAACCCCTCCGGGTCGGGCTTGCTCGCGCCCACGGACTCCGCGGTCACCCGCACGTCCGGCAGCGCCAGCCCGGCCGCGGCCATCCTGGCGGTCGAGAGCCCGGCGTCCGCGGAGGTCACGAGCGCGTGCGGCACCCCGGTCAGGGACGCGAGGAACTCCCCCGCTCCCGGCACCGGCAGGACCCCGTCCATGTCGGCGGTCTCCTCGGCGAGCATGCGGGCGTTGTCGGCGAGGTTGTGCTCCACGGGCCGGTCGGGCAGCAGGACGGCCATCGAGGCGTATCCCTGGCGTCCGTGGACGACCTTCAGCACCTCGTCGGGGTCGAGGCCGTGCCGGTCGGCCCAGCGTCGCCAGATCCGTTCCACAACGGCGTCCGAGTTGACGAGGGTGCCGTCCATGTCCAGCAGGAGGGCGCGGGCGGTGAGCACGGTGGGGGCCGTCATCGGCTACTCCAAAACGCGGAAGGGAGACAAGGCGGCCCCGCCCGCCGGTCAGGGAAAACGGGCGGGAGCCACTTTGTTTCTCCACGGTACAAAACAAGGAGCCGCACCGCCACTCCCCCCACAACACTTCACTTGCCGTTCAGCTCAGGGGGGCCGCCGGGCCCGCGGGTCACCCGGTGACCGCCTCCCACAGGCTCCACACCCCGAGACCCAGCATGAACACCGCCGCCACCTTGGTGATCAGCGCGAGCGGTACTCGCTTCATCAGGGCCCGGCCGCCCACGATGCCGAGCCCGGCCACGGCCCACAGCGCCAGTACGGCGCCGAGCCCGACGGACAGCGGATCGTCGTAGCGCGCCGCGAGGTTCGCCGTCATGATCTGCGTCAGATCGCCGAACTCGGCGACCAGGATGAGCATGAAGCCCGCGCCGGCGACCTTCCAGAAGGACTGGTTCTCCGGCCGGCGGACCGCCTCCTCGCCGTCGTCCTTCTTCCACAGGAGCATCGCGGCCCCGCCGAGGAAGAGCACACCGGTGATCGCCTGCACCAGCTGCTGCGGCAGCAGGGTCAGCACACTGCCGGCCGCGACGGCGAGCGCGACATGGACGGCGAACGCGGCGGCGACACCGGCGAAGACGTAGGAGGCCCGGTAGCGGGTACCGAGGACGAGCCCGGCGAGCGCGGTCTTGTCGGGGAGTTCGGCAAGGAAGACGACGCCGAAGACGACCGCCGTCACGGTGAAGCTGATCAAGGGTTCCTCAATCGGTCGGGCCACCCGCCGAGAGTGCTGCGCAGCACGTAGGAGACACCTCGGCACGGCAGCACACCTGGCACCCGTGCCGTACGGCACGGGCGTGCACTGCTTGCCGAAGGTCTCGCTGGCGGATCCATGACCTGGCCGGTCGAGAACCGACTGGATCGGGATCCGCCTCCGGGCGCCGGCTCGGCCCTGACGGGCTGAGCAGTATGTCGACGGTCCGGCGAAGAGCTACTCCCCTTCTGCGCCGTCCATCGTACGCGACACCGCCACCGGGACCGCCGGAGCCGCCCCCCGACCGCCCACGGAGTGAAAAGTTTCACCCCGAACCTTGCTGTGTCATGTGCGCGTCACTAGCTTCTCACCGGACGCACACCCGTTCGCAACACCGCACCGAGAGCATTCCCTCGCTCGCACGCCAACACCCCCACACTCCAAGGGAGTTCGCATGCCCAGGTTCTACGCGCGTCGACGGCTGAGCACGGCCGCCGCCTTCAGCGCCCTGATAGCCGCCGCAGCCCTGTTCAACGCCCCCACCGCCTCCGCCGCCCTCCCCACCCCCGTCAGCGGCGCCACCGCGCGCAGCTACCTCGCGCAGCTCACCGTCGCGACCGAGAACCGCACCGGCTACAACCGTGACCTCTTCCCGCACTGGATCACCCAGTCCGGCGCCTGCAACACCCGGGAAGTCGTCCTGAAGCGCGACGGCACGAACGTCGTCCAGGACTCCGCCTGCGCGGCCACCAGCGGCCGCTGGTTCTCCCCCTACGACGGCGCCACCTGGTCCGCCGCCTCCGACGTCGACATCGACCACCTGGTCCCGCTCGCCGAGGCCTGGGACTCCGGCGCCGGCAGCTGGACCACCTCGCGCCGCCAGTCGTTCGCCAACGACCTGACCCGCCCGCAGCTCATCGCGGTCACCGACAACGTGAACCAGGCCAAGGGCGACCAGGACCCGGCCACCTGGATGCCGTCGGTCTCCTCGTACCGCTGCACCTACGTGCGCGCCTGGGTCCAGGTGAAGTACTACTACGGTCTCTCGGTCGACTCCGCCGAGAAGAACGCCCTCACCGGCTACCTGGCCTCCTGCTGATCCGGAGCCACCCGGTCCCCGGGGTCCCCGGCTGAGCCGACCTGTGGTTCTTTCTCGCGCGGAACCACTCCGCCGGCCTCCGTCGTTCCGTACCGTACGGGGCGACGGAGGAGGCCGGCCGGCGGCGGCGACCGCCCCGCAGGCGAGCCGACGGACGAAGAAGGCGGACGAACACGTGGCGGAACTGCGCCTGGGACCACTGCTGAGGTACGCCGACGGCACCTCGGCGACCGTATGGGTCGAGTCGAGCCGTCCGTGCACCGCCGAGGTGCGCTGCGCGGACGGCTCCACGGGTGCCACCCGCACCTTCCAGATCGCGGGCCACCACTACGCGCTGATCCCGGTGAGCGGCCTGGCACCCGGCTCGGCGACGTCGTACGAGGTGCTGCTCGACGGCGAGCGGGTCTGGCCGCTCGCCGACTCGGCCTTCCCGCCCTCGCTGATCCACACGCCGGCCGAGGGCGACACCGTGCGTGTGGCGTTCGGCTCGTGCCGGTGGGCCGCGCCGCCCGCCGACGAGCCGGACCCGGTCGGCCCGGACGCCCTGGACACCCTCGCGGAGCGGATCGCGGCGGACCCCTCCGGCGAGCGCCCGGACGTCCTGCTGCTGCTCGGCGACCAGGTGTACGCGGACGAGACCTCCAAGGCGACCCGCAAGTGGCTGGCCGCCCGCCGCGACCTGAGGGAACCGCCGGGCAACGAGGTCGCGGACTACGAGGAGTACACCCGCCTCTACTACGAGTCCTGGCTCGACCCCGAGGTGCGCTGGCTGCTGTCCACCGTGCCCAGCTGCATGATCTTCGACGACCACGACGTCATCGACGACTGGAACACCTCCGCCGCCTGGCTCGCCGACATGCGCGAGACCAGCTGGTGGCGCGAGCGGCTGCTGAGCGGCCTGATGTCGTACTGGGTCCACCAGCACCTCGGCAATCTCTCGCCGGACGAACTGGCCGCCGACCCGCTGTACGCGTCCGTCCAGGCCACCCCCGACGGCACGGACGCGCTGCGCGCCTTCGCCGCCGGGGCCGACGCCGACCCCGCCGCCGTCCGCTGGAGCTACCGGCGGGACTTCGGCCGCGTACGCCTGCTGATGGTGGACACCCGGGCCGCGCGCGTCCTCGACGAGCAGAACCGCTCGATGCTGGACCCCGGCGAGGCCGACTGGCTGCGCGCCCAGGCCCTCGACACCCCCGGCTCCTACGACCATCTCCTCATCGGCACCTCCCTGCCCTGGCTGCTGCCGCACCTCGTGCACGACGCCGAGGCGTGGAACGCGGCGCTGTGCCGGGGCGAGAAGGGCGCGCGCTGGGCCCGGTTCGGGGAGAAGATGCGGCGGGCCGCGGACCTGGAGCACTGGGCGGCGTTCCCGGCGTCGTTCGAGGCGCTCGCGGCGGTGATCGCCGAGGCGGGTTCCGGGCCCGGGGCGCCGGCCACGGTGTGCGTGCTGTCGGGAGACGTGCACCACGCGTACGTGGCCGAACCGACCTGGCAGCGCGACGGGCCGGACGCGCGTGTGCTGCAACTCACCTGCTCGCCGGTCCACAACTCCATCCCGTTGTCCATAAGGGTCGGCTTCCGGTTCGGCTGGAGCGCCGCCGCCCGGGTCCTCGGCCGTCGCTTCGCGGGTCACGGCCGGATACCACGACCGCCGATCGACTGGCGCAAGACGGGCGGCCCGTGGTTCGGCAACCAGCTGATGACCCTGACGATGCGCGGCCGTTCGGCCCGGCTGCGGCTGGACCAGGCCCAGGAGAACGGCCAGGGCGGGGCACGGCTGACGACGGTCGCGGAGTCGCCGCTGAGCGGGGAGGCGGTACTGAGCGAGGGGTGACGGGTGGGGCGGGGGGCGCGGGGGGGGCGCGTCTCGCCTGCCTTGGCGAGTGACAGCCGTGATGACTGTGACAGCCGTGATGGCTGTGATGGCTGTGATGGCAGTGATGGCTGTGACTGGTGGGGCGCGCGTTGGCTTCGGTGGCGGGCGACGGCATGATGAGGCGGACCGTCCGCTTCCAGCGGTCGAGCAGCTCCAATGCGCCCCATACGCCCGGGAGTCACCCCTTTGTCTACAGCGAACGCGGAGCCCACCCCCCAGGTCTCCGTCGCCCTCGTCGGCGCCGGCCCGCGCGGCACCAGCGTGCTGGAACGCCTCTGCGCCTCCACCCAGGAACTCCTCCCGCCCGGCGCCCGGTTGACGGTCCACGTCGTCGACCCCGCGCCGCCCGGAGCCGGCCGTGTCTGGCGCACCGCACAGTCCGCGGAGCTGCTGATGAACACTGTCGCGTCCCAGGTGACCCTGTTCACGGACGACAGCGTGGACTGCTCGGGCCCGATCAGCCCCGGCCCGAGCCTGTACGAGTGGGCGGCGGGCGGGCTGGGCCCCGACGAGTACCCGAGCCGTGCCCACTACGGCCGTTATCTGGAGTGGGTCTTCGCGAGAACCGTCCGTGAGGCGCCGCCCGCCGTGCACGTCGAGACCCACCCGGCCCGCGCGGTCCGGCTGCACGACGGTCCCGACGGCCGCCAGGTGCTGGGCCTGGACAACGGGGTGATGCTGACCGGCCTGTCCGCGGTGGTCCTCGCCCAGGGCCATCTGCCGGCCGCGCCGACCGCGGAACAGAGCCGGCAGGCGTCGTATGCCGAAGAACACGGCCTGCACCACGTGCCGCCCGGCAACCCGGCCGACGCCGACCTCGCCCCCATCGCACCCGGCGAACCCGTGCTGCTGCGCGGCCTGGGCCTGAACTTCTTCGACCACATGGCCCTGCTGACGACCGGCAGGGGCGGTCGTTTCGTACGCGCCGAGGGTGGTGACGGCAGCGCTGTCGGGGGTGGCCTGGTGTACGTCCCCTCGGGGCGGGAGCCGCGGCTGTACGCCGGGTCGCGGCGCGGGGTGCCGTACCAGGCGCGCGGCGACAACGCGAAGGGGGCGTACGGGCGTTGTCTGCCGCGCGTGCTGACGCCCGAGGTCATCGCCGGCTTCCGCAAGCGCGCGGACTCCGGGGACGCGCCCGACTTCCTCGCGGAGATATGGCCGTTGGTCGCGAAGGAGGTGGAGTCGGTCTATTACGAGGCGCTGGTGGGGGCGGGTGCGGGGGCGGAGGTGGAGGCGACGGCGGCGGCGGGTTTCGTCGAGCGTTTTCTCGCCGTGCCGCACCGGGATCCCGAAGAGGGCCTGCTGCTGGACGAGTTCGGGGTGGCGGAGGCCGACCGCTGGTCGTGGGAGCGAATATCGAGGCCGTACGCCGAGCGTCGGTTCTCGGACCCCGGGCAGTGGCGGGAGTGGCTGCTCGGGCATCTGCGCGAGGACGCCGCACAGGCCGCCCTCGGCAATGTGCGCGGCCCGCTGAAGGCGGCCCTGGACGTACTGCGCGACCTGCGCAACGAGTTGCGCCTCGTCGTCGACCACGGCGGACTGTCCGGCACCTCTCGCCGCGACCACCTCGACCGCTGGTACACCCCGCTCAACGCCTTCCTGTCCATCGGCCCGCCCCGGCGCCGTATCGAGGAACTCACGGCGCTCGTGGCCGCGGGTGTGGTCGAGGTACTGGGACCGCGCCTAGAGGTGCACTGCGCGCGGGGCGCGTGGGTGGCGCACTCCCCCGACGTACCGGGCTCCGCGGTCCGCGTGACCTCGCTGGTCGAGGCGCGGCTGCCGGAACCGGAGTTGCGCCGCACCGCCGACGAACTCCTCGCCGGCCTGCTGAAGACCGGCGAGTGCCGGCCGCATGTGGTGAACGGCTACGAGACCGGCGGGCTGGACGTGACCCCGCGCCCGTACCGGGTGATCGACCGCCAGGGGACGCCTCATCCATGCCGGTTCGCGTTCGGCGTCCCGACGGAGGGGGTGCACTGGGTGACGGCCGCGGGCGCCCGGCCCGGCGTGGACTCGGTCACCCTGTCCGACGCGGACGCGGTGGCCCGGGCGGTGCTGCGGGTGGGAGTGGGGGCGCCCCTCCCGGGCGGGAGGGGCGCCGATGCGGTCCCGGTGCCGTCGTAGGTCCGGGTGCTGTCGTAGGTGCGGGTGCTGTCGTCGGTCCGGGTGCTGTCGTCGGTCCGGGTGTGTGGCCGGCGGGAGCCGCGGGGCGCGTACCTCAGCTCGTCCCGGCGGCCCAGCCGAACGGCACGGTGAAGCAGCCCACCCGGGTCCCGTGGTTGCCCGGCTGGTCGTGGATCACGACGGACGACGCCTCGGCCTGCCGGAAGGCCCAGTCGTGTTCGGCCACCGCCTGGCCGGAGCCGTCGCGGGCGGCCGTGAAGTCGAGCCAGACCTCGTTGGCGGGGTTGGCGTCGGCCGGGTCGTTCGACGGCTTGTGCTGGTAGTGCCCGCCGGCCGCCGTCGGGTCGGCCCCACACGCCCTGCGGTGCACGTGGGCGCCGTACTTGTGGCCCGGTTCCAGGCCGTTGACCCGCAGTTTCACGGTCGTGGCCCCGCTCGGCGCCATCTGCTGGGACACCTGGATCCACGCGCCCGCCGGGACGAGCCCGGTGTCGTACGTCAGTGCCGCCGACGGGACGAGGGCGGACGGCGGGGCGAACCGGGCGTCGGTCGACATCCGGTACCCCTTGCCCTGGTCACTGTCGGCACCGGCCGCCGCTCCGTGGGCGCTGCCCGCACCGGCCGCGAACACGGCCGCGGCGACGACGCCGACGTATATACCTGCCACCATGATCGGTACTGTCCTTAGACTCAGCCCTTTTGTGGGCGTTCCCCCCTGCACACGTTCCCCACCGTCGGCGGGGTTCCCTACCGTTGCTACGGGAGCCCCGGGCCGCGCGCCCGTCGGGACGGGGCAGCCGGGTGAACGAGCTGTGGCGGACACACGCGGCCCCCGTGAATCCGGCCCCACACCACCGGCGTACGCTGTATGGCTGTCATGGCCGCCCCTGCCGTTCCCTCGCGACACCGCGGCAAGGCTGGTCCACGGGGGTACACGGGGAGTCGCGTTGTTCGAGAGTGTGGGGTCGCTGGCCGGCAGCCCTTGGATCTACGCGCTGGTGGCGCTCTCCGTCCTGCTGGACGTGTTCGTGCCCGTGCTGCCCAGTGGCGTACTGGTCATCATGGCGGCGACCGCCGCGGCCGCCGGGTCCGGCGCGGGTGACCAGGTGCCGGAGTACGTGCCCGACATCCTGGCCCTGACCCTGTGCGCCACCACGGCGTCCGTCCTGGGTGACCTCGTGGTCTACCGGCTGGCCTGGCGGGGCGGCGACCGGCTGGACCGCGCGATCGCCCGCTCGCGCCGGCTGACCAGCGCGCAGGAACGACTCGGCGCCGCTCTCGCCCGGCGCGGCGGGGGCCCGCTCGTGGTGCTGGCCCGGTTCGCGCCGGCCGGCCGCTCAGTCGTCTCGCTGACCGCCGGGGCGGCCCACCGCCGCGTGCGCGACTTCCTGCCCTGGTCGGCCCTGGCGGGCCTGTCCTGGGCCCTGTACAGCGTCGCCCTCGGCTACTTCGGCGCGCACTGGCTGGGCGCGACCTGGGTGGCCACCGCGGTGTCGGTACTGGCGCTGTTCGCCGCGGGGGCGCTGGCGGGGTACCTGATGCGGCGGGAGCCGGAGGCTGCCGAGGTCGGCACGGCAGAGGTCACGGCGTCCGACGTGCGGTGACCTATCCGGCCGCCCTGCTCCTCGGCGTGGCCGAGCCCCGGACCTCCAGGCTGCTCAGCAGTTCCGCCGTGGCCTCCGTGATCACGTCCACGGCGTGGTCGAAGGCCTCCCGGTTGTGCGCGGCGGGCGCCCGGAAACCGGACACCTTGCGCACGAACTGAAGGGCGGCGGCCCTGATCTCTTCTTCCGTCGCCTCTTCGGGCAACGCGGGCGGACGAAGCGTCTTGATGCTGCGGCACATGTCTCCAGTCTCCCGCGCCCCGACCGGTCCCGCACCAAACCTGCGATGATCCACGAGGAGGCGGCCACCACACCGGGGTCGACCGACGAGAGGAGCCACAGCCGATGGCAGACGACAAGGACACGACGGTAGATGTGCCGGGCGGCCCCGTCCGCACGGTCGCCGTGCTCGGCCCCGGCGGGGTCGGCGGACTGCTCGCCGCGCTGCTCAGCCGGGCCGGACACCGGGTGATCTGCCTGGCCGGCGAGGAGACCGCGCAGACCCTGCGTACGTCCGGGATCCAGGTCCGCAGCGGCCGGTTCGGCGACTTCACGGCCGGCGTCGAGGCGGACACCGAGCTGCGCGAACCGGTCGACGCCTGCCTGATCACCGTGAAGCACACCGCCCTGGACGCGTCCCTGGAGCGCGTACCGCCCGCGGTCCTGGGCTACGCCCTCCTCGTCCCGTTCCTGAACGGTGTCGAGCACCCCGCCGCCCTGCGCGCCCGCTACCGTCCCGACCGTGTCGCCCCGGCCGCCATCCGCGTCGAGTCGACCCGCACGGCGCCCGGCGAGATCGTGCACGGCAGCCCGTTCGCCGAGATCGACCTGACCGGCGACCCGGTGCCGCGGACCCGTCTCGACGCCCTCGCCGCCGCCCTCGAAGCGGCCGGTCCCACCACCCGCGTCCTGGACGACGAGGCGGCGACGCTGTGGGCCAAGATGGCGTTCCTCGCGCCCGTCGCCCTGCTCACCACCCGCTACCGGGCCCCGGTGGGCGAGATCCGCACCCGCTACCGGGACGAACTCGCCGCCCTGGTCGAGGAGACCGCCGCGGTGAGCCGCGCGAGCGGTGGGCCGGGGGATCCGGCCGCGGCGGTGGCCCGCTACGAGGCCTTCCCTCCGGACAGCAGGACCTCCATGCAACGGGACGCCGAGGCCGGCCGGCCCCTGGAGCTGGACGCGATCGGCGGCGCCCTCCTGCGTGCCGCGGCCCGCCACGGCATCGCCGTACCCGTGGCGACGCGTCTGGTGCGGGAGGTGGGGGCGGCCACGGGCCGCCCGTAGCAAGGCAGTTGACGACGGAGGTGGGTCGCCGCGGGCTCAGTGCTCCAGGTCGACCCGCCAGTCGTTGCATCTGATCGGGTTCCCCTTGGGGTACTCGAAATCCACCTCTCCCAGCAGGGCGAACCCCGCGCGGCGGCACACCGCGTTGGACGCGGGGTGGTCCACGCTCGGAAAGGCGTGCAGATACCGGTGGTGGCCCGCGGTCCGCGCGGCCTCGACGACCGCCCGCGCGGCCGCCGCGGCGAGCCCCCGCCCCTGGAACTCCGGCAGCACACCCCACCCGGTCTCCCACACCGATCCGCCCCGCCAGTCGCGCTGCCAGAAGCCGATCGAGCCGACGGTCTCGCCCCCGTCCGCGAGCACCACCCGGTACATGCACCCCACCTGCGGCTCCACATATCTGCGGTGCCGCCCGACGACCTGCTCCTCGCTCTCCGGCCCGCCCAGGTGCTCGGTCATCTCGGGGCTGTTGAGCCTGCGCAGCAGCCAGAGGTCGTCTTCCGCCCAGATCTCCAGCCGGACCTTCTCCGGTGCCGCTCCCTGATCCACGTTCGCCACGTCCGCCCTGTCCAACGCGTCCACCCCCGTCCGCCCGTCCACACAGATCACCGTACGACGTGGGTCTGACAGTCGGGTCCGCACACCCGGTGACCTGCTGAAACCGTGGGTCTATGCCCACAGTTCACGGAGGGCTGCGTTGACGGCGGCGGGCTGCTGGGTGTGGGGGTAGTAGCCGGGCACGCGGAGCAGCCGGGCGTCGAGCGCGTCGGCGACGGCCTCGGCGCAGGCGATCAGCGGTTCGCCCGCGTAGGTGCGGTAGAGCTCCGGCGCGTCGTGCCACGTCCCGCAGACCACCAGGGTCGGCCACGAGGCGGCCCGCAGCGGTTCGAGGGGCACCTCCGCCTCCCAGACCGGGCGCTCGCGCATCGACGTGGCCACCGCGCGCAGACGCTGCGGCGTGGGGTCGGGCACGGCCATGCCGATGCCTTCCGTGGAGGCGCGCAGATACTCCTCCGGCGTGACCGACTCCGGCACACTCTCGGCGCCCCGCACCCTGCGCAGCAGGGCTTCGACCTCCGGGTTACCGGCGGCGGCGGAGAACGCGGACGGCTGGATCAGCGTGAGCGACCGTACGAGGTCGGGTCGGCGTCCGGCGGCGAGCATGCAGGCCAGACCTCCGTTGCCGTGGCCGACCAGATGCGCGCCCCGGTCCTGTGCCGCCAGCAGCTCGACGAGGTCGTCGGCGTCGGTGTCGTAGTCGCTGCATTCGGTGTCGGGGCTCTGGCCGTAGCCCCGCCGGTCCACGAGCAGCAGGCGGTGCCGGTCCGCGAGCGGGCGTTGGGCGGCGAACCCGTACTCCTCGTCGCCACCCCAGGTGAAGATGTTGTGCACAAAGACGGCGGGGGCGCCCTGGGCGGCGTTGTCGTCCCACACCGTCACGTGGATGGCGGTCATCAGCGATCACTCCTTCGCGCAGCCCGGTGCCGCGTTCACTCAGGCACCTGCCCGCTCGGCCGCACCTCACGTGGCCACCCGCCTCGGTGTTTAACCGTTTCTCCCGCCCGGCCACCAACGGCTAGTGTCCGGATCCGGCGAGTAGCCGTAGTCCATGGGGAGTTGAGATGCCCGGTCTTCCTTGCGCGCGTTGACGGGCCTTGTTGTGTGCCGTCCGAGGGATCTCCATGTCGTTCACCTCCTCCTCCGCGCCCGGCCCTCGTCGACGTACCCCTTCGGGCCTGTGGCGCGACCGCGACTTCCGTAGCCTGTGGATCGGCCAGACCGCCTCCCAACTCGGCGAACACTCCACCCTGTTGGTGCTGCCGCTGTTCGCCGTCCTGACACTTGACGCCGGCGTCGGCGAGTTGGGCGTGCTGCGGGCGGTGGGGCAGGCGCCGATCCTGTTGCTTTCGCTGTTCGTCGGTGCGTGGGTCGACCGATGGCGGGCCCGTACGGTCATGGTGCTGACGGACGCCGGCCGGGCCCTGACGCTGGGCGCGGCGGTCGCTGCCGGGCTCTTCGGCCTGCTCGGCCTGCCCGTGCTGCTGGTCGTCGCGTTCGCCGTCGGCACCCTGTCCGTGTTCTTCGACGTGGCCTACCAGGCCTCTCTCGTACGCCTGGTGAAACGCGACCAGTTGGTGCGGGGCAACAGCGCGCTGGAGGGCAGCCGGTCCGCGGCGCAGATCGGCGGCCCGGCCCTCGGCGGCACGTTGGTGTCACTGCTGTCGGCACCGGCCGCGGCGGCCACCGGCGCGCTGTTCTTCGCACTGTCGTTCCTTTCGATACGACGGATCCGCCGGACGGAGTCGTTCCCGGAGCGCTCGGAGCCCTCGGAACGCACGGAGGTCTCGGAACGCACGGAACGCACGGAACGTCCGCCGCGGATCCGGGGACGTATCCACGAGGGCGTACGTTTTGTCGCCGCCGACTCCTCGCTGCGGACCGTGTGCCTCGCCTCGGCCGCGTTCCAGCTGTCCTTGGCCGCCGTGATGACGGTCTATCTGCTGTTCCTGCCACGCGAACTGCACCTGTCGGGCACGGCCGTCGGGCTGTCGCTCGCGGCGACGGGTCCGGGCGCGCTGGTGGGCGCGGTGCTGGCCGCGCGGCTGCCGGCCCGGTTCGGCCATGGCGCGGTACTGGTGTCCGCGGCGGCGCTCGGCGACAGTGTGTTCCTGTGCGTTCCCGCACTGCACGGCTCCTCCGCGGTCACCGTCTCCGTGCTCGTCGCGGTCAACTTCGTCTTCGGTGCCGGCGGCCAACTGGTGAACGTCACCGTCATGGCCGTCCGGCAGGCGGTCACGCCCGACGGAATGCAGGCCCGCGCGGCCGCGACGATCACCTTTGTCGGCATGGGCCTGACCCCGCTCGGCTCGCTCCTCGGCGGCTTCCTCGCGCAGGAATGGGGGCTGCGCACGGGCCTCCTGCTGAGCGCCACCGGCATGCTGCTCTCCCCGGCCCTGATGGCCCTGTCCCCACTGGCCCGCCTGGGCCGCGAACTCCCGCCCCGCGCGGACCACGCCACCGCCCTGTGATCCCACCCCTCTGATCCCAACCCGTTCGGATGAAGCCCCGGAAGACACTCGCACCTCAAATTCGAACAGGCGTACCATTGTCGCGTGGCTACGACCTACGACTTTCCCAGCGACCTCCTCGCCGGTCAGGAGGAACTGCATCAGGTCCGTTCAGAGCTGTCGTCCCTGCTCAAGCGGCTGCCCTGGTCGGTCGTACCCCTCGACGGCTTCAGCGACAACGGGGGCTGGCGCAAGGTCGAGCGCCCCGCGTCTCCCGGCTGGACGGCCGACGAACAGGCGGAGATGGAGAAGCTCCGCCGTCGCGAGCACGAACTCGCCGTCTTCATCACCACCCACCGCTACTGGTCGGAGTTCACCGGCCCGGACCGGGTGGACGCCCGCGCGCACCTCAAGCACGCCCACGAACTGCCGGTGGCACAGGAGGAGAACGGCACGGCCTGAGGGCATTTGCCGTGCCCGGCACTCATTGCACTCATCCGGGTCACGAGACCATCACTCAGCCTTCACGACACCTGTACACAGCGTCATGATGCACCCCACGCACACACCCAAGTCCGGGGGGACACCATGCGCACTCGCACCACCGCGGCCGCTCTGGCCGCCGTAGCCCTGCTCACACTCACCGCCTGCGGCTCCGGCGACGACACCGGCCCGGGCACACCGGACACCACCGCCGAGGACGCTGCCACCACCGAGGCGGAGACGGACGCGCCCGCGGACACCCCAGCGGACGACACCGACGACAACACCGGCGACGAGGCCGAGGCCGAGAGCGCCGAACTGCCCGACCTCACCGGCCAGGACCTCCAGGAGGCACAGGACACGGCCCAGGCCGCCGGCTTCTACGTCCTCGACGACCAAGACGCCAGCGGCCAGGAACGGCTCCAGATCATGGACCGCAACTGGACCGTCTGCCGTCAGGAGCCCGCGGCCGGCACCCACTCCACGGACACCCCCGTGGTCCTGTACGCGGTCAAGGACGACGAGACCTGCTGACTCCTGGTGGGCTCGGACCACAGGAAAGGCCCCCAGGAGCTTCCCTGGGGGCCTTGACCTGCTGCCTCATCCTGGTGGGCGCGGACGGTTTCGAACCGCCGACATCCTGCTTGTAAGGCAGGCGCTCTACCCCTGAGCTACGCACCCAGAACGAGTCGACAGCCTACATTGCCGGGGGCAGTGCCCCGCAAACCCGTATCCGCCCCCTTCCCTGACGTCCCCCCGAACCCACGCCGGGGGTTACCCCCACCCTTGATCCGGGAGCGGGCCGGATCCCTCAAAAGCGCCCCGCTCCATACGGTCTTAGTGGCGTCCGGGACAGGCCCGTACGGCGCCTCACAGCCCGGATCCGGGCAACGGAAAGCAGGGGGAGATCGGCATGAGCCGTTCCGTCAGAGCGCGTATGGCCGCCATGGCCGGGGTTGTCGCGGTCGTCGTCGCAGGGGTCACCGGATGCGCGTCCGCCGGCGAGGACAAGGAGCCGGAGCACCGGTCCTTCGACCTCCCGGGCAACACGCTCACCATCGACTCCGACGACTCGGCCCTGGAAATCGTCTCCTCGGACGACCAGAAGGACGGCCGTATCGACGTCACCCGCTGGTTCGAGGGCTCGGTCATGGTCGGCAAGGACCCGAAGGTGACCTGGTCCATGGACGACGACCGGCTCAAGCTGCGGCTTCAGTGCTCCGGCGTCGTCGCCGACTGCGCCGCCAAGCACCGCATCGTGGTCCCGCGCGGGGTCGCCGTGCAGGTCAAGGACGGCGACGGCAGCGTACGGGCGAGTGGATTCAAGGACGCCCTGGACATCCGCACCGGCGACGGCTCGGTCCGGGTCACCGACACCACCGGCCCGCTGAAGCTCCACACCGGCGACGGTTCCGTCCGTGCCAAGGTCGACTCCCGCGACGTCGACGCGCGCACCAGCGACGGCTCCATCCACCTCGAACTCGGCGTGGTGCCCGACCGCGTGGACTCCCACACCGGGGACGGCTCCGTCACCATCTCGCTGCCGCGCGCCACCTACAAGGTGAGCACGGAAACCGGTGACGGTGGCGTCGATGTGTCGGTGCCCCACAGCGACTCCAGCGACCATCTGGTCTCCGCCCGGACCGGCGACGGCAAAGTCACCGTCCGTACCGCGAACTAACGGGCCCGTGTGTTCGTCCTTAACCGGTGGGAGAATGACACCGGGCAGGGCGGACTAAGCACGGGAGAGGGATGTGACGGCGACACCAACTGAGCCGTATTCGCCGTTGGTGCCGTCTGCACGCCGTCCCGAGCGCCGCGCAGTACGCGACACACTGGCGCTGCTCGCCCTTCCGCTGGTCGTCGCGCTGACGCTGCCCGCCGCATTCGCGGGCGGCGGCACCCGGCGCTGGTTCGGCGGACGGGCCGAGGGCCAGCGGGCCGAGGCACAGGCCGCCAAGGACGCCGCCGCGGCCGCGTTCTACGAACTCGACACCGCCCAGCGCGATCTCCGGATCTCCATCGAGACCATCGTCGCCGTCGACGCCTCCCCCGCCGCCCGGCGGGCCGCCGCCGACTTCGAGGCGCTCGGCCGGCGCATCGACGAGGCCAGCCACCAGTACATCAACGCGGTCGACGCCCATGATCTCGACCGCGACGACCTGGAGGCCTCCGCCGCCGCCCGCGCCCGCACCGAGCTGACGAAGGCCAAGGACGAGCTGGGGCGGGTCAAGCAGGACCTCGACCGGTTCGAGAACGGGCTCGGCCCGCTGCTCGGCAAGGCCGAGACCCAGCTCGCCCGCCTCGCCCCCGCCGTCGAACGGGCCCGGCAGGCCCTCCTCGCCGCCTCCAACGCCCTGGACACCGTCCGCACCTCCGGGCTCAAGGCCGACGACCTCGCCGCCCGCCTCGCCACCCTCGCCCCGGAACTGACCAAGCTCAACCAGGGCGCCGGACAGCACGGCGTCCCCCAGACCCTGGAGCGCGCCGAACGCGTCGCCCGCGAGGCCGAGGCCATCCGCGCCGAGGCCGAGCGGCTGCCGGAGCACGCCGCCGAGATCGACCACCGGCTGGTCTCCCTGCGTACCCGCGCCCAGGCGCTCACCACCCGCGCCGGGCAGGTCCAGCCCATCCTGAGCGAGCTGCGCCGCCGGTTCACCGTCGCCTGCTGGCAGGACCTCCAGCACGTCCCCGAGCTGGCCGAGGACAACGTGCGTCAGGCCGAGCTCAAGCTCACCGAGGCCCAGACCGCCCGCGAGCAGCAGCGCTGGCCCGACGCCACCTCCCTGCTGTCGACCGCGAGGGCGCTGCTGAACACGACCGACGAGGCCGTCTCCGCCGCCGGCGACCGGCTGCGGCAGCTCAACGCCGTGCAGAAGAGCCCGCAGGCCGAGATCGACCGGACCCGGTTCGCCATCCGGGACGCCCAGCGCCTCGCCATGGCCGGCCGCAACACCCCCGACCCCCGCCACGCCCGCCCCCTCGACGACTCCGTCACCCGGCTGGATCGGGCGATCACCACCCTCGAGGGCCGCCACCCCGACTACTGGCACTTCCTCACCGAGACCGAGGCCGTACGCCAGGCCGTGGCCCACGTCGTCTCCCAGATCCGCGAGGAGCGCGGGGGCGGCGCCCACTGAGCCGTTGCCCGATCCGCGCGCCGGGCGGATATTGGTGGTGGGAGTACGGATGGCCTCCGCTCGCACCCAAGGGAGGCGGACAATGGCCACACACGCACTGCACGGGGGAACCCGGCGACGGATCCGGCTCGACGAGCACCTGCCCACCGACCACCGTCTGAGCACGGTGTACCGGGTCGGGGCCGGCCTGATGGGGCTGGCACTGCTCGCCTTCGGCATTCTCGGCCTGACCAACAACATCGGCTTCTTCGACACCGGCGGTGACCAGGTCGTCGGCCTGAACACCAACGGCGCGCTGAGCGTGCTGTCCATCTGTGTCGGCGTGCTGCTGATCGTCGGCATGGTGATCGGCGGGAACGTCGCCTCCACCCTCAACATGACCCTCGGCATCCTCTTCATCCTCAACGGCTTCCTGAACCTCGGGCTGCTGGAAACCGACTACAACTTCCTCGCGTTCAAGATCCAGAACGTGCTGTTCAGCTTTGTCGTCGGCCTCCTCCTGATGACCTTCGGGATGTACGGACGGGTCGGCTCGGCCCTGCCGCACGACAACCCCTACTGGCGGGCCCGCCATCCGGACTCCGCCGCGGCGGAACAGCGAGCCCGCGCCCTGAGCGCTCCCCCGCCCGCCGCGAACCCGCGCCCACCGGACGGCGCCGGTTAACCTGTGCGCATGCCTCGCTACGAGTACCGCTGCCGGACCTGCGGCGACACGTTCGAACTGAGCCGTCCCATGGCCCAGTCCTCCGACCCCGCCGACTGCCCCGCCGGCCACGGCGACACGGTCAAGCTCCTGTCCACCGTCGCCGTCGCCGGCACGGCCTCCGCGGGCCCGGCCCCGGGTCCTGCCGCCGGTGGTGGCGGCGGTGGCTGCTGCGGGGGCGGCTGCTGCGGCTGACGGGGAAGGCGCTTCACGCCCCCAGATATCTGAGCACCGCCAGCACTCTTCGTGAGTAGCCTTCGCCTCCCGTCAGTTCGAGCTTGTCGAAAATCGCGTTGATGTGCTTCTCCACACCGCTCAGGGAGATGTGGAGCCGTCGGGCGATGGCCGCGTTGGTGTGCCCCTGCGCCATCTCGGCCAGCACGTCCCGCTCACGCACGGTGAGCCGGCCCAGCAGGTCGCTGTGCTCACTTCGGCCGAGCAACTGCCGCACCACCTCCGGGTCGAAGGCCGCTCTGCCCTGCCCCACCCGCTCCAACGCGTCCAGGAACTCGTCCACTTGGACCACCCGGTCCTTCAGCAGATACCCCACCCCCTCCGAAGCTCCCGTCAACAGCTCGGTCGCGTACCGCTTCTCCACGTACTGCGACAGCACCAGCACCCCCACTCCCGGCCAGCGCTCCCGGATCTCCAGCGCCGCCCGCAGCCCCTCGTCACTGTGCGTCGGCGGCATCCGGACATCCGCGACCACAACGTCCGGCTGCTCCTCGGCGACCGCCTTCAGCAGCAACTCGGCGTTACCCACTGCGGCCAGCACCTCGTGCCCCTCCTCGTTGAGGAGCCGCACCAGCCCTTCCCGCAGCAGGGTCGAGTCCTCCGCCAGCATCACTCGCACGGCAACTCCGCGGTCACCAGGGTCGGACCACCCTGCGGACTGACCACCTCCAGCTTGCCGTCCATGGCGGCGACTCTTCGCGCCAGCCCGAACAGGCCACTGCCCAGCGGGTTCGCCCCACCACAGCCGTCGTCCTCGACGAACACGTACAACGAACCGCCCTCCGTCCCGATCCCCACCGTTATCCGGCGCGCCGCCGCGTGCTTGACCGCGTTGGTCACGGCCTCGCAGACGACGAAGTAGGCCACGGTCGCGACCGTCCGCTCCGGCTCCTCCGCCAGCTCGTACTGCACCCGCACCGGCACGGAGGAGCGCTCGGCGACCGTCTCCAACGCGGCCCGCAGACCCGCCTCGTCGAGAGCCGTCGGGTAGATCCGCCAGGCGACGTCGCGCAACTCGCCCAGAGCCTGCCGGCTTTCGTCGTGGGCCTGTCTCAGCAGCCGGTCCACATGCTCCGGATCCTTGCCCCGCAGCGCACGCCCCAGCAGCATGCCCAGGGCGACAAGCCGCTGCTGGACGCCGTCGTGCAGATCCCGCTCGATACGGCGCCGCTCGTCGTGCACCGCTTCGACCACCGCGGCCCGGCTGGCCGCCAGCTCGGCGATCCGCCGCTCCAGCTCCTCCTGGTGGCTCGGGCCCAACAGGCGTCTCGCCAGCTGCCGTTCCAGCTCGACCACGCCGAATATCCCCTGTACCGCCAGGAACATGAGGAACAGCCCACCGAGGGTGCCGAACACCACCGAGCCCGGGTGCTCGATGTCCACGATCAGCCAGCCGTAGGTCCAGAACGTGCCGTAGCCGAGGCCGACGGCGACCGAGAACATCACGATCGCGCCCAGGGCTCCCAGGAGCCAGCGCCCCGCTATGTACCGCACCGCCTGGGCGTCGTCGTACACCGGGGCCGCCGACACACCCAGCCAGACTCTGAGCCGGCCGCGCTCCAACTCCGTCAGTCTCCGCGCGAGCGCGAACACCGGCCGCAGCACGGCCCGGCGTCCGCTCGGCCAGGCCAGCACGGGCAGCAGGGCCAGCGCGGACAGGACGGTGAAGCACAGCTCGACGACGGCGGTGGCGGCTCCCGTCATGAGCCCCACCCCGCATCGCACTCCACGTCGCACCGCATTTCGCATGATCGCAACGCTAGTCGGGCGGCGAGAGGCCACACACTGAGGAAAACCGCAATTCCCTACTGCGGTCGACCGCAGTCGATCATGCGGTCTTCCTCAGGGTCCCTTCAGCTTCGGATTTCTACTGTGATTGGCATGACAGCCATCGCAGCGCTCACGGCGGCGCAGACGACGGCCACGTCGGCTCCGATGCCGGCCATGGCCGCGGACGGCGCTGCCGCGCCACAGTGGATCAACGACCTCATGGACACCATGGGCGCTCCCGGAGCCGGCCTCGCCGTGGCCCTGGAGAACCTGTTTCCTCCCCTGCCGAGCGAGGTGATCCTGCCCCTGGCCGGATTCGCTTCGAGCACGGGACAGATGAACCTGTACGCGGCCCTGCTGTGGACGACTGCGGGTTCGGTGATCGGCGCGTTCGCCCTGTACGGGATCGGCGCACTGCTCGGCCGGGACCGCACGGTCGCCCTGGCCGGCCGGTTGCCGCTGGTGAAGGTCGCGGACATAGAGAGAACGGAGGCGTGGTTCCTCCGGCACGGCACAAAGGCCGTGTTCTTCGGGCGGATGATCCCCATCTTCCGCAGTCTGATCTCCGTGCCGGCGGGCGTCGAGCGTATGCCGCTGCCGGTCTTCCTCGGCCTGACGGCACTGGGCAGCGCGATCTGGAACACGGTCTTTGTGCTCGCCGGCTATTTCCTCGGGGAGAACTGGACCGAGGTCACGGCGGTGGTGTCCACCTACTCGAAGGTGGTTCTCGCCGTCGCCGCCCTCGCGGTCCTGGTCTTCGTCGTCCTGCGCGTGCTGCGCCCGGGGCGCGGGATACGGAGGCGCGGGCGCGGCGGGGCGCAGGGCCGCGGGGGCTCCGACAAGACTGACGGCGCGGATGGGGACGGGGGTGAGGATGGAGACGAGGGCATATCCGCCGGGCGGTCATCCCACTCCAACGGATCCCGGTCCAGGACCCGTTAGAGCGTGAGCGAACGCGCGTCCCTACTGCGGCTCTCGGCACACCCGCAGGAACTCGCGGAGGATGCGCTCGCCCGCCAGCACCCCTCGCTCGGGAAGGATGCTGACCGTGGGGGCGCTCCAGCCGCTGTCGGCCAGCTCGCCGTGGCCGGGACGCCAGCCCCGGTCCGCCGCGAGGAGCAGGTCGGCGTCGAGCAGGGAGTCGCCGGCCGCGAGGGTGAGGTCGGCTCCGGTGCGCCGGGCGATCTCGCGCATGGCGGCGCTCTTGGTCAGGGGCTTGGGTACGGCGTAGATCTTGCGGCCCTGGAGGGAGACCGTCCAGCCGCGGTTCTCCGCCCAGACCGCGAGTTCCTTCACCCAGTCCTCGGGCAGGAGCTCCCGCTCGACGACGAGGTAGGCGAAGAGGTCGTCGGCGACCCGGTGCTTGCGGACCCACTCCGGGTCGGCGGAGCTCTCCAGGTGGGCGCGGATCTCGGCGAGTGGGGCGCACTCGTCGGCGAGGCGGTTGGTGACCCGGGTGTGCCAGTCGGGGTCGGCGACTCCGTCGACGAGGAGGTGGCCGCCGTTGGCGCAGATCGCGAACCGGGGTGCCGGGCCGGGGAGGTTGATCCGCTCGTACTGTCTGCGGGTGCGGGTGGTGGTCGGTACGAAGAAGGCGATGTCGCCGAGGTCGGTGAGGAGTTGGGCCGAGGTCTCGGTCATGTAGGACAGCGGCTTGCTCTCGTGCACCTCGACGCAGAGCAGTCGGGGGGCGCGCGCGTCGGGCATGGTCAGCGCGAGAGCGGCGGAGGAGTAGATGAGCGTTCGGTCGAGATCGCTCGCCACCAGGACCGGCATCAGAGTGCCACCGCCTTTCCGTCGGCGCCGGTCGCGCCGCGTGTGTACTTGGGATGGATCAACCCGACGCAGGTGTAGGGAAGTTCGGGGACCTCTTCGACCGGGACGCCGCGCTGCTCGGCGAGGAGGCGGACATGGTCGAGGTCGGCGGCGGCGCCGGCCCTGGCGAGGATCTTCCACGGCACACGGCGCAACAGGACGCGGGTGGTCTCGCCGACGCCGGGCTTGACGAGGTTGACGTCGTGGATGCCGTACTCCTCGCTGATGCGTTCGACGGCGGCCCAGCCGGCCCAGGTGGGGCTGCGGTCACCGGCCAGGAGTTCCTTGACGGCGGCGGTGACGGTGTCGGCAACCTCGGGGAAGCGGGCGGAGATGGCGTCGAGGAAGGCGGTGGAGACGTCGGCGCCGGCGAGTTCGCGGTAGAACTTCGCGCCGTGGAAGTCGTCCGGGCCGACGAGGTCGGCGCGCAGGACGGTGCGGGATATCAGGCCGGAGACCGTGGAGTTGAGGCAGGCGGAGGGGATGAGGAAGTCCTCGCGGGTGCCGTAGGTGCGCACGCAGGAGCCGGGGTCGGCCAGGACGGCGATCTCCGGGTCGAATCCACTGACCTGGTGGTCGTGCTCGAACTGGCGGATGGCGTCGGCGAGTTCGCGGGTGATGGCGCCCTTGCCGGTCCAGCCGTCGACGAAGACGACGTCGGAGGGGTCGTGGTGGTCGGCCAGCCAGCGCAGGGCGTTGGCGTCGATTCCGCGGCCTCGGACGATGGAGACGGCGTAGTGCGGCAGGTCGAGGCCGTGGCGGTGCTGGGCCCAGCGGCGCATGAGGACGCCGACCGGGGTGCCGGCGCGGGCGAGGGAGACGAGGACGGGGCGGGGTGAGCGTTCGGTGAGGACGGTCTCGGTGACGACGCCGACGGCCTGGGCGATACGGGTGGCGGAGGTGGCGAGGGCGGCATGGAAAAGGTGTTGGTACTGGTCGCTGGGCTGGTATTCCACGGGCAGCGACTCGGCGTAGTGGGCGCCGCCGCTCTGGATCGCCTCTTCGCGTTCCTCGGTCGGTGCCTCCAGGGTGACGTCCGAGAGGTCCTGGAGGAGCCACCCCACGTCTTCCGGGGCGTAGGAGGAGAAGGCGGGGCCGCGGAGGGGCTCGGGCAGCATGGCGGTTCTGGCTCCGGGGGTGGCGGGGGTGTGCGGGGGCTCGGGGACATGACTGGGGACGACCGCGAGCAGGACGTGCGGGGTGTGGTCGGCGAGCCGGGCGAGGAGGCCGTCGGGGGCGTGCAGGGCCGGGGTGTCGGCGGTCGAGTCGACCACGGCGACGACGGCGTCGAAGTGGGCGCCGGCGACGTTGTAGGCGTAGCGCTCGCCGGGGCCGTCGGCCGGGTTGTCGTGGGCCGGGAAGACGAGGCGGCTGCGGATGGCGTAGCCGGGGTCGTCGACGGCGAGGACGGGAGAGCGGGTGGTGGTGGAGAAGCGTACGTCGACGCCGTCGAGGGTTGTTTCGAGCTCGCGGGCGAGGCGGAGCGGGGCGTACATCAGTTCCTCGAAGCCGAGGACGAGGACGCGGCGGGCGCCGCTCGGGAGTGCCTCGGCGAGGCGGGCGCCCATGGCGGGTGTCGCGGCTTCCAGACGTTCGCGGTGGGCGGGGGTGAAACCGTGACGGCCGCCGTCGGGGAGGCCGGCGGGCCAGTGCAGGGGGACGCGGGTGACGGTTCCGGGCGCGGTGTCCGGGAGGGTGCCGTCGGGTATGAGGGCGTCCTGGGCCGTTTGGGCGGTCTCGGCGGGCGGCTGGTGTGCGGCTTCGGCGGCGGTGTTGGCGCGGTGTTCGTGTTCGGCGACGAGGGCCTGGCCCTTTTCCAGGACGCCCTCGGGGAGGTGGACGGTGCCGCGGGCCGCGGTGACGAGGTCGACGCGGGCGCCGATCTCGTGGGCGAACTCGGTCAGGCGGCCCTGGTCGGCGGCGGAGCGCATGTCGACGAGGGCGACGACGACATACCGGTCGCGGGGGTAGCGCTCGTGGAGGGCGCGGATGGTGTTGAGGACGGTGTTGCCGGTGGAGAACTCGTCGTCGACGAGGATCAGCGGGCCGTCGCCGGCCAGCAGGGCGGGGTCCTCGGGGAGGAGCAGATGGGCGGTGGCGTGGGAGTGGGACTCCTCGAACCCGCCGGCGGGGGCTACGCCGGGTACGGGGCGACGGGTGGAGTGCAGATAGGGGGCGGCGTCGATGCCGTCGGCGACGGAGTGGCCGAGGGCGGTGGCGGTCTCGGCGTAGCCGAGGACGACGGCGGTGCGGGTGAGTTCGTCGCCGAGCAGTTCGCGGACGCGGCGGCCGAGGGTGTGGCCGTAGCCGTGGACGACGGACGGTGTCTGCGGTACGTGCTTGCCGAGCACGTGGGAGACGAGGAGGTGGGCCCGTTTGGGGTTGCGGCGCAGGGCGAGGCCGAGGAGTTGGGGCAGTCCGTCGTCGCCGGTGAGTTCGACGCCGAGGCGTTGGGCGACCCAGGTCCCGGACCAGACGTCGTCGTCGCCGGGAGCCGGGGTGGTCTCGCGGGACCCGGTGGCCGGGTCGGGCGGGGTGTCGGAGCCCGTGGCGTCGTCCCCGTTGTGCACTGCCTTGTTCATGCGTCCCTTGGTGGGTAGGTGCCGGTTCAGGTCGGTATTCCGGCGGCGAGCAGCTCCACGAAGCCGATGTCCTCGTTGGCCACGCCGAAGGCTTCGGCGCGCAGGACGGTGCGTTCGGCCCAGGCGCGGTGCGGCTTCACCTCGTTCATTTTGTTGGTGTAGGCGGAGCGCAGGACACCCCCGCCGTTGCGGTCCGGGCGCAGGATGTCCTGGGCGTCGGAGAACTCCTCGTGGCTGACCACCGACAGGGCGTGCACGGGAAGGACGTGGGAGGGGTGGATGCAGGTTTTGCCGAGGAGGCCGTTGGCCTGGTCCAGGGCGATCTCGCGGAGCAGTCCGTCCATGGCGTGCTCGATGAGGGCCTCGCGCAGTTCGTCGGCCTGGCCTTCGAGGAAGGGGCTGCGGCGCAGCTGGGGCTTGAACATACGTTCCTGCACGCGGAAGTACTCCCACACGGGCCCGGTCACGGTGAACCCGGTGCCGTCGGCGCGGCCCAGCATGTTGACCACGTCGGCGATCACGGAGGCGACGACCTGGACGTCGTAGGCGGTCATGTCGGGGCCTCGGCGCAGGCCGTAGGAGGAGCAGAAGTCGGTGACTCCGAGGCGCAGGGCGAGGACGCGGTCGCGGAACTTGTCGACCGCGCGGAAGATGCCCTCCAGGGTCTCCACGCGGGTTTCGCGGTAGAGCAGCTCGGGGGACTCCAGGACGGGCATCGCGAAGAGCCGGCTGCCGCTGGCCGCCTCGGCGGTGGCGAGGGCCTCCAGGAAGGGGATGCCGCGCTCCTCGGTGAACTTGGGGAGCACGAATCCGGACAGCAGCGCGGACGCGGGGCCGAGCCGGCGGACGAGGTCGGGGATCTGACCGGGGGCGCGGACGCGGATGAAGAGCAGTGGCGGGTCGGCGGCGTAGGGGGCGCGCTCGGCGAGGGCCCTGATCTGGCGTACGAGGTTCTCCTCGGCGTCCACGACTTCCGCGTCGTCGATCGAGTCCTCCAGGCAGAGCACCATCGACACCACGCCGCGGCCTGACTGCTTGACGATGTCGTCGGCGAGCTTCGGCCTGGTCGCAGGGCTGTAGAGGGTGGCCCCGAGGGCCACGGCGAGCAGCCGAGCGGAGGAGTCGGCGGTGAACTCGCACGGCTCCTGATGAAAGAGGCGTCGCCGCACCTCAGGGGCGATGTGCCCGAAATGACGCATAAATCTCCCCCGTAATGTCGGAAAGGCCAGGTAGATCGCGACAGGTGGCCGGTAATAGTACGTAAGAGTCCATGTCAGGGGTTCCCGGAGGGCGTGAATTTCAGGTAACGCAGGCAAGCACAACCCCTTCCATGGTGCACCCATCACCGGGCAGGACCCACATTGTCGTGAGCAGGACCGAGAGGGCAGGATGACCGCATGACGCACGCGATGCTGAAAGGGTCGAACGTCCCGCTGGAAGCGACGACGGTGCACGCCGTGCTGCGCTGGACGCCTGGGCAGGGGGTCCCGGACGTAGATGCCTCGGCGCTGCTCCTCGGCCCCGACGGGCGCGTGCGTTCCGACGAGGACTTCGTCTTCTACAACCAGCCCCGGCACCCCTCCGGACAGGTCTGGCGGCTCGGCAAGAAGCGGGTCGCCGAGGGCCTCACCGACACGATCCAGACAGATCTCTCCGCTGTCGAGCCCAGTGTCGGCCGGATTCTGCTGGTCGCGTCGGCGGACGGGGTGACGTTCGACCGCGTACGGGCACTGCGCATCCTGCTGTACGACGCGGCGGCGCCGGACGGGGAACCGCTGACGTACTTCGACGTGAAGCCCGCGACCGGCGAGGAGACCGCGCTGATCTGCGGTGAGCTGTACCGGCGGGGTGACGGGTGGAAGTTCCGGGCGCTCGGCGAGGGGTATTCGAACGGGCTGCGGGGGCTCGCGACCGACTTCGGTATCTCCGTGGACGAGGCGGAGGTCGTGGAGGAGGCGGAGGCCGCGCGGCTGGCCGCCTCGCAGCAGGAGGCTGCGCGGCAGGAGGCCGCGTTGCAGTCGGGGGCGATGCAGCAGGCGTCCTCCGGACAGGCGACGGTGGTGCAGGGGTCCTCCGTGGGGGTCGGGGCGGGGGCGGACGCGTCGCGGCCGTTGCCGCCCGAGCAGCCTCCCGGGGTGCCGGGGCAGGGTGGGGGGTCGGGGTACGGGTATCCGCAGCCGGCTGCCGCCTCTGCCGGTACGGCGCCTGTGCCGTCGTATGGGTATCCCCAGGCGGGGAGCCAGTCCGCGTACGGGTATCCGCAGGCGGGGAGTCAGCCCGCGTACGGGTATCCGCAGCCGGTGGGGGCGGTGGTGCCCGATCCCGACTTCCGGCTGCCGCCGCAGGGGCCGCAGTTCATCGGGCGGTAGCCGTTGGAGCGGGCCGCCCCCAGGCGCGGTACCGGCGCTGCGACGCCCCCGGGGTTGCCGTACAGGCGCCTCGCGCAGCCCGGCGCGACGGGGGCCCCGCCGCGCCCACCCTCCCCCATCGCCCCAGGCGGCACGCATGCCCGCGGCTACGCGGGGAGGGCTTTTGCTTTTGGGGGCGCGGGGAACTGCGCGATCAGCCCCCACCGGGCCCGCGCCCGACCACGGCCCCCCAACCCCCAACCCCCCGCCCCCCTACTTCTCCGCCTTCGACTTGTGCCCCCGGCCCCACTGGAGGCCCCACCCGTACAGGCGGTCCAGTTCACCCTGGAAGCCGTAGACGAACTTGACCTCCCGGCGGACCATCAGTTCGTCCTTGACGTTCTCGATCATGACGACCGCGCACGAGCGGGCCTGCGGATGGCGTTCGTCGAGGCCGATCTCGATACGGGGCCCGTTGCTCGGGTAGAGCGTCACGATGGCGTGGGTGCGGTCGAACGCCGGGGTCTGGTCGTAGATGTAGACGAAGACCAGGATGCGTTTGATGGCCTCGCGGTGGTCGAGATTGACGTAGATCGTCTCGCCGGACGCCGAGCCGAACCGGTCGTCGCCGCTGAGCTTCACGTACGGCGGCGAGTTGATGTCGCCGAGGAAGCCGCCGAGCGGCTGGACGACGCCCTTGGTGCCGTCCTGGAGTTCGTAGAGACAGCCGAGGTCGAGGTCGACGTTGACCATGCTCTGGCTGTGGCCCATCACCTCGGGCGGCTTGAGCGCCTTGAAGGGGTGCCGCAGCAGACTCTCCCGCTGTAGCCCGCCTATGTCGGAACTCCGCATCCGCCAGGTCAGGTTGATACGCAGGTTGCCGGTCGCGGCGCCCTGTTTGGTCAGTGACACCTGACTGTGCCGTTTGGTCAGCTCGATCGAGTTGGTCGCCGCGCTGCCCGAGTCGAACTCGGCCTCGCGTCCGCGCCAGAAAGCGTCGAACAACCCCATTCCCGCCCCCACTTCACACCACTCACAACACTCGCGGCATACTCTCGACAGCCGTGCGGGGCGGCACAGCGAGGACTGATTCCTCGGTACCGCCCCGCACAGAGCGTTCCTCACCCACGGGAGTGTCACACGCCGGACGAGACCTCAGTCTTGTCGTCCGACCCCGAGGCTTTTCCCTCGGCCGCCGCGATCGCGCGGTTGCGCCGGACCGAGGACCAGAAGGACCAGGCGATCAGGAGCACACCGACACTTCCGGTGATGAACTCACTGATCTCGTACTGGATGGTGACCAGCAGGATGACGGCGAGCGCGCCGATCGCGTAGTGGGCGCCGTGCTCCAGGTAGACGTAGTCGTCGAGGGTGCCCTGGCGGACCAGGTACACGGTCAGCGACCGGACGTACATCGCGCCGACGCCGAGACCGAGCGCCATCAGGACGATGTCGTTGGTGATGGCGAAGGCGCCGATCACACCGTCGAAGGAGAACGACGCGTCCAGGACCTCCAGGTAGAGGAACATGAAGAACGCCGCCTGGCCGGCCAGCAGGATGACCGGCTTGCCCTCCCGTTTGGCCTTCTCCTCCTCCTCGTGTTCGCGTTCCTCCTCCTCTTCGAGCTTGTTCTCGAAGTAGCTGGAGAGACCACCGACGATCATGTACGTGATCAGGCCTCCGACGCCGGAGAGCAGTACGGTCTCCGCCTTGTCGGCCGGGCCCGCGTGCAGATGCGCATGGGTCGCGAAGGTCATCGACGTGATCAGCAGGATGATCAGGGCGATGCAGACGGACAGCATGTCGACCTTGCCGAGCTTGGCCAGCGGCCGCTCCAGCCAGGTCAGCCACTTGATGTCCCGGTCCTCGAAGATGAAGTCCAGGAAGATCATCAGCAGGAACATGCCACCGAACGCGGCGATCGCCGGGTGCGCGTCGGTGACGAGCTCCTGGTAGCGGTCCTTGTCGGTGAGAGCGAGGTCGACGGCCTCGATCGGGCCCATCTGGGCGCTGACGGCGACGATGACGACGGGGAACACCAGCCGCATACCGAAGACGGCGATGAGGATGCCGATGGTCAGGAAGATGCGCTGCCAGAAGGCGTTCATCTTCTTCAGGATTCCGGCGTTGACCACTGCGTTGTCGAAGGACAGCGAGATCTCGAGGACGGAAAGGATCGCCACGATGCCGAGCGCGGTCCACCCCCCGTACAAGACCGCCGCGACGAGGCCGAGCGCGGTGACCGCGAACGACCAGCCGAAGGTTTTCAGAACCACTGGCTACCCAATCCCTTGTGTACGGGCTGAAGCGGGTCTCCCCCTCGCCGTACCCGGCTTTACGAAACGTTGACCCCGAAGTCTAGAGCGATGCCCCGCAGTCCCGACGCGTACCCCTGTCCTACGGCACGGAACTTCCATTCTTGCTGGTAGCGGTATACCTCGCCGAAGATCATGGCGGTTTCGGTGGAGGCGTCCTCGCTCAGGTCGTACCGGGCGAGTTCTTGACCGTCCGCCTGGTTGACAACCCTGATGAAGGCGTTGCTGACCTGGCCGAAGGTCTGGCCGCGGTCGTCGGCCGCGTGGATCGAGACCGGGAAGACAATCTTGTCGCAGTTCGCCGGGACTTTGGACAGGTCGATCAGTAGGGACTCGTCGTCGCCGTCACCCTCACCGGTGAGGTTGTCGCCGGTGTGCTCGACGGAGCCGTCCGGGCTCTTGAGCTGGTTGTAGAAAATGAACCATTCGTCCGAGAGCACTCGTCCGTTGCTGCACACCAGCGCGCTGGCGTCGAGGTCGAAGGGGGCTCCGGTGGTGGAACGCGCGTCCCAGCCGAGTCCGACCATCACCTGAGTGAGGTTCGGCGCGGCCTTGGACAGGGAGACATTTCCTCCCTTGGCGAGCGTGACGCCCATGATGCTGGTCCTCCCCTGGTGGTGCCTTTTTTGTTGTCCTGCGCGTCCGGCGCCGCACGCAAACCGTGCGGCGCCGGACGGGGCAGCGGTCGGACGGGCCGACTCAGACGTTGACGCCGAAGTCCTGCGCGATGCCGCGCAGGCCGGAGGCGTAACCCTGGCCGATGGCGCGGAACTTCCACTCCGCACCGTGCCGGTACAGCTCGCCGAAGACCATGGCGGTCTCGGTCGAGGCGTCCTCGCTGAGGTCGTAGCGCGCGATCTCGGCGCCGCCGGCCTGGTTCACCACGCGGATGAAGGCGTTGCGCACCTGGCCGAAGGACTGCTGGCGGTTCTCCGCGTCGTAGATCGAGACCGGGAAGGTGATCTTCTCGATCTCGGCCGGGACGGTGGCGAGGTTGATCTTGATCTGCTCGTCGTCGCCCTCGCCCTCACCGGTGGTGTTGTCGCCGGTGTGCTCGACCGAGCCGTCGGGGCTCTTCAGGTTGTTGAAGAAGATGAAGTGCTGGTCGTTGGCGACCTTGCCGGTGTTGTTCAGCAGCAGCGCACTCGCGTCCAGGTCGAAGTCGGTGCCGGTCGTGGTGCGGATGTCCCACCCCAGACCGACGATGACCGCGGTCAGGCCAGGGGCCTCCTTGGTCAGCGATACGTTGCCGCCCTTGCTGAGGCTGACTCCCACGAGTCCCTCCATTGTGTCCGGGGGCGGGAAGCCCCGTGGTGCGTTGGTATCGGATCAAACGAGTCGATCCTAGTGACGGGTTCCCGTGGACCGCAGGTCCCCGGTCCGAAGAATCGCAGGTTGTGTGGCAATCGGGCGGGCCCGGGCCGCCCCCGCAAGGCCCTGCCGGCCCCGCGAAGTCCTGCCCACCCCACGACGCCGGGCACGGCCGGCGAAGTCCTGCCCACCCCGCGACGCCCCGCCCGCCCCGCGACGCCGGGCACGGCTGCCTAGAGCGCGTCGAGCGCCCTGACGTACTCGTCGAGGTCCCGGGCGTCCGGGAGGCCGTTGACGATCGTGCGGCGCACCAGGCCCTCCTGGTCGACGACGAAGGTGCCGCGCACCGCGCAGCCCTTGCGCTCGTCGAACACGCCGTACGCGCGCGAGGCCTCGCCGTGCGGCCAGAAGTCACTGAGCAGCGGGAACTCCAGGCCCTCCTGCTCGGCGAAGACGCGCAGGGTGTGGATGGAGTCGTTGGAGACGGCGAGTACCTGGGTGTCGCGGCCGACGAACCTGGGGAGGTTGTCGCGGACCTCGCGCAGCTCACCGGTGCAGACGCCGGTGAAGGCGAACGGATAGAAGATCAGGACGACGTTCTTCTCGCCGCGGAAGTCGGACAGACGCACGGTCGCGCCGTGGTTGTCCCTGAGCTCGAAGTCGGGGGCCTTGTCGCCGGCCTGGATCGCCATACGTCCGTCCCTTCGAGGGGCTGTTCGGATGACGACCACCCTACGAGGCGGCCGGCCGCCGGAGCGATCGCAGGGAACCGGCGGACGGGCCGAGCGCATCTCGGCCCGTCCGGTGTGCGACGACGAAGGCCGTTCAGGCCGGAACGGGGAGCCAGGGGCAGCGCCTCCAGTTGGTCCACCGTGGCCGACGGCGGGTCATCGCTTGGACTTCGCCCCCTTGGGCGTCGCCAGCCGCGACCCACTCCAGTCCTTGCCCACGCTGACGCTCTTGGCGGCGGTCAGCCCTGCCGTCGTCGCGGCTTCCGAGATGTCGCTCGGCTCCACGTACCCGGTACGGCCGGTCTTCGGCGTCAGCAGCAGGATCGCGCCACCCTCCTCGATGTACGTGGTGGCGTCCACCAGCGCATCGGTCAGGTCGCCGTCCTCGTCACGGAACCAGAGCACCACGGCATCGGCAACGTCGTCGTAGTCCTCGTCCATCAGGTCACTGCCGATGACGGATTCAATGGCCTCGCGGAGCTCCTGGTCGACGTCGTCGTCGAAGCCGATCTCCTGGACCACCTGCTCGGGCTGGAACCCCAGCCTGACGGCAGGGTTCGTCCGCTCCTCCGCGTGGTCCGCGGTCGCGCTCACGGGTTGCCTCCTGATCATGTCTTTGGGTATGTCTCAGCCACGCGCGTGCGCGAGGCGTTGGCCGTAGTCCACACGGGCGGGACGGATCGCGCAAGTACCCGGCGTTTCAGACCGCCGAAACGGTGACGATCCCGGCCGTGTCGCCGCAACTCCTGGCACTACCTCCTGAACGAACGTGACGCACACCACACCCTTCTGCCCGGTATGGGCGTTTGGGAACCCTCTTCGGATACGAGACTCGAATGAGTTTTCCATACTGATCGAGTGGACCGAGTGTGCCGGTTACCTATCGGTAGAGGTGACGTACGGGCGCCCGAGGTACACGATGGGGAGCGGTGCAGACCCTAGGCAAAACGGCCCTCTGACAGGTAAGGAACAGCGTGGCTTCCGGATCCGATCGCAACCCGATCATCATTGGCGGCCTTCCGAGTCAGGTTCCTGACTTCGATCCCGAGGAAACCAAGGAGTGGCTCGACTCCCTGGACGCCGCCATCGACGAGCGCGGCCGTGAGCGCGCCCGTTACCTCATGCTCCGGCTGATCGAGCGGGCACGCGAGAAGCGTGTGGCCGTGCCGGAGATGCGCAGCACGGACTACGTCAACACGATCGCGACCAGGGACGAGCCGTTCTTCCCCGGCAACGAGGAGATCGAGCGGAAGATCCTCAACGCGACGCGGTGGAACGCGGCGGTGATGGTGTCGCGCGCGCAGCGGCCCGGCATCGGCGTCGGCGGTCACATCGCCACGTTCGCGTCCTCGGCCTCTCTCTACGACGTCGGCTTCAACCACTTCTTCCGCGGCAAGGACGAGGGGGACGGCGGCGACCAGGTCTTCTTCCAGGGCCACGCCTCACCCGGCATCTACGCGCGCGCGTTCCTGCTCGACCGGCTCAGCGAGCAGCACCTGGACGGCTTCCGCCAGGAGAAGTCGAAGGCGCCCCACGGACTGTCGTCGTATCCGCATCCGCGGCTGATGCCGGACTTCTGGGAGTTCCCGACGGTGTCGATGGGGCTCGGCCCGATCGGCGCGATCTACCAGGCGCGGATGAACCGCTACATGCACGCGCGCGGGATCGCGGACACCTCGAAGTCGCATGTGTGGGCGTTCCTCGGCGACGGCGAGATGGACGAGCCGGAGTCGCTGGGCCAGCTGACCATCGCCGCGCGCGAGAACCTCGACAACCTCACCTTCGTGGTCAACTGCAACCTCCAGCGGCTGGACGGTCCGGTACGCGGCAACGGCAAGGTGATCCAGGAGCTGGAGTCGGTCTTCCGCGGCGCCGGCTGGAACGTGATCAAGCTGGTCTGGGACCGCTCCTGGGACCCGCTGCTCGCGCAGGACCGGGACGGTCTGCTGGTCAACCGGATGAACACCACGCCGGACGGCCAGTACCAGACGTACGCCACCGAGTCCGGCGCGTACATCCGTGACCACTTCTTCGGTGACGACCAGCGGCTGCGGGCGATGGTCGAGGGCATGAGCGACGACCAGATCCTGCATCTGGGGCGTGGTGGTCACGACCACAAGAAGATCTTCGCGGCGTTCTCGGCGGCCAAGGAGCACACCGGCCAGCCGACGGTGATCCTGGCGAAGACCATCAAGGGCTGGACGCTCGGTCCCAACTTCGAGGGCCGCAACGCCACGCACCAGATGAAGAAGCTGACGGTCGACGACCTCAAGGGCTTCCGGGACCGACTGCATCTGCCCATTTCCGACCAGGAGTTGGAGGGCGGCGCTCCGCCGTACTACCACCCGGGGCGGGACTCGGAGGAGATCCAGTACATGCACGACCGCCGCAAGGGGCTCGGCGGTTACGTCCCGACGCGTGTCGTACGGTCGAAGCCGCTGGAGCTGCCGGGCGACAAGACATACGCGACTGTGAAGAAGGGCTCGGGTCATCAGCAGATCGCCACGACCATGGCGTTTGTACGGCTACTGAAGGACCTCATGCGGGACAAGGAGATCGGCAAGCGTTTTGTGCTGATCGCGCCGGACGAGTACCGCACGTTCGGCATGGACTCGTTCTTCCCGAGTGCGAAGATCTACAACCCGCTTGGCCAGCAGTACGAGTCCGTGGACCGCGATCTGCTGCTCGCGTACAAGGAGTCGCCGACCGGGCAGATGCTGCACGACGGCATCTCGGAGGCCGGCTGTACGGCGTCGCTGATCGCGGCGGGTTCGGCGTACGCCACCCACGGCGAACCGCTGATCCCGGTCTACGTCTTCTACTCGATGTTCGGATTCCAGCGCACCGGCGACCAGTTCTGGCAGATGTCCGACCAGTTGGCACGTGGATTTGTACTGGGCGCGACCGCTGGACGTACGACTCTGACCGGTGAGGGGTTGCAGCACGCAGACGGCCACTCACAGCTGCTCGCGTCGACCAACCCGGGCTGTGTGGCGTACGACCCGGCGTACTCGTACGAGATCGCGCACATCGTGCAGGACGGGCTGCGGCGGATGTACGGCCCGGACAGTGAGGACGTCTTCTACTACCTCACCGTCTACAACGAGCCGATCCAGCACCCGGCCGAGCCGGACGACGTGGACGTCGAGGGCATCGTCAGGGGTGTGCACCGCATCGCGGCCGGCACCTCGGGCACGATCCCGGCGCAGATCCTGGCGTCCGGTGTCGCCGTGCCGTGGGCCGTGGAGGCACAGCGGATCCTCGCCGAGGAGTGGAACGTCAGGGCGGACGTCTGGTCGGCGACCTCCTGGAACGAGCTGCGGCGCGAGGCGGTGGACTGCGAGCGGCACAATCTGCTGCACCCCGAGGAGGAGCAGCGCGTGCCGTGGGTGACGCGCAAACTGAGCGGCGCCGAGGGGCCGTTCGTGGCGGTGTCCGACTGGATGCGGTCGGTGCCGGACCAGATCGCGCGGTGGGTGCCGGGGACGTACCAGTCGCTCGGCGCGGACGGGTTCGGCTTCGCCGACACCCGGGGCGCTGCCCGCCGCTTCTTCCACATCGACGCGCAGTCGATCGTCCTGGGCGTACTGACGGAACTGGCCCGCGAGGGGAAGGTGGACCGGTCCGCGCTGAAGCAGGCCGTCGACCGGTATCAGCTGCTGGACGTGTCGGCGGCCGATCCGGGTACGGCGGGCGGCGACGCGTAGACCGGACCAACCGGTGAAGGGCGGTGGGACTCGTTCCCACCGCCCTTCACACGTTCCTTACGATGCCGGGCATGGACGGGATGGACGGCATACGGGACGGCGGGCTCGCCGTTGGGCGGCGGTCGGCGCAGGCGCGCTGGGAGGAGCGCAGCCAACGGCCGCTGCTCGCGCTGGCGGTGGTCTTCGCGGTCGCCTACGCGGTGCCGATAGTCAACGAGTCCGCCGGCCGGACCGTGACCTTCGCGTGCGCGGTGACCGAGTGGGCGGTGTGGGCGGCGTTCGCCGCGGACTACGTGGTGCGGCTGTTCCTCACCGACGACCGCAAGACGTTCGTACGGCAGCACTGGCTCGACCTGTGTGCGGTGCTGCTGCCGCTGATCCAGCCGTTGCGGTTGCTGCGGGTCGTGTCGACGCTGCTGCTGGTGGGGCGGCGGGCGCGGATGGCCTCGCAGATACGGCTGACCACGTATGTGGTGGGTGCGGTGGTGGGGTTGCTGATGTTCGGGTCGCTGGCGGTGCTGTCCGTGGAGCGGGAGTCGCCGGACGGGAACATCCGCACGCTGGGGGACGCGGTGTGGTGGTCGTTCACGACGATGACGACCGTGGGGTACGGGGATCATGCGCCTACCACCGGGGTGGGGCGGTTGCTGGCGGTGGGGTTGATGCTGTCCGGGATCGCGTTGCTGGGTGTGGTGACGGCGAACATCGCGGCGTGGTTCATTGCCCGGTTCGAGCGGGACGATGTGGTGGAGCGGCGGCAGACGGAGGCGATCGTGGCGCTCACGGAGGAGGTACGGGCGCTGCGTGCCGAGGTTGCTTCGCTGTCCGAGCGGTCGTTGCGCGATTAGGCGGGCGCCGGCTGAAGCGCCCTTGGGGGCGCGGGGAACTGCGCGACCGGCCCCACTCGGCCGCGCCCGAAATCGAACCGTGGATCGGGGCTGGGCTGGGGGGCGTTGCGCAACCCGGCGTGGGCGGGGTGCCGCTGCGCCCACCCGTGCCGCCCTGCGGCACGCCTGCCCGCAGCTACGGCCCGCAGCTGCGGCAAAGGAGCGGCACGGCTGCCCGCAGCTACGGCAAGGGAGCGGGTCCGCGCCCGGGTGGCCGGTGGGCGGCGGCGCGCCGTCCCCCTCCGGCGGCGCGGCGCACGTGCCGGAGGAACATGCCGGGCGCGGACCTGGGCCCACTGTTGCGCGCGGCACGCAAGGGGTGGGCGGGATCCCGGGAGCATCACCCGGACGGGTGAGTCCCGGGGTATCCCGCCACCGGCGCCAGCCGCCGGGCACCCGGCACCCGGCACCCGGCACCTAGATGTGCCCCACTCCCGCACCAGCCTCCGCGTTCTCACCGCGCTTGGTGAGGAAGGCGACCGCGATGGCGACCGCGGCAACCCCCGCCGCGACCAGCGACGCCAGGCTCATGCCGGAGATGAAGGTGTCGTGGGCAACGTCCGTGATCTTCGCGGCGACCTCCGCCGGCGTGCCCTCGGCGACCGGCGCGACACCGACCTGGACCGCCTCGGAGGCCTGGGCCTGCTGCTCGGGCGAGAGCGGCGGAAGGCCCGCGCTCGCCCAGTTGCCCGCGAGGTCGCTGTCGACCTTGGAGGCCATGACGGCGCCCAGCACCGCCGTACCGAGGCTGCCGCCGATCTGCATCGCGGCCTGCTGGAGACCGCCGGCGACACCGGAGAGCTCCATCGGCGCGTTGCCGACGATGACCTCGGTGGCGCCGACCATGACCGGCGCGAGGCCGAGGCCGAGCAGCGCGAACCAGACCGACATGATGCCGCTGCCGGTGTCCGTCTCCAGGGTGGACATTCCGAACATGGCGACGGCGGTGAGGGCCATACCGCCCGCCAGCGGGAGCCGCGGGCCGACCTTGGTGATGGCGAGGCCCGCGAGCGGGGAGCCGACGATCATCATGCCGGTGAGCGGGAGCAGGTGCAGACCGGCGTCGATCGGGCTCATGCCGTGCACGTTCTGGAGGTAGAACGTCACGAAGAACAGGCCGCCCAGGAACGCGATGGCCATGAGGACCATCAGGACCACACCGGCGGAGAGCGGGACCGAGCGGAACAGCGCCAGCGGGATCAGCGGTTCCTTGACCCGCTGTTCCCAGACCGCGAACAGCCCGAAGCCCACCAGCGAGACGACGATGAACAGCCAGGTCTGGCCCGAACCCCAGCCCCACTCGGGGGCCTTGATGAGCGCCCAGACGAGACAGAACATCGCGCCGGAGAGCAGGCCGATGCCCAGCAGGTCGAAGGAGCGCGGGGCGTTCTCGGCACGGTGGTCGACCAGCATCACGATGCCGAGGACGGCGGCGATGATGCCGACCGGCACGTTGATGAAGAACACCGACTGCCAGTTGACGTGCTCGACGAGGACACCGCCGAGGATCGGGCCGCCGGCGGTGGAGGCACCGATGACCATGCCCCAGATGCCGATCGCCATGTTGAGCTTCTCGGCCGGGAAGGTGGCCCGCAGCAGGCCCAGCGCGGCCGGCATGAGCAGCGCGCCGAACAGGCCCTGGAGGACACGGAAGGCGATGACCGTGCCGATGCTGCTGGACAGGCCGATGGCGCCGGACGCGGCGGCGAAGCCGACGACGCCGATGAGGAAGGTCTGGCGGTGGCCGAAGCGGTCACCGAGCTTGCCGGCCGTGATCAGGGCGACGGCGAGCGCGAGGAAGTAGGAGTTGGTGATCCACTGGACCTGGGCGAACGTGGCGCCGAGGTCGGAGGCGATCGCCGGGTTGGCGATGGCCACGATGGTGCCGTCGAGGGCCACCATCATGACCCCGACGGCGACGGTTATGAGGGTGAACCAGGGATGGCCGCGCAGCCCCTTGGCCGGCGCCGAGGACGACGGGGGTGTTGGTGCCTTGTCCCCCGGCCCCGTCGTGTCGATGGTGGTCTGACTAGTCATGGGTCCGAGGCTAATGACAGCCGCTGACAGTTGACAAACCAATTCACTAGTCGGTAACTGTCACGTCACTCGTACATAGCCTGAACTGGTAGGACAGTTCGCGGGAGGGACCTGATGGAGACGCTGGACAGCACGGCCGGCAGCACGACCCGGCCGGGGCTGCGGGAACGCAAGAAGCAACGTACCCGCGACGAACTGCTGCGGGCCGCCTTCGAACTGTTCGTCTCCCAGGGCTACGAGGCCACCACGGTCGACGCGATCACCGAGACCGTCGGTGTCTCGCAGCGCACGTTCTTCCGTTACTTCGCCGGCAAGGAGGAGGCCGCCCTCGCCGTGCAGGTGCTGACGGAGGAGCACTTCTTCGAGGCCGTACGGGCGCGCCCGGCGCACGAGCCGCCGCTGGAGGCGATGCGCCTGGCGGTGCTGGAGGGCTGGGACACCATCAGTGAGGCGATCCAGTCCGCCGTGTCGATCGAGCAGTATCTGCGGATGTACCGGGTGATCGAGTCGACGCCGGTGCTGCTGGCCGCGTATCTGCGAAGGGCCGCGGAGACGGAGGAGCGGTTCGTACGGCTGATCGCCGAGCGTGAGGGCCTCGACGCGGACACCGATCCGCGTCCGCGGGTGGCGGTGGCGCTGTTCGGCGGGGTGATGCGGGCCATCGAGCGGATGTGGGGCACCGGCGAGGACCACAGTGTGGAGGCCATGCACGCGCTCACCGCGCGCTACCTCGACCAGCTGGGACCGGCGCTCGCGGGGAACTGGCGTACGGGCTGAGACGTTCGCCGCATTTCCCAAACGTGATACCAGTCACTCGGTTCACGCGAGACCGTCTCGTTCTCCTAGTGTGTCCTCCCAGTGACTTCCTTCGACACCTCCCCGACACTCAATGTCTGGCGCGCGTTGCTCGCGCTGGCCGTGGTTTTCGTGATGCTCGCGACCACCGGCTGGACCGCCCTGCGCAGCCAGCGGGACCACACACCGCTCCAGGTCTCGCTGTCCGCGTGGGAGCACGGCCGCCTCGACGGGCACAGGCTGCCCGACCCGCACGCGACCCCCGCCAGACTCGCCGCCTTCTTCGCCACGCTCAGCGAAGCCCAGCGCGGCCTGCTCGCCCACCGCTACCCGCTCGCCGTCGGCAACATGAACGGCGCGCCGGTCGACCTGCGCTACGAGGCGAATCGCATCGCCCTCGGCCAGGCCCGCTCCCTCGAGCTGAAACGGATGCACGACAGCCGGCTCACCCCGGGCGGGCAGCACGAGGCGGGCCGCCGTATGCACCGCCTCGAATCGCTGATGACCCCCGGGCGGCACATCCTCGCCTTCGACCCGGAGGGCTCGGGACGGATCGCGGAGGTCTTCGGCGACCTGCCGGAGGCCGAGCGGATCTCCGTCGTGGTGCCCGGCGTCGACACCGACCTGCTCACCTTCCAGCGCACCGCCCGCAAGTACTCGGCACCGGCCGGCATGGCCGAGTCGCTGTACGACGCCGAGCGCGACGCGCGCCCCGGTACGCGTACGGCGGTGATCGCCTGGGCCGACTACACGGCGCCCGGCGGTATCGGCATGGACGCGGCCACGGTGACGCGCGCGTCGCAGGGCGCGATCCGGCTGGACGCGCTGGTGCGGGCGCTGCCCGGCAAAGCGCCGGTCTCGCTGTTCTGCCACAGCTACGGCTCGGTGGTGTGCGGGGTCGCCGCGCGGATGCTGCCGGACCGGGTCACCGACATAGCGGTGGCCGGAAGCCCCGGGATGCGGGCCGCGAAGGCCTCGCACCTGCACACGTCGGCCCGGGTGTGGGCGATGCGGGACGCCGACGACTGGATCCAGGACGTGCCCTATCTGGAGCTCGGTGGTCTCGGCCACGGGGCCGATCCGATGTCCGGCGCGTTCGGCGCGCGGCGGCTGTCGGCGGGCGGGGCGAAGGGACACGCCGGGTACTTCGAACCCGGCAGGGAGAGTCTGCGCAACTTCGCCGAGATCGGGGTAGGCGCGTATCGCTCGGTGGACTGTGCCGACGATGCCGGCGCGTGCCGGGATGATTTGTCCGTAGACGCGATGGCGGGACGCGCGTAGAAACGTAGAAACTGCGGTTTGCGCCGGGAGGGGACGGAGGAGCTCATGCCGCATACGATGAGCCGCATGGGTGACGTACTGGCCGGATTTCATGCTGCCTGGGAGTTCGAGTCCGACTCCGTTGTCATCCGCTACGAACGGGGGATACGCACACCCAGGCTCTTCCAGGCACTGGGTGAGCGTCGGGTGCCGCTGTCGGCCCTGGAGGGCGTGACCCTCTCCCCCGGTCGGCGCGGAACGGTCGTACTGCGCCTGGAGCCGCGGCCCGGCGCCGATCCGCTGATGGAGGCGGCCGCGGGTCAGCTCAAGGAGGGCAGCGACCCGTACCGGCTGGTGCTGCCGGCCGAGCGCGAGACGCTCGCGGAGTACTACGCCGACGAACTGCGGCCCCTGCTGACCGAGTCCGGGCCGGCCGAACGTCATCTGGTGGCCGCGCCCGAGGTGCCGCTGTCCTTCAAGGCGTACGACGCGAAGGCGTCCTTCGACGGCAGGACGGTGGCGTTCCGGTGGTTCTGGACGGGCGCGTCCTCCGCCAAGTGGAAGGCCGGCGACCAGAGTTTCCGGGTCGAGGACCTCGTGGGTGTGGAGTGGCGGTCGGCCGAGGTGTTCGAGGGGCATCTGCGGCTGCTGCGGCGCGATGCGGGGGAATCGGTCGTGCAGGCCGATCAGGATCCGGCGGCGGTGGTGTTCGGGCTGGGGTACGGGCCCGTGCATGAGTCCTTGCCGTTCGCGGCGGCCGTGCTGGACGCTGTGCGCTCGGCGGGAGGTGGAGTGCCCGCGGTTGCCGTGGGGCGGCGGGATCCTGCGGATGTCGCCGAGCGGATTCGGCATCTTGGGGAGCTTCATCAGGCGGGGCTGGTTACTGACGAGGAGTTCTCCGTCAAGAAGGCCGAGTTGCTCGCGGAGTTGTAGGGGGCGGAGATCATTGCCGGGTGCGGGCACCCGGCAATGATCTGTAGCCCTACTCCCTGCCTGCTGAGCTGAAGGTCATGTCCTTGTAGCGGGCGCCTGTGACCTTGGCGGCGATGTCGTTCAGGATCGCGACCTCGTCGTCCTTGAGGGTGATGCGGGTGGCCGCGGTGTTCTCCTCGGCCCTTGTGGGCTTGCTGGTGCCCGGGATCGGGACCACCGGGAGGCCGTGGACGGCGGACTGCTGCTGGACCCAGGCGAGGGCGATCTGGCCGAGGGTGGCGTCGTGGGCCGCGGCGACCGTGCGGACCGGCTCGAGGAGGGCGGCGTTCGCGGCCGCGTTGTCGCCGGTGAAGCGGGGCTGCTGGCGACGGAAGTCGTCGTCGCCGAGTTCCGTGTCGGCGTTCACGAACGAGCCGGTGAGGAAGCCGCGGCCCAGCGGGGAGTACGCCACGAGGGCCACGCCCAGTTCCGCGGCGGCCGGCACGACCTGGGCCTCGATGTCCCGGCTGAACAGGGACCACTCCGACTGCACGGCCGCGATCGGGTGCACGGCGTGCGCCGCGCGCAGCTCGGCCGCGGTGACCTCGCTGAGCCCCAGGTGCTTGACCTTGCCCTCGCGGACCAGGTCGGCCATGGTGGCGACGGTCTCCTCGATCGGCACGCTCACGTCGCGCCGGTGCATGTAGTAGAGATCGACGGCCTCGATGCCGAGACGCCTGAGGCTGCCCTCGATGGCCTGGCGGATATAGGGCTCGTCGTTGCGGATGACCCGTCGGGTCGGGTCGTCCGGCGGAATCGAGAGGCCGAACTTGGTGGCGACGACCACCTCGTCGCGGTGGGCCCTGACGAACGGCGACAGGAGCCGCTCGTTGTCGCCGGCGCCGTATGCCTCCGCCGTGTCGAAGAGTGTGACGCCCAGTTCCAGGGCCCGCTCCAGGGTCGCCCGGGAAGTGTCGGTGTCGGCCGGGCCGTAGGCGAAACTCATGCCCATGCAGCCGAGGCCCTGTACGCCGACCTCGGGGCCGGTCTCGCCCAGTCGTGCCGTCCGGATCCTGCTGCCGTTGGTCATCGTGCCCTCTCCGCTTCGTAGACGCGTCCGGCGTCCGAGTAGAAACTGATCTTCCGGTCGAGCACCGCCAGGGTGTCGCGGAGCTCGGCGATCCGCTCCAGCACGTCCCTGCGGGTGGCCTCAAGGAGCTCGTGGCGCGCGCCGTAGGTCGTCTCGCCCTCGCGCACCAGCTCGGCGTACCTGACCATGTCGGCGACCGGCATGCCGGTCAGCCGCAGCTTTCCGACGAGGTCGAGCCAGTCCAGGTCGCGGTTGGTGTAGCGGCGCTGGCCGGTGTGGGAGCGGTCGATGTGGGACATCAGGCCGATCCGCTCGTACCAGCGCAGCGTGTGCGCCGACAGGCCGGTGAAGGCGACGACCTCGCTGATCGTGTAGTGGTCCTGACCGTCGGGACGTGGATGGCGCCGGGGAGGGGCGGAACAGACGTCCGTCGGACTGGGGGCTTCCTCGGCTTCCGTCGCGGTCAAGGCCGTCGTGTGCAGCACCGTCATGCCTTCCACGCTATGGCCTTGGAGTGCACTCCAAGCAAGTGGAGCCGGAGAGAAAACGGGAGACGTGGCGAGATCGCTGTTACTAACGTACGGATCATGAGTGACGTACGACGTGCTGTGCCCGAGGACGCGGGCGAGGTGCTCCGGCTGCGCCAGGTGATGATCGACTCGTTGTTCGAGTCCGACCCCTCCACGGTGTGGCACACCGAGTCGGAGCCGACGCTGCGGGCGCGGCTGGCCGATCCGCACGGGGACTTCGTGGCCTTTGTGGTCGACCATCCGGAGCGGCCGGGGGCGCTGGCCTCGCTGGTGGCCGGGACCATCGAGTACCGGATCGGACGGGCCGGGAATCCGCGCGGGTCGATCGGTTTTGTGTTCAGCGTGGCGACGGATCCGGGGGCGCGGCGGCGCGGGTACGCGCGGGCGGGTATGGAGGCGCTGCTGGGGTGGTTCCGGGAGCGGGAGGTCGGGGTGGTGCAGCTGACCGCGTCCGCGGAGGCGCAGCCGCTGTACGTGTCGCTGGGGTTCCGGCCCAAGCCCGACCCCTTGATGGAGCTGGCTCTCTGAGCCGCATAGGCTCGGCGGCATGTCGCTGAAGAGCCTCGAACTGATCGAGAACTGGCCGGTTCCGCACGCCGCCGCGGGCGTTGTGCGGGCCGACGGCACGGTCCTGGGTACGCACGGTCCGACGGACCGGGTGTTTCCGCTGGCGTCGGTCACCAAGCCGATCGCCGCGTACGCCGTGCTGGTCGCGTACGAGGAGGGGGCCGTCGAGCTGGACGAGCCGGCGGGGCCGGACGGGTCGACCGTGCGGCATCTGCTGGCGCACACCTCGGGGCTGGCGTTCGACGAGCACCGGGTGACGGGGGCGCCCGGGGAGCGGCGGCTGTACTCGAACGCCGGGTTCGAGCAGCTCGGGGACCATGTGGCCAAGGCGGCGGACATGCCGTTCGGCGAGTATGTGCGGCAGGCGGTGCTGGAGCCGCTCGGGATGACGTCCACGGTGCTTGCCGGGTCGCCGGCGAAGGACGGGGTGTCGAGCGTGGGGGATCTGCTGCGGTTCGTGGCGGAGGTGCAGGCGCCTCGGTTGCTGGATGCGCGGACTGTGGCTGCGGCGATGTCCGTGCAGTTCGGGGGGACGAAGGGGGTGCTTCCCGGGTACGGGCATCAGAACCCGAACGACTGGGGGCTGGGGTTCGAGATCCGGGATTCGAAGTCCCCGCACTGGACGGGGGCCGGGTCTTCGCCCCGCACCTTCGGTCACTTCGGGCAGTCGGGCACGTTTCTGTGGGTCGACCCTGATGCGGGGGTCGGGTGTGTCGCACTGACGGACCGCGCGTTCGGCCCCTGGGCCGTAGAGGCATGGCCACCACTCACGGACGCGGTACTTGCGGAGGTACGCGGCTGAACGCCGGTGGAGGCTGTGGCGGGGGGCGTTGCGCAGCCCGGCGCGACGGGGTGCCGCCGCGCCCACCCGTGCCGCCCTGCGGCACGCCTGCCCGCGGCTACGCGGGGCAGGGGCGCGGGGAACTGCGCGATCAGCCCCCACCGGACCCGCGGGCGGCGGGTTACCTCATTTCCCAGATGAGTAGTTCTGTTGGCGTGACGCCGACTGCTTCCAGGTCCCGCGCGTTCGTGACGCGGGCCGCGTCCCCCGGGCCCAGCTTGGCCGCGGCGACAGCCGCCTCGCCCCGCACCACGTGGACGTAGACATGCCCCGCGTCCGGGACGGCGGTCCGCTCGCCGGGGCCAAGGCGCCGGACGTGCAGCATCGCACCCGCCTCGGGGACCGCGTACGGCGTCGCGTCGGCGATCCCGTGGACCGTCTCGTACATCGGCGTGCCGCCCGGCACCAGCGGTGCCAGCCACATCTGGACGAAGGTCAGCGGAACCGCACCCGCGTTGCGCTCCACGTGCCGCACACCCGACGCCGCGCTCAGCCGCTGCACGTCCCCGGCGCGCACCACCGTCTCGTGGCCCGTCGAGTCCCGGTGGGTGAGTTCCCCCTCGGCCACCCAGGTCACGATCTCCGTATGGCTGTGCGGGTGTTCGTCGAACCCGGCGCCCGGAAGCAGCCGCTCCTCGTTGCAGGCGATCAGCGCGCCGAAGCGGAGGTTGTCCGGGTCGTAGTGCGGGCCGAAGGAGAAGGCGTGCCGGGACTCGATGCCGGCCCCCGGTTCACCCCCGGAATAGCGCTCTTCGGCTCGCCGTACGTCCATCACGCAGACCACCGTAGACCCCGGTCGAGACCCGGCGACGCGCGCCGCCGTCCCGATAAGGCAGTCTTGTCCCGTGCCCGAACCCGAAACCCATGGCAACAAAGTCCCCGCGCGCGAAGCCCACTCGCACGCCGCGACCCTGAAGCGGCTGGAGAAATCCTCCGGAAGCCTCGCCGCACAGGCCATCGCGAGGATGGACGAGACCCTGCCGTGGTACCGGGCGATGCCCCCGGAGAACCGCTCCTGGATCGGGCTGGTCGCGCAGGCGGGTATCGCCGCGTTCACCGAGTGGTTCCGGCACCCGGACGCCCCGCAGGCCATCTCCACGGACGTCTTCGGGACCGCGCCGCGCGAGCTGACCAGGGCAATCACCCTGCGGCAGACCGTGGAGATGGTGCGGACGACCATCGAGGTCATGGAGTCCGCCATCGACGAGGTGGCGGCGCCCGGCGACGAGAGCGTGCTGCGCGAGGCACTGCTCGTCTACGCCCGCGAGATCGCCTTCGCCACCGCACAGGTGTACGCACAGGCCGCCGAGGCACGCGGTGCCTGGGACGCCCGCCTGGAGTCGCTCGTGGTGAACGCGGTGCTGAGCGGGGAGGCCGACGAGGGCGCCGTGTCACGGGCCGCCGCGCTGGGCTGGAACTCCCCCGAGCATGTGTGCGTGGTGCTGGGCACGGCACCCGACGGTGACTCCGAGCTGACGGTGGAGGCCATCCGGCGGGCGGCCCGGCACGCGAAACTCCAGGTGCTGACCGGTGTGCTCGGCAACCGGCTGGTGGTGATCGCGGGCGGCAGCGACAACCCGCTGGCCGTCGCGAAGTCGTTGATCGGGCCGTACGCGGCCGGTCCCGTGGTGGCCGGCCCCGTGGTGCCCGATCTGCTGGCCGGAACCCGCTCCGCGCAGGCCGCCGCGGCGGGCCTCAAGGCGTGTTCTGCCTGGCAGGACGCCCCGCGGCCGGTGCTCGCCGACGATCTGCTGCCGGAGCGCGCGATGGCCGGTGACCCCGGCGCGCGTGAGCAACTGGTGGAGGAGATCTACAGACCGTTGGAGGAAGCCGGGTCCGCGCTTCTGGAGACGCTCTCCGTCTATCTCGAACAGGCGAGCAGTCTGGAGGGTGCGGCGCGCATGTTGTTCGTCCACCCCAACACCGTGCGCTACCGGCTTCGACGTGTGACTGACGTCACCGGTTGGTCGCCGTCGGATGTACGTTCGGCGTTCACTTTGCGCATCGCGCTGATCCTGGGGCGTCTGGCCGACGGGGATCCCCAGTCCTAGCCTTTTGTCGGGGGCCCACAAAACCCCCTCTTGTTCTTCGTCCCTGTCCCCACGGGCGGCCAGGCCCGTCCCCAAGAGAGAGTGTGAGAGTGCTCGTACTCGTCGCTCCCGGCCAAGGCGCTCAGGCGCCCGGCTTCCTGACCCCCTGGCTCGAACTGCCCGGCGCCGCCGACCGTGTCGCGGCCTGGTCGGACGCCATTGGCCTCGACCTCGCCCACTACGGTACGCAGGCCGGCGCGGACGAGATCCGTGACACCGCCGTGGCCCAGCCGCTGCTGGTCGCGGCCGGTCTGCTGTCCGCCGCGGCACTCGGTGACATCTCGCCGGGCGCGGTCGCCGGTCACAGCGTCGGCGAGATCACCGCCGCCGCCTTCGCCGGTGTCCTCGACGACACCGCCGCGCTGACCCTCGTCCGCAAGCGGGGTCTGGCCATGGCCGACGCCGCCACGGTGACGGCGACCGGCATGTCGGCGCTGCTCGGCGGTGACCCGGAGGTCTCCGTCGCGCACCTGGAGAAGCTCGGCCTGACCGCGGCGAACGTCAACGGCGCCGGCCAGATCGTCGCCGCGGGCACGCTGGAGCAGCTCGCAGCCCTCAGCGAGGACAAGCCCGAGGGCGTCCGCAAGGTCGTCGCGCTGAAGGTGGCCGGCGCCTTCCACACCCGGCACATGGCCCCGGCCGTCGACGCGCTCGCGAAGGCCGCCGCCGACCTGACCCCGGCCGACCCCCGGATCCCGTACGTCTCCAACAAGGACGGGCAGACCGTCGCCACCGGCGCCGAGATCCTTCAGCGCCTGGTCGGCCAGGTCGCCAACCCGGTCCGCTGGGACCGGTGCATGGAGACCTTCAAGGAGCTCGGCGTCACCGCGCTCCTGGAGGTCTGCCCCGGCGGCACGCTGACCGGCCTCGCCAAGCGCGCACTGCCCGGCGTGAAGACGCTGGCCCTCAAGACCCCGGACGACCTCGACGCGGCCCGCGAGCTCATCTCCGCCGTGCCTGATTCTGCTGCCGGCGCAGCGGGCGCCAACGCCTGAAGAAGGAGCCGTACGAACATGTCGAAGATCAAGCCCAGCAAGGGCGCCCCGTACGCGCGCATCCTGGGCGTCGGCGGCTACCGCCCGACCCGGATCGTGCCGAACGAGGTGATCCTCGAGACGATCGACTCCTCCGACGAGTGGATCCGTTCGCGCTCGGGCATCGAGACCAGGCACTGGGCGAACGCCGAGGAGACCGTCGCCGCGATGTCGATCGAGGCGTCCGGCAAGGCGATCGCCGACGCCGGGATCACCGCCGAGCAGATCGGCGGCGTGATCGTCTCGACCGTCTCGCACTTCAAGCAGACGCCGGCCGTGGCGACCGAGATCGCCGACAAGCTCGGCACGGCCAAGGCCGCCGCGTTCGACATCTCGGCGGGCTGCGCCGGCTTCGGCTACGGCCTCACCCTCGCCAAGGGCATGGTCGTCGAGGGCAGCGCGGAGTACGTCCTCGTCATCGGCGTGGAGCGGCTGTCCGACCTGACCGACCTGGAGGACCGCGCGACGGCCTTCCTGTTCGGTGACGGCGCGGGCGCGGTCGTGGTCGGCCCCGCCACGGAACCGCACATCGGTCCGACCGTGTGGGGCTCCGAGGGCGACAAGTCCGAGACCATCAAGCAGACGGTGCCGTGGACGGACTACCGCGACGGCACGGTCGCCAGGTTCCCCGCCATCACGCAGGAGGGCCAGGCGGTCTTCCGCTGGGCCGTCTTCGAGATGGCGAAGGTCGCCCAGCAGGCGCTGGACGCGGCCGGGATCGGCGCGGACGAGCTGGACGTCTTCATCCCGCACCAGGCCAACGAGCGGATCATCGACTCGATGGTCAAGACCCTCAAGCTGCCCGAGTCCGTCACGGTCGCCCGTGACGTCCGCACCACCGGCAACACCTCGGCCGCCTCGATTCCGCTCGCGATGGAGCGGCTTCTGGCGACCGGCGAGGCCAAGAGCGGCGACACCGCGCTCGTCATCGGATTCGGGGCGGGTCTCGTGTACGCCGCCACTGTCGTTACCCTCCCCTAGGCACTCCGTGCCGGATCATGCGATCCGGCACGGACGCCGCACCGCCACACCCTCTGAGAAAACAAAGAAGGAGCGCCAAGATGGCCGCCACTCAGGAAGAGATCGTCGCCGGTCTCGCCGAGATCGTGAACGAGATCGCCGGGATCCCGGTTGAGGACGTCCAGCTGGACAAGTCCTTCACCGACGACCTGGACGTCGACTCGCTCTCCATGGTCGAGGTCGTCGTCGCCGCCGAAGAGCGTTTCGACGTCAAGATCCCCGACGACGACGTCAAGAACCTCAAGACGGTCGGCGACGCGACCAACTACATCCTCAAGCACCAGGACGCCTGAGCCCCTCGGGCCGGAACCTCCGGCCCGCTTCGCCACCCGGCGGTGGCGCCGCTGATCCCTCGCAACGTTGGAGAAAGAATTCCCGTGAGCCCGACCAATCGCACCGTGGTCGTCACCGGTATCGGCGCAACCACACCGCTGGGTGGCGACGCAGCTTCTACCTGGGAGGGCATGGTCGCCGGACGTTCCGGCGTCAAGCTCCTGGAACAGGACTGGGCCGCCGAGCAGGCGGTCCGGATCGCCGCGCCCGTCGCCGTCGAACCGTCCGAGAGCATTCCGCGGCCGCAGGCCCGCCGCCTCGACCGCTCGGCGCAGTTCGCGCTGATCGCGGCCCGGGAGGCCTGGGCCGACGCCGGCTTCACGGCGAAGGCGGGCGAGGACGAGTCCGTCGACCCCGACCGGCTCGGCGCGGTGATCGCCTCCGGCATCGGTGGCGTGACGACCCTGCTCGACCAGTACGACGTGCTCAAGGAGAAGGGCGTACGCCGTGTCTCCCCGCACACCGTCCCCATGCTGATGCCGAACAGCCCCTCGGCGAACGTCGGACTGGCCGTGGGCGCCCGCGCGGGCGTGCACACGCCGGTCTCCGCGTGCGCCTCGGGCGCCGAGGCCATCGGCTACGCCATCGAGATGATCCGCACCGGCCGCGCCGACGTCGTTGTCGCCGGTGGTACGGAGGCGGCGATCCATCCGCTGCCCATCGCCGCGTTCGGCAACATGATGGCGATGTCCAAGAACAACGACGACCCGCAGGGCGCCTCGCGTCCCTACGACACCGCCCGGGACGGCTTCGTCCTCGGCGAGGGCGCCGGCGTGATCGTCCTGGAGTCCGCCGAGCACGCCGAGCGGCGTGGTGCCCGCGTGTACGCGGAGGCGGTCGGGCAGGGCATCTCCGCCGACGCGCACGACATCGTGCAGCCGGAGCCGGAGGGACGCGGGATCGCCCACGCCCTCCAGAACCTGCTGGAGCGGACGGATCTGGATCCGGCGGAGATCATGCACGTCAACGCGCACGCGACGTCCACGCCGGCCGGGGACGTGGCCGAGCTGAAGGCGTTGCGGAAGGTGTTCGGCGACGAGGCGGACCACTTCGCCGTGTCGGCGACGAAGTCGATGACCGGGCATCTGCTCGGTGGTGCGGGTGGGGTGGAGACCGTCGCGACGGTGCTTGCTCTTTATCACCGGGTGGCGCCGCCGACGATCAACGTCGACAACCTTGATCCCGAGGCGGAGGCTGCGGCCGACGTGGTTCGGGGGGAGGCTCGGAAGTTGCCTGTCGAGGGGCGGATCGCCGCGCTCAATGACTCGTTCGGGTTTGGTGGGCACAACGTGGTGTTGGCCTTCCGTACCGTGTGACTTGCCGTCGGCTTTTGTGGCCCGGGTTCCCTTGAGGGGGGTCCGGGCCGTCGCCGTTTGGGCGGGGGTGGGGTGTCGCGTGCGGGTGCGTCGTGGCTTGTCGCGCAGTTCCCCGCGCCCCTGAGAGCTTGCAGCCGGCGCCGCCTGAATCGGGCCCTTGGTCGCGCCACCGAAAAGACGCGCAGTTCCCCGCGCTCCCAAGAAGCCTCGCAGCCGGTGCCGAGAAGTGGCCGTGCCTACACCACCTGGTGGAGCCAGCGGACCGGGGCTCCCTCTCCCGCGTAGCGGAAGGGTTCGAGTTCGTCGTCCCAGGGCTTGCCGAGGAGTTTGGCGATGTCGGACTCCAGGTCCGTCTCGCCGCGGCGGCTGCGGAGCAGGGCGGCGCGCAGGCGGTCCTCGGGGATCAGGATGTCGCCGTGGATGCCGGTGACGGCGTGGAAGATGCCGAGGTCGGGGGTGCAGCTGTAGCGCTCGCCCTCGGCCGTGGCGCACGGTTCCGCGGTGACCTCGAAGCGCAGCATCTGCCAGCCGCGCAGCGCGGAGGCGAGTTTGGAGGCGGTGCCGGGTTCGGCCTGCCAGGAGAACTCGGAGCGCCAGGTGCCGGGCGCGGCGGGCTGCCGGATCCAGTCGAGGCTCACGCGGATGCCGAGCACACCGGCAACGGCCCACTCGACGTGCGGGCACAGCGCGCGCGGAGCGGAATGCACGTACAGAACTCCACGTGTCGTCACCGGGACCTCCGGGCAGAGCTGGACATCTTGCGCGACGGGCTGAGCGGCGGCGGCAGGGCAGCCCACGTTGATGGCGAGGCTACCGTGCGGGGGCGCGAGGAGTGTGACGTACCGTCGGTCCAGGTGCCGTGAAACATCCGCCATTCACCCGGCAGGACGCCTGTACGGCCGCCCGGCGTTCCACAACGGGCGCCGGGAACTCTCGCGCGTTGTTATGTGGTGGGGGGGGCGGGAACCGGGCGACGGAGGGCTTTGTGGGGATGGGCCAGCGTTTGCGGCGACGGCGTTCACGGGCCGTTCTTGCCGTGCTGACGGCCGGGGTGCTGGGGGTCACCGGCTGCGATGTGGTCGGCGGCGACTCCCCGGCCCCGTCGGGGACGAAGGCGCAGAAGGCGAAACCCTCGCCGAAGCCGACACCGGTGTGGGACCGCAGTCCGGCGTCGGTGGCGGCGGTCGGCGACTCCATCACCCGTGGTTTTGACGCCTGTACGGTCCTGGCGGACTGTCCTGAGGTGTCCTGGGCGACCGGGACCAGCCCGGAGGTGGACAGTCTCGCCGTACGGCTGCTGGGCAGCTCGCGGGCGGCCTCGCACGCGTGGAACTACGCGGCGACCGGGGCGCGGATGGCGGATCTGCCGGGCCAGATGGCGCGTGCGGCGACCCGGAAGCCGGAGCTGGTCGCGGTGATGGCGGGGGCCAACGACGCGTGCCGGGAGTCGGTGGCGGCGATGACGCCGACGGCCGAGTTCCGGTCGGACTTCGAGGACGCGATGGCCACGCTGCGTCGGGCCGTGCCCAAGGCCCAGTTGTTCGTGGCGAGTGTGCCGAACCTGAAGCGGCTGTGGTCCGAGGGCCGGACGAACCCGCTGGGCAAGCAGGTGTGGAAGCTGGGGATCTGTCCGTCGATGCTCCAGGACGCGGACGCGCTGGACGCGGCGGCGACCGAGCGGCGCGAGACGGTGCAGAACCGGGTGGAGGAGTACAACGCGGTGCTGCGCGAGGTCTGCGCGAAGGACCAGCGGTGCCGCTTCGACGACGGCGCGGTGTACGAGTACCGGTTCGGCACCGAGCAGTTGAGCCACTGGGACTGGTTCCATCCGAGCAAGAACGGCCAGGCGCGGCTGGCCGAGATCGCATACAAGACGGTCACCGCCTAGGGTTTCGCTCATGAGCGAACACTTCGGCACACTTTCCGACGGGACCCGTGTGCACCGCTGGACGCTGGAGCGCGCGGACGTACGGGTGCGGGTGCTGTCGTACGGCGGGATCGTGCAGTCCCTGGAGGTCCCGGACGGCGCCGGGCGCCCCGTGGGCGTGGTGCTGGGGTTCGGGGATCTGGACGGCTATCTCGCGCATCCGGGGCCGTACTTCGGGGCGCTGGTGGGGCGGTACGCCAACCGGATCGCGGGCGGCCGCTTCCCGCTGGACGGGGCGACGTACGCGCTCGCCCGCAACAGCGGGCACAACTCGCTGCACGGCGGCGAGCGGGGCTTCGACAAGCGCGTGTGGGACGTCGAGCCGGTCGAGGACGGGCTGCGGCTCAGCCGGGTGAGTCCGCACGGCGAGGAGGGCTTCCCGGGCCGTCTGGAGGTCACGGTGACCTACCGCCTCGGTCCCGACGGGGCGCTGCGGGTCGGCTACGAGGCGGTGACCGACGCGCCGACGCCGGTGAACCTGACGCAGCACAGCTACTTCAACCTGGCCGGGTCCGGCAGTGCGGGCGGGCACGAGCTGCGGATCGACGCCTCGCGGTACACGCCGGTCGACGCGGACCTGATCCCAACGGGGGTCGCGCCGGTGGCGGACGGCCGCTTCGACTTCCGGACGGCACGGAAGGTGGGTTCGGGGTACGACCACAACTTCGTCCTCGACAAGGGGGTGACGGCCGGCCCCGTGGAGGTGGCGGAGCTGCGCGACCCCGCGTCCGGGCGGACGCTGACCGTGTCGACGACCGAGCCGGGGCTCCAGCTGTACACGGCGGACCATCTGGACGAGCCGTTCGCGCCCGGTGACGGCATCGCCCTGGAGACCCAGCACTTCCCGGACTCGCCGAACCGGCCGGAGTTCCCGGACACCGTGCTGCGGCCCGGCGAGGTCTTCCGCTCGGAGACGGTGTACGGCTTCGCCACCCGCTGAGGACGTGTGAGCCCCGGCCCGGATGTCAGGGCCCGGGCCGGGGCTGCTCACGCGGACGGCGTCGCCGCTCTGCCGGACGACTCGTCCTCGCTCAGAAGGTAGCCGCCGTGGTGACCGCGCGGTCGGCGATCGAACGCCCGGCCTGGATCTCGTACGAACCCTTCACAAACGACCAGGAGTTGGCCGACTCGTCCCAGACCTCGAAGGTGCGGCGCTCCAGGGTGACGACGGCTTCGGCGCTCTCCCCCGGTGCCGCCCCGACGGTCGCGAAGCCGGCCAGCCACCGCGCGGGGCGCTCCGGGCCGGGCTCGGCGGGGGCCGCGTAGATCTGGACGGTCTCGCGGCCGGCGCGCTCGCCGGTGTTGCGGACGCGGACGGTCACCGTGGTGTCGTCGACGGTGATGGACTCGTACTCCCAGGTGGTGTAGCCGAGGCCGTGGCCGAACGGGTAGACCGGGGTGCGGCCGTGCCGCTCCCAGGCGCGGTAGCCGATGAAGACGCCCTCGGTGTAGGCGAGTTCGCCGTTGTCCGGGGTGACCCGGGTGACCGGGGCGTCACGCAGGGCGCCCCAGGTGGTGGGCAGCCGACCGCCGGGTTCGTGGGCGCCGGTGAGGACGTCGGCGAGGGCCGCGCCGCCCTCCTGGCCGGGGAACCAGGTCAGCAGGACGGCGGCCACGTCGTCGCGCCACGGCAGTTCGACCGGGGAGCCGGCGTTGACCACCACGACGGTGTTCGGGTTGGCGGCGGCGACCGCCCGGACCAGGTCGTCCTGGCGGCCCGGCAGGGCGAGGTCGGTGCGGTCGAAGCCCTCGGACTCGACACGGTTGGTGGTGGCGACCACCACGACGGCGGTGTCGGCGGCGCGGGCGGCCTCGGCGGCCTCGGCGATCAGCTCGTCCGGGTCGCGCTGCGGCTCCTGGTGGGCGAGGGCGAAGGTGATGACCCGCATCGGGGCGTTGTCGGGGAGCGCGACGACATGGGTGAGGCGGACGTCGACGGGTTCGCCGGCGGTGAGTTCGGGCCGGGCCTGGGGCAGGGGGGCGCCGAAGAACGCCGCGAAGGGCCCGGTCTTGTCGGGGCGCTGGACGCCGTCGAAGTACGTGGTGCCGTCGACGGTGAGGGTGAAGGCGCCGGCGCCCTTGATGCCGAAGGTGTGCGGGCCGCTCTCGCGCGGGGTGAAGGTGCCGGTCAGTTCGACGGTGTGCAGCCGGTCGTGGGTGACACCGTCGGGCAGGTCGGCGCCCATCCACTGGAGGTGGCCGTTGGGGGCGCTGCCGGTGCCGATGATCTCGCCGTCGGCGTCACGGCAGACCGCGCGCAGGGTGAAGCCCTGGTCGGCGACGGCGAGTTCGGTGGCGGGGTCGGCGCCGACCGCGTAGGTGAGGGAGCCGAGGGCCTCGGTGAGTCCGTCGAGCGGGGAGACGACACGGGCCGGGAAGACGGTGGCGGAGCCGCCGCCGAGGATCCGGGCGTCGCGGGCGGCGGCGCCGAGCAGCGCGACGGTGGTGCCGGGCCGCAGCGGGAGGGTGTGGTTCTCGTTGCGGACGAGGACGAAGGAGCGGCGGGCGATCTCACGGGCGAGGGCCGGGCCGTCGACGGGCCCGGGGAGTCCGGTGACGGCGGGTTCGGCGCCGTCGAGGGCGCCGACGCGGGCGGCGAGCCGCAGCACGTTGCGTACGGCGTCGTCGACCTCGGCCTCCGGTACGGCTCCCTCGCGCACGGCGCGGGCGAGGTGCTCCCCGTAGACGGTCCGGGGGCCGGGCATGGCGATGTCGAGGCCGCCGGCCAGGGCGCCGGTGGTGGAGCGGGCGGCCATCCAGTCGGAGACGTTGCAGCCGTCGAAGCCCCATTCGCCGCGCAGGACGTCCTTGACGAGGTGGGTGTGCTCGGTCATGGTCGGGCCGTTGACCGCGTTGTAGGCGGTCATGATCCCCCAGGGGTGGGCGTTCTCGACGATCGCCTCGAAGGGGGCCAGATACAGCTCGCGCAGGGCGCGTTCGCCGACGAGGTTGTTCACCGTGAAGCGTTCGGTCTCGGCGTCGTTGGCGACGAAGTGCTTGACGGTGGTGCCGACACCGCCGGACTGGACGCCCCGGACGTATCCGGTGCCGATCCGGCCGGTGAGGTACGGGTCCTCGCTGTAGGCCTCGAAGTGCCGGCCGCCGAGCGGGGACCGGTGCAGGTTGACCGTGGGGGCGAGCAGCACGTGGACGCCCTTGCGGCGGGCCTCCTGGGCGAGGAGGGTGCCGGCGCGGTGTGCGAGGTCCGGGTCCCAGGTGGCGGCGAGGGCGGTCGGGGAGGGCAGGGCGACGGAGGGGTCGTCGACGGTCCAGCGCACCCCGCGCACACCGATCGGGCCGTCGGACATCACCAGGGACCGCAGTCCGATCTCCGGCAGTGCGGGCAGGGTCCAGTTGTCCTGCCCGGCGAGCAGCCGGGTCTTCGCGTCGAGGTCGAGTCTGCCGAGGGCCGCCTCCACGGCCGTCTCACGGGCCTTGTCGGCCGGAGTGTGCCGGTTTCCCGGGGTCGTCGCCGCCATCGGGTGCCTCCTCGTCGAGTCCGGGCAGGCCTCCCCTCCTTCCTCGACCACGACGGGGGTCTCCAAACCGCGACGGTCGATTGAGAAACCCCCGGGGTCACGCGATACTGCGGCCCTCCGGTGCCCGCGCACCCCACTGCGACGGAAGGACCCGAAGTCCCTTGAGTTCCCTACGTGTTCGCGTCGGCGTCCTCGCCCTCACGCTGCTCACCTCCGCCTCCCTCGCCGCCCCGGCGACCGCCGCCGCCCCCGCAGGTGCCGCCCCCGCCGGTGCCGCTCAGGCAGGTGCCGCCGGGCCGACGGTCGAGGAACAGCGCCTGGACCGGGCCGCGCCGCAGGAGATACTGAAGCGGTCCGGATTCGACTCCGTGGCCCCCGGTTTCGCACGGAAGCTGGAGCGGGCGCACTCCTACACTCAGGCCGCGCGGATCGTCGTACGCGAAGGGTCCGGGCTGTGGGAGCGGGCCGTGGACCGGGCGCAGGGGCGCGGGCCGGCCGGCGGGGACTTGAGCCGGGACGACGACCGGCCGCTGTACTGGGCGCGGCTCGGGATGACCCGGGAAGTGCGCGGCTGGGAGCCGGAGTTCGGGCTCGGTGACAGGCAACGGGCCGCGCTGCTCGATCTGCTGGAGCGCAACTCGCGCGGCCAGACCGACATCGACTACCAGAAGTCGAAGAAGGCCAAGCGGGTGCTGGTCACCGGCTTCGACCCGTTCACGCTGGACCGGGACATCCGGATCTCCAACCCGTCCGGCGCGACCGCGCTCGCCCTCGACGGCACGGTGATCCGGACCGCCGACGGTCCCGCGCGCGTGGAGACGGCGATGTTCCCGGTGCGCTGGGCGGACTTCACCGCCGGGACGGTGGAGCGGACGCTGCGGCCGTATCTGCCGAAGGTCGACCTGTTCACCACCGTCAGCCAGGGCCGGGTGGGCCGGTTCGACGTCGAGCGCACCAACGGGGCCTGGCGGGGCGGGTTCGGCGACAACGACAACACCGGTACGGCGGAACTGGTCCCGGTCGCCGACCCCGCCTCGCAGCCGCAGTGGACGTCGACGACCCTGCCGTACGCGGACATCGTGGCGGCGGACACCGGGCGCTTCCCCGTGCTCGACAACACGTCGGTGACGGAGATCCCGGCGGGTGCCACCCAGCCGGTGGTGCGCCCCGACGGGCCGACGCCGGGTTCCGCCGCGCGGGCCGGGGGCGGCGGCGACTACCTGTCCAACGAGATCGCCTACCGGGCGACGCTGCTGCGGGACCGGCTGGGGCTGGGCGGGACGCTGCCGGGTGGGCATGTGCACACACCGGTGCTTCAGTTCGGCGTGGGGAACACCACCGAGGTCACGGATCCGGAGTTCGTGCGGAATCGGTTGGACATCATCGCGCAGGTCCGCGGGATCCTGGGCGTTGCCCTGGACGCGGGTCTGCGCTGACGTCGGCGTGTGTCTGGGGGCTGCGCCCCCAGGCCCCCCTTCGGCCTGGACGGCCTCGTCCTCAAGCGCCGGACGGGCCGGCTTTCCGCTCCCCTTCTTCAATCGGCTCGCCCAGCAGGTCCCTTGCCATCAGCGTCGCTCCCGCCACCGCTCCCGGCATCAGGAAGACCGCCACGAAGGGGATCACGAAGGACAGGGCCAGTGGGGCACCGAAGCCCCAGACCAGGCGCTTGCGCAGGCGGAGCATGGCGAGGCGGTCGCGCAGGACCACACCCCGGCGCTGAAGGGCGACCGAGGTGAGTTCCTCGGTGAGGAAGAAGCCGGTGACGAAGAAGCCGATCACCGGTACGACGGTCTGGCCGACGAACGGCAGGAAACCGAGGCCGAAGAGCAGCACACCCCACACGGCGGCCCGGACCAGGACGCGCAGGCTGTCGCGGGCGGAGATCCACAGCTCGCGCCAGAGCGGCAGACCCGATTCGGGCGCCGTGCCGTCCGGGGAGACGTCACGGTCGACCTGCTCGGAGAGGTTCTCGTAGAAGGGCTGGCCGACCAGGAGCGTGACCGCGGTGAAGGTGAGGACGGCCAGCAGCAGGCCGAGCGCGAACAGTACGGCCGTGAGGAAGCCGCGGAACAGGCCCGCCCAGGGGCTCGACCAGTCGTCGGCGAACGGGGTCGCCCAGGTGACGAAGTCCTCGCCCCACAGCGCGAGTCCGACCAGCGCCGCCGCGTAGAGAACCAGCGTGACCAGGCCCGGGAGCAGGCCGAAGCCGTACGCCCTGCCGTGCCGGGTCATCCAGCGCTGACCCTTGATGAGATAGCCGAAGCCCGCCCCGAGATCGTGCATGGGCGCAGCCTATCGGGGCGGTTCGCGGGTGCCGGTGGCGGCTGCCGGCGGCAACTCCCCCGCTGAGGGTGGTCCGGTATGCGCCATCCGGGGTACCGGCGGGAGGTCGTGCCGCCAACGCCCTGTCGTTGCGGTTGAGTCGAACGGGTACGCGCCGCCGTACCGGTCTGGGAAGGCACGGCTGCGCGCCGATCGCGCGGGCCCGGGATCTCAAGTGGGCGGGAAAGGGGAGTTCGTACAGCGGGGCCGGGCATTGATCACCATGGCAGACGCCGGCAGCGGCCGAAATTGAGGAGAACGGATGACTCAAGAGATCCATGGCACCGTCGCCGACGGCTTCGAGCGGGTGCGGGACGAGTTCGCGGCGTTCGTGGCATCGGAACGGCCGGACTACGAGGGCCAGTTGTGCGCCTACGCGCACGGCCGGCGGGTCGTCGACCTGTGGGCCGGCCCGGACGCCGACGCCACCTCCCTGTACGCCGTGTTCTCGTCCTCGAAGGGCGCCGCGCATCTGGTGGCCGCACTGCTCGTGCAGGACGGCACGCTGGAACTGGACCGCAAGGTCACCTATTACTGGCCGGAGTTCGCGGCGGAGGGCAAGGGTGCGGTCACCCTGCGCGATCTGCTCGCGCACCGGGTGGGTGTGGTCGGCACGGACGGCGGCTTCACCCCCGACGAGATCGCCGACGACCGGCTGATGGCCGAACGGCTCGCGGACCAGCGCCCGTTCTGGCGCCCGGGCGCGGCCTTCGGTTACCACGCCCTGGTCATCGGCGCGTTGAGCGGCGAGGTGGTGCGCCGGGCCACCGGCCACACGCTCCAGGAGGTGTTCGAGGAGCGGATCAGGGCGCCGTACGGACTGGACTTCCATCTGGGTCTGCCGCAGTCCCAGGACGCGCGCTTCCGCGGTGTGCAGCCGATGGCGCCGACGCCGACCCAGCAGGCGCTGCTGGACGCGCGGCAGGACGGGCCGCACAACCTGGAGGCCATCGCGTTCAACGCCCATGCGGCGGAGCCGTCCGATCTGGGGGCGCTGCCGAACGAACGGCGGGTGCGCGCCAGGGGTCCGGCCTCCTACGGCGGTGTGGCCTGCGCCCGCGGGCTCGCCGGGATGTACGCGGCGGCGATCAGCGAGGTGGACGGCAAGGCGCCGCTGCTGAAGGAGGACACGGCGGCGGAGTTCGGGCAGATCCACTCCGTGGGCCACGACCTGGTCGTCCGTGCGCACAAGGCGTACGGGGTCGGCTTCCAGGCCACGTCGGAGACCTGGTACCCGTATCTGGGCGCCGGGGCCTTCGGGCACAGCGGCGCGGCCGGCTCGCAGGCCTTCGCGGACCCGCGCAGCGGACTGGCCTACGGGTACACACGCCGCCGGTTCGCCTTCCCGGGTGCCGCGGCACCGGAGAACGAGCGGTTCGTGCGGGCGGTGCACAGCGCGGTCCTCGCGGGGTGAGGGGCGCCCGGCACCCGCGGAAGTACGGCGAAGGCCGCACCCCACGTCCAGGGGTGCGGCCTCCGTCGTACGCAACGAGTGGTGTCAGACCAGCGTCACGGTGATGTTGCCGCGGGTCGCCTTCGAGTACGGGCAGACCTGGTGCGCCTTCTCCAGGAGGGCCTTGGCGGTCTCCGCGTCGACGTTCGGGATGCTCGCGGAGAGTTCCACGATGATGCCGAAACCGTCGTCGTTCTTGCCGATGCCGACCTTCGCGGTGACGGTCGAGCCGGTGATGTCGGCCTTCTCCTGGCGGGCCACCACGGCGAGCGCGCCCTGGAAGCAGGCGCTGTAGCCGGCGGCGAACAGCTGCTCGGGGTTGGTGCCGGCGCCGCTGCCGCCCATCTCCTTGGGCGGGTTGACGACGACGTCGAGCTTGCCGTCGTCGGTGGCGACCCGTCCGTCGCGGCCGTTCTCGGCGGTGGCGACGGCGGTGTACAGGACGTCGGACTGCTGGATGGGCATGGGGTGCTCTTCCTCCTCGGTCCGCCCGGGACTCGCGCCCACGATCCCGGACGGTTTCGGAAAGAAGTTACCGCATACCGGAAATCAGCAGAAGGGCACCGCCGGTGAACGGCGGACGCCGCTCACAGCTTGACGATCATCTTTCCGGTGTTGTCGCCGCGCAGGACCCCGAGGAACGCCTCCAGGTTGTTCTCGATGCCCTCGACGACCGTCTCGCGGTACTTGAGCGCGCCCGAGGCGACCCAGGGGCCGACCTCCTGGACGAACTGCGGCTGGAGGTCGTAGTGGTCGCCGACCAGGAAGCCCTCGATACGGCCGCGGGTCTGGATCAGCCGGGCGAGGTTCTTCGGGCCGGGGGCGGCCTCGGTGTTGTTGTAGACGGAGATCGCGCCGCAGATCGCGATCCGGCCGTTCAGGTTCAGCGAGCCGATGGCGGCCTCCAGGTGCTCGCCGCCGACGTTGTCGAAGTAGACGTCGACGCCGTCCGGCGCGGCCTCGCGCAGCTGGGCACCGACCGGGCCGTTCTTGTAGTTGAAGGCGGCGTCGAAGCCGTACTCCTCCACCAGCAGCTTGACCTTCTCGTCGGAGCCGGCCGAGCCGATGACCCGGGAGGCGCCCTTGAGCCTGGCGATCTGGCCGACCTGGCTGCCGACGGCCCCGGCGGCGCCGGACACGAAGACGGCGTCGCCCTCCTTGAAGGAGGCGGTGCGCAGCAGCCCGGCGTAGGCGGTGAGGCCGGTCATGCCGAGGACGCCGAGGTAGCTGGAGAGGGGCGCGGCGGACGGGTCGACCTTGACGGCGGTCTTGGCGTTGACCAGGGAGAACTCGCGCCAGCCCAGGAAGTGCAGCACGTGGTCGCCGACGGCGAGGCCCTCGGCGTTGGAGGCGACGACCTCGCCGACCGCGCCGCCGATCATGGGCTTGCCCAGCTCGTAGGGGTCGGCGTAGGACTTGGCGGCGCTCATCCGGCCGCGCATGTACGGGTCGACGGAGACGTACGCGTTGCGGACCAGCACCTGGCCCTCGCCGGGTGTCGGCAGCTCCGTCTCGACCAGGGCGAAGTCCTCGGGCTTGGGCCAGCCGACGGGGCGGCTGACCAGGTGCCACTCGCGGTTGACGGTCGGAAGTGCGGGGGTGTCGGACATGTGGGGCGACCTTTCCTTGCGATTCCTTGCGAATACTTCAGCACCTGAAACAACAATGCTCTTGAATATTTCATGTTGTCAAGTAACCGGGTACCCTGGAGAGCATGGCCACACCACCCACCACACGCCGCCCGGATGAACTGACCATGGAGGTCGTCGACCTGATCGGCTCGGTCGTGGCCCTCTACCACGAGGAGTACGAGGAGGCGGCCGCCGAGCACGCGCTGACCGGCGCCCAGGCGAAGCTGCTGAGCCTGCTCTCGCTGGAGCCGCTGCCCATGCGCAAGCTCGCCCACAAGCTCAAGTGCGAGCCGTCCAACGTCACCGGCATAGTCGACCGCCTCGAATCCCGTGGCTTGGCCGAACGCCGCCCGGACCCGGCCGACCGCCGGGTGAAACTCGCCGCGGCGACGGACGAGGGCGTACGCGTGGCCCGCAGCCTCCGGGAATCCCTCCGCTTCGCCAGGGAGCCCTTGGCGGGCTTGAGCGAGGAGGAGCGCCTCGCCCTACGGAACCTGCTGCGGCGGATGCTGCCGGAGGAGCCCCCGAGACAGGCGGCGCAGCCGCCTCCTCAGGGGCGCGGGACTGTATGACCGAGTCCTTGTGACCTGTCACCGGGGCACCAGCAGTTCCGTCCACTCCTTGGCCACCCGCTCCAGCGAGAAGCTCTCGCGCACCTGGGTCCGGGCCACCCGACCGGCGTCCCGCCAGCCCTCCTCGTCGAGCGCGGCGAGGGCGTCCGCCATGGCCGGCGGGTCCGGGTGGATCCAGCGCCGGTCGTAGATCTCGTCCGCGCCGGGCCAAGGCAGCAGGGCGGGTACGGCCGCGGAGGCCATGCCCTCGGCCGGGGCGAGGTGGAAGCTCTCGTCGTCACTGGTGGACAGGACGTGGCCGACCCGCCGCAGCCAGCTCGCCACGTCCGACCCGAACTCGTCGAAGACCACCGCCCCTTCGAGCAGCGGCGAGGTCTGCATACGGCGCAGGACGTCGTCGTAGTGGGCGCGTTCCTCGGGCTTGTTCCAGATCCACCAGTACTCCCAGGGCGGTTTGGACTTGACCGCGAGATGCCAGCGCCGGTCGTGGGCGCGCAGCGCCTCCAGGACGTCCAGGCCGAGGTCGAGGCGTTTGCGGCTGGGGGCGATGCCGATCATGCCGAGGCGGAAGCGGGCGCCGGGCGCCTTGGGGCGGTCGAGCTGGTCGGTGTCGACCCAGTTGGGCACGACGGTGACCTTGGACTCGGGCCAGCCGGTGGTCTCCAGGGTGCGGCGGGCGTAGTAGGTGCTGACGCAGATCACCTGGTCCACGGCGTCGATGTCGACCTGCTTCGGCCAGCCGGCGTCGAGTTCGAAGCGGTGCAGCCGGATGATCAGCCGGCTGCCGGGGCGCTTGTGGCGGCTGAACCAGACGGCGGCCGGACCGCACCACTCGACGACCACCACGTCGGCCCAGTCGGCGAGTTCACGGCTGGCCGCCGGATCGTGCCGGGTGAGCGCGGGCCAGGCGTCGACCCGTACGTCGAGTCCGGGCACCGCGCGGAAGTGGTCGAGGAGCCGGGTGAGGAACTTCAGGTCGTGGCCCGCGACGCCGACCCGCAGCGGCCGGGGCCGGGCCGTCACGGCGGGCGGTGCCGACGGGAAGGCCCGGTCGAGCAGGCCGCGCCAGCGGTCGGCCGCCGCGCCGAGTGTGTGGCGGGCCGCCGCGGCCCGGCAGCGGTCCGCGGCCAGGCGCCGGCTCTCCGGCTCGCGCGCGGCCCGGACCACGGCCTTCACGGCGTCGTCCAGGGTGGCGCGGCCGGGTACGTAGAGCGGGTAGTCGGCGCCTAGGAGCGCCTCGTGGGCGGGGGTCCGGTTGAGCACGACGGGCAGGCCGAGGGCGCCGAACTCCAGGACCTTGGTGGAGAGTTCGAGGCTGGCGTCGAGCGCGCAGTCGCGCCAGCCGAGGCCGAGGTCGCAGTCGGCGGCGATCCGCATGGCCTCCTCGCGGGGCTGTCCGCCGTGGTGTTCGACGCCCGGGGTGCCGGTGAGCGCGCGAGCCATCGCGGCCCGGAAGCCGGGGTGGCCGGTGTCGTCGTGGATCTTGTCGCCGACGGTGTGCAGTTCGGCGCGGACCCCGCGTTCGGCGAGCAGGGCCGGGAGCCGGGTCATGGGCAGGGTGTTCCACAGGGGCGCGAACTTGCCGGTGTACACGAGCCGGAAGGGCTCGTGCGGGCGCTCGTGGTCCGGCACCGGGAAGCCGGGTTCGGGCACGGCGGGCGGGCTGAGCACACACTTGCCGCACGCCTCGGGCACCCAGGTCTCCAGGAGGCAGCGCAACTCCTCGGTCTGGCACAGCAGTCGCTGCGAGGCCTCGGCGATGCGGGCGAGTTCCGCGCGGGCCTCCTCGGTCATCTCCGCGGCGGACTGCGGGATGTCGGTGAGGTAGGCCCAGATCCGGCCCTCGAAGTGACCGTCGGCGACGACCCGGGCGACAAGTCTGCGCCCGCGAAGGACCAGCAGGTCGCAGGGGTCGTCCTCGTCGAGCCGGGTCAGCAGCTGCGAGGCCTGCGGGGCGCCCGCTGCACGGCTCGCGGGTGCTGCTGCTCGGCATCACCTACAAGCCGGACATCGCCGACCGCCGGGAGACCCCGGCGCTGCCCGTGGCGCGGCTGCTGCGCGAGCGGGAGGCGGAGGTCCACTTCCACGACCCGCATGTGCCGGGGTGGTCCGTCGACGACGTGCCGGTCCCCCGCGTCGACGACCCGCTGGCCGCGGCGGCCGACCACGACCTGACGATCCTGCTCCAGGACCACTCCTCCTACGACCTGCCCGCCCTCGCCGACACGGCCCGGCTGCTCTTCGACACCCGGGGGCGGATCTTCCGGCCCGGGGTCGAGGTGCTGTAGCCGGCCCTGCCCGGACGCGGAGCCGAAAGGTACTGCTCTGATGCGGATACTCGTGGTCACGGTCGTCCACCATCCCGAGGACGCGCGCATACTGCACCGCCAGATCGCCGCCCTGCGCGAGCGCGGCCACCGGATCCTGTACGCGGCCCCGTTCGCGGCGCGCGGGGTGGTACCGCATCCGGACGTCGTCGGCATCGACCTCCCGCGCGCGTGCGGACGGGACCGCCGTACGGCGCTTCGGGCGGCGCGCGCCCTGCTCGCCGGGCACGGGGCCGAGGCGGACGTGGTGCTGCTGCACGACCCGGAGCTGCTGCTCGCGCTGCCCGGCACACTGCGCCGGTGGCGGCGGGACGGCCGGGCCCCGGTGGCGGTCTGGGACGTGCACGAGGACACGGCGGCGGCGCTGGTGATGAAACGCTGGGTGCCCGCGCTGCTGCGGCCACCGCTGAAGGTGGTGGTGCGGGCCGCGGAACATCTGGCAGAGCGCCATGTACGGCTGCTGCTGGCCGAGCACGCGTACCAGGAGCGGTTTCGCCGGGCGCACCCCGTGGTCCCCAACTTCCCCGCGGTGCCCGCCGATCCGCCGCCGGCGCCCGGCACCGACCGGGTCGTCTACCTGGGGCATCTGTCACGGGCGCGCGGCGCGCTGGACCTGATCGAGACGGCCCGCCTTGTCGGCCCGGACGTACGGGTCGAGGTGATCGGGGCGGCCGATCCGGAAGTGAAGGGTGTGCTCGCCGAGGCGGACCGGGCGGGGGTGCTGCGCTGGCACGGCTACCAGCCCAACGACCGTGCCCTGGAGCTGATCCGGGGCGCCCTGGCCGGGCTCTCCCTGCTGCACGACCAGCCCAACTACCGTCACTCACGGCCCACCAAGGTCGTCGAGTACATGGCCCACGGGGTGCCCGTGGTGACCACGCCGACCCCGCTGGCCGCGGGCCTGGTGGCCCGGCACCGCTGCGGGCTCCTCGTCCCGTACGAGAACCCGGCGGCGACCGCCGCGGCGATCTGGCGGCTGCGCACCGACGAACGGCTCCGCCTGACCAGCGCCGCCCACGGCCGCGCGGCAGCCCTGGCCGAACTCGACTGGGCGGAACAGGCATCGGACTTCGCGGACCGTCTGGAGATGTGGGTGAAAGAGGCGACGTCCGACGGAACCACCCGCCCCCGCCCGGCGATGACCGGCCCGATACGAGGCTAGCGCCCGACGCAGGGCCTGGCCGAGTGCGTGGCCGGCCCCCGGCACGTGGCGGCGCCCGGTGCGGTGAGGCCGGCACCCGGCAAGGGGCTCCCGCCCGGCGGAGGGCTCGCGACCGGGCCGGGGGCTAGCTGCACCACCACAGGAAGCGGTCGCAGGTTTCTGACGGGGTGGGGTCCGGGGTGGGGTCGTCGTCCTGCGGGGGCTTGGTGGTCGGGTCGTCCGTGGGCTTCGCCGGGGACTCCTCGGTGGGTGTCGAGGGGTTGTCGACCGGGACCGTGTCGCCCGCCGGTGAGGTCCCCGCGGTCTCCGTGGGGGTCGCCGCGTCCGACTCGTCCGGGGACTCCGACGGTGAACCGGACGGCGATCCCGACGGCGACGCGTCGTCGGACGGGGACGCGCCCGGGGCGCCCGCGCCCGTCGGGGTCCCCGTCTCCGTCGCCTCGTCCGCCTTGCCGCCCTCGGGCGACTCGTCGCCCGCGACGGCCGGTTTCGGCGCCGAACCGGGTCCGTCGATGCCGAGTTCGGCGAGGCTCAGCCCGCCTGCGGCCAGCAGGAAACCCGCGCCGACGAACAGGACGGTGCGCCGCCGCCGCCGGTGGGCCGCCGCCTTGCGGTCGCGGCGGCTCGCGCCGGACGACCGGCCGCGGCGCCGGGAACTCCCCCGGCCGGAGCGGCCGTTCCCGTCGTCCTCACCACCGGGGCCGTCGTCATCGTCGTAGGCATCGTCGTCGTAGGCGTCGTCGGTGTCCGCGGGCGCGTCGCGCGGCTCCGAGCGCACCACTGTCACCACGTCGGTACGGACGTCGGTGTGCACAACGGTGTGTACGACCGTCTCCTCCGCGTAGGAGCGGAGCTGTTCGGCGGGGGTGCCGCACCCCGGGCACGCAAGGGCGCCGTTGAGGTGCCGTCGGCACGGGTGGCAGTAGTCCATGACGCGGGAAGATTAAGTTCCGGCTCGACAACGTTCATAGCCTCAACTGTGAAGATTCTGTGGGGAACGGCTCGTTCCGGCGTGGCGGGGTTTCACCGTCACGGACAGCGTCATTGACGTGACCCATTGACGCGTCCACGACCCCGATCGTACTGTCACGCCAGCATTTCGAACGTCGGTCGATATATCGAACACCCTTGTATCGGGGGCAACTGCCGTGCGTATCACCGGAATCAGCACCTACGTCGTCGGGACGCCGTGGCGCAACCTCACCTACGTCCAGGTGCACACCGACGAGGGGATCACCGGAGTCGGCGAGACCCGCATGCTGGGCCGCACCGACGCGCTGACCGGATATCTGGAGGAGGCCGAGACCAACCACATCGTCGGTTCCGACCCGTTCGCCACCGAGGATCTCGTACGGCGGATGAAGTACGGCGACTACGGCCGCGCCGGGGAGATCGTGATGTCCGGCATCGCCGTGGTGGAGATGGCCTGTTGGGACATCAAGGGCAAGGCCCTCGGCGTCCCGGTCTGGCAGCTGCTCGGCGGCCGGGTCACCGACCGGATCAAGGCGTACGCCAACGGCTGGTACACCACCGAGCGGACCCCGGAGGCCTACTACAAGGCCGCCCGGCAGGTCATCGACCGCGGCTACCAGGCCCTCAAGATCGACCCGTTCGGCACCGGGCACTACGAACTCGACCACGCGCAGACCCGGTACTCCGTCTCGCTCATCGAGGCCGTACGGGACGCCATCGGACCGGACGCCGAGCTGATGCTGGAGATGCACGGACGCTTCTCCCCCTCCACCGCGGTACGGCTCGCGCACGAACTCGCCCCTTTCCGGCCCGCCTGGCTGGAGGAGCCGGTGCCGCCGGAGAACCTCAAGGCACTGGAGAAGGTCGCCGCGAAGGTGGACCTCCCGATCGCCACGGGTGAGCGGATCCACGACCGGATCGAGTTCCGCGAGCTGTTCGAGAGCCAGGCCGTCGACGTCATCCAGCCCGACGTGGGCCACATCGGCGGCATCTGGGAGACCCGGAAGCTCGCCGCCACCGCCGAGACCCACTACATGCTGATCGCCCCGCACAACGTCGGCGGCTCCGTACTGACGGCGGCCTCGCTCCAAGTCGGCTTCAGCACCCCGAACTTCAAGATCCTGGAGCACTTCAACGACTTCGCGGACGCGGAGATCAAGAGTGTGGTGAAGGGGGCCCCGCAGGTGGTCGACGGGTACTTCCACCGCTCCGACGCCCCCGGCCTCGGGGTCGAGCTGGACATCGACGCCGCCGCCGGGTTCCCGCAGCAGCAGGCCCGGTTCGACCTGTGGGCCGAGGGCTGGGAGCAGCGCCGGCCGAAGGGGAGCGCGAGGTGAGCGCGGCCGTCGTCGTCGAGGCGCCCGGCGTCCACCGGCTGGTCCCGCACACCCCCCGCCCGCCCGGTCCCGGCGAGGCGCTCGTGCGGGTGCACGCGGTCGGTCTCTGCGGCAGCGACCGCGAGCTGTACCAGGGCAACCGGCCCGAGGGGTACGTCCGTTACCCGCTCACGCCGGGCCATGAGTGGTCCGGGACGGTCGCGGAGGCCGGCCCCGGCGTCCCCGCGTCCCTCGTCGGCCGCAAGGTCGTCGGGGAGGGCTTCCGCAACTGCCAGGTCTGCGAACGCTGCCACGCCGGTGAGACCACGCTGTGCACCGCCGGGTACGAGGAGACCGGGTTCACCCTGCCGGGCGCCATGGCCCCGACGCTGACCCTGCCGGCCCGGCTGCTGCACACCCTGCCGGACACCGCCGACCTCACGGCCGCCGCGCTGCTGGAACCGGCCGCGTGTGTCGCGGCGGCGGCCCTCAAGGCGGACGCCCGGCCCGGCGAGCGCGTCGCCGTACTCGGCACCGGCACCCTCGGCATCCTCGCCGTCCAGTTCCTGCGGGCCACGTCCCCGGCGCAGCTCCTGGCCGTCGGCACCCACGCCGAACGGGCGGCCCTGGCCCGTTCGTCCGGCGCGACGGACTTCCGCACGAGCGACGGGCTGGGCACGGGTACGTTCGACATCGTCGTCGAGGCCGCCGGGTCCGCCGGCGCCGCGCGGGACGCGGCCGCGCTGCTCCGCAGGGGCGGGCGGCTGGTACTGACCGGGATCCCGGCGCCGGGCGCGCTCGGGCTCGACCCGACGGACCTGGTGGTACGGCAGCTGGAGGTGCACACCGTCTTCGGTGCCCCGCCCGCCGCCTGGGCCCACGCGGTCCGAATGTTCGCGTCCGGCCTCCTCGACCCAACCCCCCTGATCACCCACGAACTCCCCCTGACGAAGTTCGACCAGGCAATCGCCCTGGCAGGCACCGGCAAGGCCCTACTCCACCCATAGCCACACACCACCCAACCGGATCGGCAACGCCGCGAAGGGGCGCGAGGAACTGCGCGACAAGCCACGCCGAACCCGCACCCACCCCCCAACCCCAGCAACCCCACACAGGGGCGCGGGGAACTGCGCGACAAGCCACAACAGACCCGCACCCACCCCCGACCTCAACAACCCCACACAGGGGCGCGGGGAACTGCGCAACCACCCACAACGGCCCCGCAGCCGCCATTCGCCCCCGGCCGTCCCCTCCGATCGCGCACTCCCGACCCCGAAGGACAACCCGTGACAGACCCCGCCACCCCCCGTCGGCCCGCCGCCCAGGCGCTAGGTGCGCTGGGGCTGGCCGGCCCCGAACCCACCCCCGCCGACACCTCCCCGCACACGTTCCCCGACGGCGGCCGCTGGCGCACCGAGATCCCGTCCTGCGAGGGCCCCGAGGCACTCGGCGTCGTACTCAAGGAGTCCTCACGCCTGGACGTGCCGATCCATCGGATCAGCCAGGGCAGCGGCATCTGGATGCTCACGGACGCCGAGATCACCGAGATGGTCGAGGCGACGGCCGAACGGGACATAGAACTCTGTCTGTTCACGGGCCCGCGCGGCACCTGGGACACCGGCGCCTCGGTACGCACCGACTCGCGCGGCGGCGGAGCCCGCGCCCGCGGCCACGACGCCGTCGCCGGATGCGTCGAAGACGCCCTGCGGGCAACGGAGTTGGGCGTGCGCTGCCTGCTGGTGGCCGACGAGGGCGTGCTCTGGACCCTGCACCGGGCCCGGAAGGCGGGCATCCTCCCGGCCGGCACCACCCTCAAGGTGTCCGCACTGATCGGACCGGTCAACCCGGCCTCGTTCGCGGTGTTCGAGGGACTCGGCGCCGACTCGGTCAACGTGCCCAGCGATCTGACGCTCGCTCATCTCACCGAGATCCGGCGGGTGTCGGCCGCGCCGATGGACATGTACATCGAGGCCCCCGACGATCTCGGCGGCTATGTCCGGATGTACGAGGTGGCCGAGCTGATCCGGCGCGGCGCCCCGCTGTATCTCAAGTTCGGCCTGTCCAAGGCCCCCGGTATCTATCCGTACGGCCACCACCTGCGGGAGTTGACCCTGGCGACCGCCAAGGAGCGGGTCCGGCGGGGCCGGCTGGCCCTGGATCTGCTGGCCCGGCACGGCGCCGACAGGGACATGGCCCCGCTGGGCTCACGCCTGCCCGGCCAACTGAAGCGCTTCGACACATATTCATAAAGTTTCGAACGCGCCCTCTTCACACAACACGACGTAGCCAAACAGAATCCCACACACCTGTCCGTCCGGCCCTCGCGGGCCCGCCCAGCGTTGCCGCACACCGCACATCCCCCCAACCGTGCTGAGACATCGAGGAAGATGACCATGCGCAATCGCCGAGCCGCAGTTTCCGCCATAGCCGCAGCCGCATCCCTCGCCCTGACGCTGACCGCCTGCGGGCAGAGCAGTGAGGGCGGCAGCGAGGAGGACAAGGGCGGTACCGAGGGCGCCACCATCGGTATCGCGATGCCCACCAAGTCCTCCGAGCGCTGGATCGCCGACGGCGACAACGTCGTCAAGGACCTGGAGGGCAAGGGGTACGAGACCAGGCTGGTCTTCGGTGAGGACGACCCGGACCAGCAGGTCTCGCAGATCGAGAACCTGATCACCCAGGGCGTGGACGCCCTGATCGTCGCGGCCATCGACAACAAGTCACTGGGCAACGTGCTCCAGCAGGCCAAGGACGCCGACATCCCGGTGATCTCCTACGACCGGCTGATCCTCGGCACCGAGAACGTCGACTACTACGCCTCGTTCGACAACGAGAAGGTCGGCGAGCTCCAGGGCAACTACATCCTCGACAAGCTCGGGCTGAGCGGCGGCGAGAAGGGCCCGTTCAACATCGAGCTGTTCGCCGGCTCCAACGACGACAACAACACCCGCTACTTCTTCCAGGGCGCGATGAACGTCCTCCAGCCGTACATCGACAAGAAGCAGCTCGTCGTCCGCTCGAAGCAGACCGCGCTGAACCAGGTCACCACCCTGCGCTGGGACGGCGGCACCGCCCAGAAGCGGATGGACGACATCCTGACCTCGGCCTACAAGTCCGAGCGGGTCGACGCCGTGCTCTCCCCCTACGACGGCATCTCGATCGGCATCCTGTCCGCGCTGAAGTCGGACGACTACGGCTCCGCGAGCAAGCCGCTGCCGATCGTCACCGGCCAGGACGCCGAGGTCGCCTCGGTCAAGTCGATCATCGCGGACGAGCAGTCGATGACCGTCTACAAGGACACCCGCGAACTCGCCAAGGTGGCCTCGAACATGGTCGACGCCGTGCTGAGTGACAAGAAGCCCGAGGTCAACGACACCAAGACGTACGACAACGGCGCCAAGGTCGTGCCCTCCTACCTCCTGGAGCCGGTGAGCGTCGACAAGGAGAACTACCAGGCGACCGTGGTCGACTCCGGCTACCTCAAGGAAAGCGACCTCAAGTAACCGCCGGCGTCCAGAGATTGGAAGGCACGACCATGGCGGGACCCGTCCTGGAAATGCGCTCGATCATCAAGACCTTTCCCGGCGTCAAAGCCCTCTCCGACGTCACCCTGACGGTCCGCCAGGGCGAGGTCCACGCCATCTGCGGGGAGAACGGCGCCGGGAAGTCGACCCTGATGAAGGTGCTCTCCGGTGTCCATCCGCACGGCAGCTATGAGGGCGACATCCTCTTCGAGGGCGAGCCGTGCCGGTTCAGGGACATCCGGGCGAGCGAGCAGCGCGGCATCGTGATCATCCACCAGGAGCTGGCGCTGGTGCCGTACATGTCGATGGCGGAGAACATCTTCCTCGGCAACGAGCACGCCAAGCGGGGGATCATCAGCTGGACCCGGACCCTCAAGCACGCCACCGAGCTGCTGCGGCGGGTCGGGCTCGGTGACCACCCCGACACCCGGGTCGCCGACATCGGCGTCGGCAAGCAGCAGCTCGTGGAGATCGCCAAGGCGCTGTCCAAGAAGGTGAAGCTGCTCATCCTGGACGAGCCGACGGCCGCCCTGAACGACGAGGACAGCGGCAAACTCCTCGATCTCATCCTGGAGTTGAAGAACCAGGGCATCACCTCGATCGTGATCTCGCACAAGCTGAACGAGATCCGCAGAGTCGCCGACTCGGTGACGATCCTGCGCGACGGGCGCACCATCGAGACGCTCGACGTGAAGGCCCCGGAGACCACCGAGGACCGGATCATCAGCGGGATGGTCGGCCGCGACCTGGAGCACCGCTTCCCGGACCGCACCCCGCACGAGCCGGAGGCGGGCTCCGCGCCCGCGCTGGAGATCCGCAACTGGACCGTGCACCATCCGATCGACCAGCAGCGCAAGGTCGTCGACGACGTGTCGCTGTCCGTGCGGCGCGGCGAGATCGTCGGCATCGCCGGGCTGATGGGCGCGGGCCGCACCGAGCTGGCGATGAGCGTCTTCGGCCGCACCTACGGCCGGTACGCGGGCGGTTCGGTCCTCAAGGACGGCCGGGAGATCCGTACGAAGACCGTCGCGGAGGCGGTGAGACACGGCATCGCGTACGTCACCGAGGACCGCAAGCACTACGGGCTCAACCTCATCGACACCATCAACCGGAACATCTCGCTGACCGCGCTCGGCAAGGTCGCGCGCCATGGTGTGGTCGACGAACACGAGGAACGGCAGGTCGCCGAGGGGTTCCGCAAGTCCATGAACATCAAGGCGCCGACCGTCTTCGAGCCGGTGGGCAAGTTGTCCGGCGGCAACCAGCAGAAGGTCGTCCTCAGCAAGTGGATCTTCGCGGGTCCGGACGTGCTGCTCCTGGACGAACCGACGCGCGGGATCGACGTCGGCGCCAAGTACGAGATCTACACGGTCATCGACCAACTGGCCGCCCAGGGCAAGGCGGTGGTCTTCATCTCCTCCGAGCTGCCGGAGCTGCTCGGTATGTGCGACCGCGTCTACACCATGGCCGGCGGCCGGCTCACCGGCGAGTTCTCCCGCGCCGAGGCCTCGCAGGAGGCGCTGATGCGTCAGATGACGAAGGACAAAGAGGTGTCCCGATGAGCACGGATGTGACCGCCAAGAGCCCGGCTCCCGCACAGCCGGGCGGCAGCGGGGCGGGGAGCGGCAACGGTCTGCTCCGGCTGCTCCTGGACGGCATGCGCCGCAACATGCGCCAGTACGGCATGCTGTTCGCGCTCGGTCTGATCGTGGCGCTGTTCGCCGTGTGGACCGACGGCGATCTGCTGCTGCCGCGCAACGTCTCCAACCTGGTGCTCCAGAACAGCTACATCCTGATCCTCGCGATCGGCATGATGCTGGTCATCATCGCGGGCCACATCGACCTGTCCGTCGGCTCGTTGACGGCGTTCATCGGCTCGATGGCGGCCGTGTTCATGGTCCGCAACGACCTGCCGTGGCCGGTCGCGGTGATCCTGTGCCTGGCCATGGGCGCGGTCGCGGGCGCGGCCCAGGGCTTCTTCATCGCGTACGGCGGCATACCGTCGTTCATCGTGACGCTCGCGGGCATGCTGATCTTCCGTGGGCTCACCGAGATCTTCCTGGAGGGGCAGACCCTCGGCCCGTTCCCGGAGGGGTTGCAGAAGGTCGCCAACGGGTTCCTGCCGGAGGTCGGCCCGAACACGAACTACCACAACCTCACCCTGCTGCTCGGGTTCGCGCTGATCGCGTTCATCGTGTTCCAGGAGTTCCGTGACCGCAAGCGCCAGCAGGAGTTCTCGCTGGAGGTGCTGCCGCGCAACCTGTTCCTGCTGAAGCTGGTCGCGCTCGGCGCGGCGATCCTGGTGCTCACGCTGCTGCTCGCCAGCTACAAGGGCGCGCCGATCGTGCTGCTGATCCTCGGCGCGCTGCTCGTCGGCTTCGGCTACGTCATGCGCAACGCGATCGTCGGGCGGCACATCTACGCGATCGGCGGGAACCTTCCGGCGGCCAAGCTGTCGGGTGTGAAGGACAAGAAGGTCACCTTCCTGGTCTTCCTCAACATGGGCATGCTCGCGGCCCTAGCGGGGCTGGTCTTCGCCGCCCGCTTCAACGCGGCCTCCCCCAAGGCCGGGCTCAACTTCGAACTGGAGGCGATCGCCGCCTCGTTCATCGGCGGGGCGTCGATGAGCGGGGGTGTGGGCACGGTGCTCGGCGCGATTATCGGCGGGCTTGTGCTGGGTGTGCTGAACAACGGGATGAATCTCGTCGGTATCGGCACGGACTGGCAGCAGGTGATCAAGGGGCTTGTGCTGTTGGCTGCCGTGGGGTTTGACGTGTGGAACAAGCGCAAGGTCGGGTCGTAGCGGGTTGTCGGGTGACTGCGGGTCCGTTGTGGCTCGTCGCGCAGTTCCCCGCGCCCCTGAAAAACAGGTCCGTTCAACTCCCCCCGATTGGAGTCGTACATGGAACTGAACAGACGTACCGTCATCGCCGGGGCCACTGCTGCGGGGATTGCCGCCGGCGCTGGGGGCACCGCGCATGCCGCCGGTGGCAGCAGGCCCGTGAAAGAACTGTTCGGCAGTCTCACCGATGGGACAAAGGTTCACCGCTGGTCCCTTGCCAACGGTGGGACCCGGCTCAAGGTGCTTTCCTACGGGGGGATTGTCCAGGCGCTCGAAATCTCGGACCGGCGGGGGCGGTACGCCAACGTGTCGCTCGGGTTCGACAACCTCGCGGACTACGTTTCCTCCAGTCCGTATTTCGGGGCGCTCGTCGGGCGTTATGGGAACCGGCTCGACAAGGGGCGGTTCACACTCGACGGGAGGACGTACCAACTGTCCGTCAATGACGGGGAGAACACGCTGCACGGCGGGGCCCAGGGGTTCGACAAGCGGGTGTGGGACGTCGAGCCGTTTGTGAAGGGCACCGATGTCGGGCTGTATCTGCGGTACACGAGCGCCGACGGCGAGATGGGGTTCCCGGGGACGCTGCGGACGAAGGTGACGTACACCCTCACCCGGCACGGGGACTGGCGGATCGACTACGAGGCGACCACCGACCGGGCGACGGTCGTGAACCTCACCAGTCACGTGTACTGGAACCTCGCGGGCGAGTCGAGCGGCACCGTCTACGACCATCAACTGGCCATCGAGGCCTCGCGGTTCACACCGGTCGACGCGGGGCTGATACCGACCGGGGAGCTGGCCCGGGTCGCCGGGACCCCGTTCGACTTCCGGCGCGCCAAGAGTGTCGGTGAGGACATCCGCGTACCGCATCAGCAGGTGCTGTACGGGCAGGGCCTGGACCACAACTGGGTGCTGGACAAGGGGATCACGTCCCGGCCCGAGCACATCGCGACCCTGCGGGACCCGTCGTCGGGGCGGACGCTGCGGATCGCGACCAACGAGCCGGGTCTTCAGTTCTACTCCGGCAACTTCCTCGACGGCACACTCACCGGCAGCGGTGGTTCGGTGTACCGGCAGGGCGACGGGCTGTGCCTGGAGACCCAGCACTTCCCGGACTCGCCGAACCAGCCGGCGTTCCCGTCGACCGTGCTGCGGCCGGGGCGGACGTACCGCACGTCGACGGTCCACTCGTTCGACGTGTGAGGCACACCGGGCCCCCTCGCCGGTTCCGTCGGCGAGGGGGCCCGGCGCGTCACTACGTGACCACGTGGAACTTCTCCCACGGGCCGATCGCGTCCCGGTTCGCGATCAGTGGCTGTGCGCCGCCGCCCTCGGCGCAGACGTATCTGCCGTTCGCCTGCGCCCGGAGACTGATCGTGCCGTCCGGGTTCTGCACCACCTGGAAGGTCTCCCAGGGGCCGACCGCGTCCCGGTTGGCGATCAGCGGCGCGGCGCCCGCGTTCTCCGCGCTGACGAACTTGCCGTTGATCCCCGACTTCAGGGCGATGTTCCCGCTGCCGAGGTCGACCCGTTCGAACCGCTCCCAGGTGCCTACGGCCGTGGCGTTGGCGATCAGCGGTTGCGCGCCGGCGCCCGCGGCGCTGACGTACTGGTTGTTGGCCTGGGCGCGCAGGGCGATGGTGCCGGACGGGAGTGACGCCCTGGGTGTGCCGAGGGTGGAGGCGGTGCCGCTGAGGGACTTCTGGCCCTGGTTGGCGGTGCCGGTCAGCCGGGTCGAGGCGTAGGAGCTGAGCGGTTTGGCGGTGCGCTCGACCACGTAGACGGTGTTCGCGGCGGTGGCGAAGGTGAGTTCGGCTCCCGTGCCGCTGGTGACGATCGCGCCGTCCGAGACGCGGCGGACCTGTGTCTGCTGTCCGCTCCAGGGGTTGACGACCCTGGCCTGCTTGCCGTGCAGGCTCTTGAGGCCGACGTACTTGGTTTCGCCGGCCTCCCGTTCCGAGCTGACCTGGAAGCCGTCCTTGGCCATCAGCGTGAACTTGCCGGCGAAGGACGAGTCGGTCGGCGCGGCCGGGAAGACCCGGATCTTGTCGTTGTAGCTCTGGAGCAGCGACTCGTTGAGCGCGGTCAGGTGGACGCCGAGGTACTCGAAGACGCCGTTGGTGTTGTTGGTCATGCCGTTGGGGTAGTTCTGGTACTTCTGGAGCATGGTCTTCATGCCCTGGTAGGCCTCGTTGCCCAGGCCGAGGCGGGCGGCCTGGACGGCGTCGTTGGCCCAGACGTTGCCGTAGGGGAAGGGCCGCTGGTTCCAGGTGTTGACGGCGGTCTGGTGGTCGGGGAAGCCGATGCCGGTCAGGTCGTAGGGCCAGATCAGCTCGGCGGAGACGTTCTCGTTGTTGCGGGTCTGCGAGATGGGCGGCTGGTGCGGCTGGTAGGCGCCGTTCTGCACGACGTAGGGCGTGACGTTGTTCAGGACGGTCTGCCAGGTGCCGCGCAGTCCGGCGTCGAGGCCGAGTTGCTCACTGACCTGGATGGTGAGCGGGAAGATGGAGCGGACCGCGGCGAGGTCGGTGATGGCGTCCCGGACGTTCCAGTACGTCTCGTGCGCGTTGGAGTTGGCCATGTGGTATCTGCCGGTGGCGGGGTCGCGGGTCAGCGTCGCCGAGTAGAACTTCGCGGTCTCGCGCATAAACGGATAGGCCACGTTGCGCAGGTAGTCGAGGTCGTTGGTGTACCGGTAGCGCATGTACATGCTGTAGGCGGCCTCGTAGGCCGTGGACAGCGTGTTCTTGGTGTAGTCGCTGTTGATCGTGCCGCGCGCGTTGCCGTCCCAGCCCATGGTCTCCGGGACCCAGAGGCCGTCCACGCCGTATCTGGTCTGGGTGTACGACTTCAGGCTCGCGTAGTTGCGGTGGTACAGGTTGTTGTGACGGTCGATCAGCTCACTGTGGTTGGAGGCCAGGAACGAGAGATAGACGTCTCTCTGGTTCCAGTACCAGTAGCCGTTGCTCCATTTCGATCTGTCCTCGGTGGCGCGGAAGACACCGTTGATGAAGTGCGACGGATAGTTGCCGAAGCCGCCCGCCGCGATCATGTAGGTGGACAGGTAGTAGACGTTCTCCAGGTAGTCGGCGTCCCCGGACAGGCCGGAGTACTGCACGAACGACCGGGCCCAGAAGGTGTGCCACCAGTTTTTGTAGTTCGTCAGGGTCGTCGGGTAGCCGGTGGACTTGACCGTGCTCAGCTGGCTGCGGGCCTGGGCGACCGAGTCCCGGTTCGGCGCGTTGATCCGGCTCGCGGCGGTGAACCAGATGGTGTAGCTGGAGGTGGGGGTGATCGTCACGCGGACCGTGCGCGAGTCGACGACCTGGGTGGTGTAGCTCGCGCCCTCGACGGTGGCGGCCAGGGTGTAGCCGAAGCCGTGCGGGTCGGCCTGGCCGCGGCTCAGTCCGGCCACGCCCGCGTCGGCGAAGGTGGAGATCGTCTTCCAGGTGTTCAGGTCGGGCACGTCCGCGATGTTGGTGACGGTCGCCGGGTCCCACATGCTCATCGTGAAGGAGACGTTGGAGACCCCGCCGCGGGTGTCGTCGACGTGGATGCCCATGACCTCCGAGTTGGGCGCGCCCATCACGGTGACCGTGCGGTTGTTGTCGTACCTGGTGACGAGTGTGCCGTCGTGCAGCGAGAGCCGCTGCTGGTAGTCGGTGTAGCCGGAGTCCATCGCGGGGGTGGTCTGGAGGTTCACCAGCCCGGCGGCGTACGCCGACTGCTCGGAGAGGTCGACGCCGGACGTCTGCATGGTCAGGCCGTTCTGGTGCCAGGCCATCGCGCCGGTACGGCCGTTGCCCACGGTCAGTCCGTGCAGGGGGTTGGTGTTGGGCCGGTTGTAGACGATGTCATGCTTGGCCATGTAGGCGGCGCGGTCGACGTTGAGCGCACCGGCGGACTGGTCGAACGCGGCGTCGGTCGGCGCGGCGGAAGCGGGGGAGGCGGCCCCACCACCGGCCAGCAGCCCCGCAAGGAGCGCCAGCAGCGGTAAGGACCGCAGAACTCTCTGCACCATGATCACCCTCTTCGGGGACGGGGTGTGAGCAGCCGGTGGCCCGGCGGACCGTCGGCCGCCTTGTCATGCGCAGTTAACATTGGACGTTTTGACCCGTCAAGGTCTTAAGTCAACTCGATTGACAAAAAGAATAAGGCTTCAACTGGGCGTGGATCAGTGCGAGTTGATGAGACGGTAGAATGATCTCGCGCCCAGAGATCCGATGTATCGGACAGCTTTGCTGTTGAGCGCACAGTCCCCCGCGACCAGACCGGTGACGGGGCGTGAACGTCACACTTCTCTCACATGAGTTGAACGGCCTCCCGCCGAACCTCGTATGTAGGGGTGGCCCGCGCTCCCCCGCGCGGGCCACCCAGATCAGACGGGCCCGGACGTCCCCACCGGGCCCGCCTCATACGGAGGTTCCATGGCCGAGAACGTCACCTCGCTGTTCCGCAGCACGGCGGCGCACAGCCCGTCGATGGCGGCACTGACACGCGAGGGCGGCGAGGGAGCCGGCCCGATCGACTTCTGTATTCCGTGCAACCCGTACTTCCCCACGCCGGCCATGTTCGACGACATGGCGGCGCGGTTGCGCGACATCATCACGTACTACCCGAGCGGCGCCGACACCATCACCGCAGAGCTGTGCAGCCTGCTCCAGCTTCCGCCGCAGTGTGTGGCGATGGGCAACGGTTCCACCGAACTGATCACCTGGATCGACCACCTGCTGGTCCGGGAGTCCCTCGCCATCCCCGTCCCCACGTTCGGCCGCTGGACCGACCAGCCGATGGAGACCGGCAAGCGGGTCGACATGTTCCCGCTCCAGGAGTCCAGCGGATTCGCCCTGGACCTCGCGCAGTACGCGGAGTTCATACGGGCGCGGGGCACGCGCGTCGCCGTGCTCTGCAACCCCAACAACCCCGACGGCGGGTTCCTGCACAAGCACGCCATCGTGCAGTTCATGGACGCGATGGCGGACCGGGACCTGGTCGTGATCGACGAGTCGTTCCTGGAGTTCGCGGACGCGGAGGCCGAGCCGAGCGTGGTCCACGAGGCGATGATCCGCCCCAACGTCATCGTGCTGCGCAGCCTCGGCAAGAACTTCGGCCTGCACGGCATCCGGTTCGGCTACATGGTCGCCAACCCGGCGCTCGCGGGCAAGGTCCGCTCGATGCTGCCGAAGTGGAACCTCAACGCGTTCGCCGAGTACGTGGTGTTCATGCTGAAGGAGCACGGCCCGGAGTACGCGCAGAGCCTCCAGCAGGTCCGCCGGGACCGCCTCGACATGGCCGGCCAGCTCGCCCAGCTCCCCGGCCTCACCGTCTACCCCTCGCAGGGCAACTTCCTCTTCGTCCGCCTGCCCGTGGGCGCGGAGGGCACCGTGGTCCGTGACCGGCTGCTCACCGAGCACCGGATCCTGGTCCGCGAGTGCGGCAACAAGATCGGTTCGTCCAGCCGCTTCCTGCGGCTCGTGGTGCGCCCCCAGGTGGACGTGCGTCGCCTGGTGTCCGGCCTGGAACAGGTGCTCTACGGGACCAGGAGGGGAGCCGCTGTGCCCGAGCTGGGCAACGGGACCAGCTACAGCTCGGGTACGGCGGCGGTGGACCGGCTGGTCAGCGCGACGAACGGGGCGGGGGTGGCGGGGCTCGCGGCGCAGGCGATGGGGTACGTGGCTCAGCCGATGGCTCCGCAGCAGCCTCAGCCGATGGCTGCGCCTCAGCCGATGGTGGCGGCGGCGCAGCCGATGGTGGCGCCGCCGATGCCGCAGCCGATGCAGCAGCCCGTGCCGCAACAGTTCCCCCAGCAGATCCCCCAACAAATCCCTCAGCAGGTGCCAGTGCCGGTGCCGGCGGCTGCTCAGGCGGCCCCGCAACCGATGGCTGCCCCCGCCCCCCAACCGGCGCCGATGCCGACCGGCCCGACCCCGCCCGGCGTCCCGGCCCGCGGCGGCCTCACCGCGGCCCAGGTCCGCGGCACCAACGGCCTGACCCCGGCCCCGGCAACAGGCTGGCCAAACGCAGCGGGCTGGCCGAACGCGGGGTAGCTACGGGTCCGGCGTACGGGGGTACGGGGGTGCGCGTGAGGGCGTTCGGTAGCCCGGCGCGCGGGGGTGCGGGTGGGGACGTTTGCGCAGCCCGGCGCGACGGGCTGCCGCCGCGCCCACCCGTGCCGCCCCAGCGGCACGACTGCCCGCGGCTACGGCGAGTGGAAGGCCGCAGCGGCGGCGAGTGGGCGGCCCCGCGACGGCGCCACGTTTACAACAGGCGCAAGCTGCAAGGCTCTTAGGGGCGCGAGGAACTGCGCGACCAGCCCCCACAAACCCGCACCCACACAACAGCCATCACCCCCCAGGGGCGCGGGGAACTGCGCGACCAGCCCCCACGGACTCGCACCCGTACAACAGGCCGGAGGCCCCAGGGGCGCGGGGAACTGCGCAAACGCCCCCCACCGCCCCGCACCCAGCCGACGGCGACAGGTTTCCGACAGTTCGTTCCATTATTGTGCGGTAGCCATGGCAGACACCCCGGGTACGTCCCCCCTAGGACGCCGCACCGTACTGATCGCCACCGGCACCGCCGCCGGCCTGGCCATGGCCGGATGCGTGTCGGACTCCGACGACCTCGCGGCACCGACCCCGTCGACCGCCACCCCGCAGGGGACCCGCACCCCGCAGGGGACCAACACGGCCGCCCCAACAGCCTGCACACTCACCCGCGAAGCGACCGAGGGCCCCTACCACCTCGACGGCACACTCGTCCGCCCAGACCTCACCGAGAACAAACCCGGCATCCCCCTCGACCTCACCCTCACCGTCGTCGACGCGGACACCTGCACCCCCCTGCCCAAAGCCATGGTCGAGCTCTGGCACGCGGACGCCCTCGGCGAGTACTCCGGGTTCGTCGGCGCGAACGGCCACGAGGAGCCCGACAATGGCCGGTTCCTGCGAGGCGCCCTGCGTACGGACTCCGCCGGTGTCGCCGAGTTCAGGACGATCTACCCCGGCTGGTACGGCGACCGCTGCGTGCACATCCACGTCAAGGTGTACACGGACGTCGAGCCGACCGACGACGGCTCCTTCGAGGGCGGTCAGGAACTCCACACCGGCCAGCTCTTCTTCGACGAGAAGACCACCGCGGAGGTCGCCGCCCTCACGGAGTACCGCGCGAACACCGTCCGCCGCACCCCGCTGGCCGAGGACTCCTTCTACGACAACGGCGGCGCCGCCTCCGGCCTGCTCACCCTCACCGCCCTGGGCGCCAACCCCGGTGAGGGGTACGCCGGTTCGCTCACCCTGGGCGTCGAGCAGGACTGATGTCCGCCGCGGAGAGAGCCTCGATCGTGCCCGGGTAGGGGCCCGTTCTCGCCCACTCCAGCGGTGACTTCCCCATGCCGTGGTCCTCCCGGAGGGCCGGGTCGGCTCCGGACGCCAGGAGTTCCCGTACGGCCGCCTCGTGGCCCCAGCACGCCGCCGCGCACAACGGCGTGCCCTCCGCGCCGTGGCCGCTCTCCCGGTTCGGGTCGGCCCCCGCCGCCAGCAGCAGACGTACGACGTCGGCGGCGCCGTGAACGGACGCGGCGTACAGCGGAGTCGTGCCGTCGGGGTCGGCCGTGTCCGCGTCCGCACCCGCGCCCAGGAGTGCGGTCACCCTGCCGCCGTCGCCCATCATCGCCGCGCCCACCAGCGCCCTCGACAGCTTCTTCTGCTTACGTCTGTTCACGGTCGCCGAGCCTATGGGGTGGCCCGTGGCACCGGAGCGGCGGCCTTCGTCAGCCGCAGCCAGCCCGGTACGTCGATCTCCGCCCGTACCGTCTTGCCCGGCGGCTCCCGGTCCACCACCTCCCAGCGGTCCGCGACCGCGTCCACCATCGCCAGCCCCCGGCCCGACTCGGCCAGCGGATCCGGTGGCCGTACCTCCCCCGGCCCCGGCGGGCGCGACCCGCTCCGGGTGTCCGTCACCTCGATCCGCACACTCCCCGCCATCCACCACACGCGAAGCTCGAAGGCGCGGCCCGGCACCCGGCCGTGCGTCACGGCGTTCGCAGCCAACTCGGCCACCACCAAGGCCACTTTCTCCGACACTTCCGAGTCGTGCGGGACGCCCCACATCTCCAGGTGACCCAGCGTGAGATGCCGGGCCAGTCTGGCGCCCCGCGGCGTCGCGCTCAGACGCTGCGTGAACATACGTACGGTGACCAGCTGCTGGGGAGGAAAAGAAGCGGACATGTGCCCAATGTGGCGGTCCCGCAGGGCACTTCACCAGGGCAACAGCGCGTACGCAGACCCTGCGTACGCGCTCACCTTCTGGACAGTACCGGTGACTTCCCGTGACGATTGACCGCGATGGTGTGCAGCGGGGCTGGTGCGCGGGAGGTGGCCGACGGTGAGCGACGGCATGGCGGGTACGGCGGCGGGAGCGGGAACGGGAACCGGCGGTGAGCCGGAGTCCTCGGACAGTATGCGGACATTCGGCGCGGTGCACCAGGCACTGCGAGAACACGCCGGGCTGAGCCGGGAGGAGTTCGGGCGGCGCGTCCAATTCTCCAAACACACGGTCGCCTCGGTCGAGTTGGGCCGCCGGATGCCGGACCCGACGTTCGTCGAGCGGGCGGAGGAGGTCCTCGGCAACACCGGGGCGTTACGGAACGCCGTACGACATCTGGCCCGACAGCCGGGGCTTGCGGCGTGGTTCAGGCAGTGGGCCCGGCTGGAGGCCGTCGCGATCACGTTGTACACGTACGAATGCCGGTTGATCCCGGGGCTGTTGCAGACGGAGGCGTATGCGCTGGCGCTGTTCCGGAACCAACTCCCGCCGCTGGACGACGAGCAGGTGGAGGCGCAGTGGGCGGCCCGCCGGGAGCGTCAGCGGCTGCTGCGGGAGCGTCCGAACACGGCCTTCGGGTTCATCCTGGAAGAGCACCTTTTCCGGCGCCGAACGGGTGGCCTGAATGTCACGCGCGAACTCATCGACCACGTGCTGGAGATCGGCGAGATGCGGAATGTCGAGATCCAAGTCATGGTGACCGAACAGGAGACGCACGCGGGACTTGATGGCCCAATGCGGCTGCTGGAAACGCCGGAGAACCAGCGGTTCTGCTACTGCGAGGGGCAGGAAAGCGGCCAGCTCATCGGTGACCCAAAGGTGGTCACCATGTTGCAGATGCGGTATGCCAGGATGCGCTCACAGGCCCTCACTCTCAAAGACTCCAAGAGCCTGTTGCAGCGGATGCGAGGAGAATTATGAGCACCAGCGAACTGGCCTGGTTCAAGAGCAGTTACAGCGGCGGCTCCGGTGACGACTGCGTCGAAGTCGCTCTCTCCTGGCACAAGTCCAGCTACAGCAGTGGCGGCGATGGCGACTGCGTAGAGGTGGCCACCTGCCCCGAACTCATCCACATCCGTGACTCCAAGAACCAAGAGGGCGCCCGTCTCACCCTCTCCCCCGCCCCCTGGGCGGACTTCCTCACGCACATCTCGCGTTGACGGTGTGCGGCCGGGCGCGGGCACCCGCACCCGCACCCGGCCGCACGGGACGTCACTTCTCCGGGCACTCCTTCCACGCCAGGTGGTACACGGTGCTGATGTCACCGTCGGTCGAGTCCATCGTCATGAAGCTGGTCTTCGTGCGGTCCGTGCCCGCGGTCACCCGCAGCTCGGTGTTGATGTTGAAGTTGCGCTGGACTCCGCAGGGCGCCCAGACCAGTTGCGCCCAGTCGGTCTCGTCGGTGGCCTGCCAGTTGTCGTCGTAGGGGCCGTTGAAGGGGTGGGTGCGTTGTTGGGTGTCGGGTGAGCCCTGGAAGTAGTACGAGGCCCGCTGGGTGCCCTTGGCGCCGGACTCCAAGGCGGCGAACCCGCGGTAGTCGGCGCTGGCGATGGCGTACGTGAAGCCGCCGGGGACGTGGACGACCAGGTTGAGCTGGCAGTTCTTGCGGAAGTCCGTGGGGTTGGAGGATCCGCCGGCCTGGGCGAGGTACGCGCTGTAGGTGACGGTGAAGGCGGTGTTGTCCGGGGAGACGGCGACGGCCGTGGTGCCCTGGGGGCAGCCGGAGCCGTTGACCGTGGCGACCTTGATGATGATCTTGTCCGGGGGCGGGTCTTCGAACCCGCCGGACGGGTTGTGCGCGGGTACGGCGGAGGCGAGCAGCGCGCCGATCGCGCCGCTGAGAAGCAGCCCAGCAGCCATGGTTCTCCTGTCTGTGCTTCGGAGTTCGGGGGGTGGCACCATGCGGTGTTGGTTTAGTCATGAACATGTCAAAGCTCATGCCGATGACGAACCCGCACCACTCCCGACTTGTGGGTCAGTTGTGAACACCCTGTGAAGGTCGGGGGCGGTCGCATCGTAGGGTGACCGGTGCGTCGCGGCCAGGTCGGTATCCGGCCAACTCCCCAAGCGCCGCTGCCGAGTTGGCGTCGTTGGGGGTGTAGACCTCCAGCCGGTGGTCGGGGCTGTCGGGCTGGACCCACACCTGGTAGTCGACTTCGAGGGCGCCGACGGTCGGATGCCGCAGCCGCATCGTGCCGACCGTGCAGTCCGCGACGTCGCCCTGGGCCCAGAGGGTGGCGAAGTCGGCGTCGCGCATGGCGAGTTCGCCGATCAGTTCGGCGAGGCGGGCGTCGCCGGGGTGGCGGCCCGCGGTGAGCCGTAGGTAGGCGGTGTGGATCCGGGCGAGTTCGGCCCAGTTGGCGTGCAGGTCGCGGGTGAGGGGGTCGAGGAAGAACATCCGGGGGATGGAGGGCCGGTGCGCGAGGTCGTGGGGTGCGTCGAAGTCGACGTGGGCCGCGAAGAGGGCGTGTCCGGTGCGGTTCCAGGCCAGTACGTCGCCGCGGCGGCCGAGGAGCAGGGCCGGCATGGTCTCGCCGAGGGACGACAGAAGGGCGAGGACGCGCGGGTGGGGGCGTTCGGGGCGGGGCCGGACGAGTCGGGGGGCGGCGGGGCGGTGGGCGAGGTTGTGCAGGTGGGAGGTCTCGGCGGGGTCGAGCCGCAGTACGCCGGCGAGGGCGTCGAGCACCTGCCGGGACGCCGTGCCCGCCTGGTCCTGCTCCAGCCGGATGTAGTAGCCGACGCTCACTCCGGCGAGCTGGGCCAGCTCCTCGCGGCGCAGACCGGGGACGCGGCGGGTGGTGCCGTAGGTGCGCAGTCCCACGTCGTCCGGGCCGACGCGGTCGCGCCTGTTCTTGAGGTACGCCCCGAGGCTCTCCCGCCCCATACCGTCCGGCCCCATGCCATCGGGCCCAATGTCGCCGGGCCGCATGCCTGTGGCCTCCCTGCCGTGGATCCGCGTGCCGTTGGCCTCCATGGTGTCGACCTCCCTGCCGTCGAGCGTAGGCGACCACGCCGCCCGCCCGGGTACCCCTGCGAGGTGTACCCATGGCACGGGGCTGGTTGTCCGGACGGCGGGGCCGGACCGTCGGGGCATGACTGATCAGCGTGTTTCAGACGCCCCCGGCGCACGGGCCTGGCTCGGCCTGCTGGTGGTGCTCGGCCCGGTGCTGCTGGTGGCGATGGACGGCTCGGTGCTGTTCCTGGCGATGCCGAGGATCACCGAGGCCCTGTCCCCGAGCGCCGACCAGGCGCTGTGGATCCTCGACGTCTACGGATTCGCCGTCGGCTCCCTGCTCGTCGCGTTCGGCACCATCGGCGACCGGTACGGGCGGCTGCGGCTGCTGATGACGGGCGCGGCGGTGTTCGGGATCGGGTCGGCGGGCGCGGCGTTCGCGTCCGGGCCCGAGGCGCTGATCGCCTTCCGTGCGCTGATGGGCGTGGCCGGTGCGACGCTGCTGCCGTCCGCGCTGGCGGTGCTGAGTGAGCTGTTCACCGACGCGCGGACGCGGGCGCGGGCGATCGGGATCTTCGCGGCGACCTTCGCGGCCGGTTTCGCGATCGGACCGGCGGTCGGCGGGCAGTTGCTGAGCGGCTTCTGGTGGGGCTCGGTGTTTCTGATCAACATCCCGGTGGTGGTGCTGTTCCTCGCGCTGGCCCCGCTGCTGCTGCGGGAGGTGCGCAAGGTGCCGGGCGGCGCGCGGACGGGCCGTGTCGACGTACTGAGTCTGGTGCTGTCCGCGGGCGGCATCCTGCTGACCGTGTACGCGGTCAAGCACACGGCGGCGGAGGGTCCGACGGCGGTGGTGTCGGCGGCGGGGGTGGCCGGGATCGCCGTACTGACATGGTTCGTGCGGCGCCAACTCCGCCTGGAGCAGCCGCTGATCGACGTCCGGTTGTTCCGGGACCGGTTGTTCGCGGTGGCGGTCGTGACGGGTCTGCTGCCGTTGGCGGCGTGGTCGGCGACGGCGTATCTGGGGGGTGTCCATCTCCAGTCCGTGCTGGGGCTGACGGTCATGGAGGCGGCGGTCGTGGCGCTCCCGGGCGCCGTGGTCCTGACGGTGACATGTGTGGTGACGCCGGTGCTGGCGGCCCGTACCGGCACCCGGGCGGCGCTTGTGACCTGCCACTTCCTGGTGGCGGCGGGTCTGCTTCTGCTGCTGCCGGTGGGGGTCGGGGGCGGAGTGGGCTGGTACGTCGCGTCGACGGTCGTCGCGGGCGTCGGCTACGGGATCTCGTTCAGCGTCGTCGCCGACACGGCCGTGGCGGCGGTGCCCGCGGAGCGTGCCGGGGCCGCGGCGGCGATCGCCGAGACCAGCAACGAGATCGGCAACGCCCTCGGTATCGCGCTGCTCGGCTCGCTGGCCGCCCTGGTCTTCCGCGTCCAGGGCCCGGACGCGGCCGCCACCCTCGACGAGACGCTCCAACTCCCGGGCCTGGCACCGGCGGTGGCCGCCGACGCGAAGGCGGCCTTTGTGACGGGGCTGCGCGCGGCGGCGGTTGTGGCGGCGGCCCTGCACGTGGCGCTGGGCGTGTTCACCGCGTGGCCGCGCCGACCGGCTCGCCCTCCGGCGGTACGTCCGTCAACTCCCCGTCCCGCTCCCGCAGATGCGCCCGGACCGAGTAGGTGAGCGCGGCGGCCCACAGCACGTAGACGACGACGTACACGAGTGTGCTTGCCGTGCCCGGCAGATCCGTCCAGTCACTGTTGACGAGGGTGCGGACGTTGGTGGCGACGATGATGCCGCCGACCGCCGAGCCGAGGACGCGGGGCGGGAGGAGGCGGACCAGCCAGGCGGCGAGCGGGGCGGCGATCACACCGCCGAGGAGGAAGGCGGCGACCCAGGCGAAGTCGAGCCCCTGCGAGCCCAGGGAGAAGAGAAAGCCGAGGCTGGCGGCGACCGCGACGAGGAACTCGCTGGTGTCGACGGAACCGATCACCTTGCGCGGCTCCATGCGGCCGGAGGCGAGCAGGGCGGGCGTACCGACCGGGCCCCAGCCGCCCCCGCCGGTCGCGTCGAGGAAGCCGGCGACGAGGCCGAGCGGGGTGAGGAAGCGGCGGCGCAGGGGTGCGCCCAGCCGTCGCTTGGGCAGCCCCCGGACGGTGAACCGAACGAGGACATACGCGCCCAGCCCCAGCAGGATGAGCGACATCACCGGCTCGGCGACCTCGGTGGAGAGACGGGACAGCACGGTCGCGCCGAGGAAGGCGCCGATCGCGCCCGGGACGCCGATCCGCGCAACGACCCTCCAGTCGACGTTCCCGAACCGCCAGTGGGAGGCGCCGGACATCAGCGTGGTGCCGATCTCGGCGAGGTGCACGGTGGCGGAGGCGGCGGCCGGGTTGGTGCCGAGAGCGAGCAGCAGTGTGGTGGAGGTGACCCCGTAGGCCATGCCGAGGCTGCCGTCCACGAGCTGGGCACCGAGGCCCGCGAGGGCGAGCAGGATCAGTGTGCGCATGAGGTTCCACGGCTCCTTGTTCGCCGGCGTTTCCCATCGGAACGGTGGGAATGAGCCGGACGCTAGACGCCGTTTCTGTGCACGACGTGAGAATCCCTGGGCCGGGCGCCTTGTCAGGAGATCTTCAGGCGCGGCACAGGGTTCTCGTAGGTGCAGGCGCCACGCTCTTCGCGTTGTCCCGAACGTGAGGAGTTCCACCATGAACGACCACACCCCGCAGGCCCGTCGGCTGCTGACGAGTAAGAGGGCCGGCCTGCTGCTGGCCGCCGGGCTGACGTGCGCGGTGGCCGGTTTCACCGGCATGTCTACGGCGGCTGCGGCCCTCCCGGCCGCCGACACACCGGCCCCGTCGCCGAGCGCGCCCGAGGGCGGCGGCGCGGTCGCGGACCCGTCGGCGGGCGGGGCGACGGGGATCGTCGCGACGACGTCGGCGTCCGGATTCACCTTCACGACCGCGACCGGCGTGACGGTGACGGTGACCGAGACCTCGGCGACGAAGTACGAGAAGGGCACCGCGCACGCCACCGAGAAGGCGGTGAAGAAGGGCGAGAGTGTCCTGGTCCTGGGCACGGTCGACAGCGCCACCATCGAGGCGACGCAGGTCACGGTCCAGCCCAAGGGCGACGGCGGCGCGGCGGCGGCGGAGAAGGCGGGCGTGATCGCCTTCCAGAAGGGCACACCGTCCCCCGACAAGTCGGTGGGCACGATCCCGGACTACACGGAGGGCGAGGGCACGATCATCAACGGCACGGCCGCCGACAAGGCGGTCAAGGCCGCCCAGTCGGTCGTCCCCGGCGGCGTCAACGACCGTGTCGTGGAACTCGCCAACGGCGAGTACGAGGTCCACAACATCAGCGTCAACTGGCCACACCACATCTTCGTCAACAAGAACTTCAAGGTCACCGGCTGGAACTGACCCCGGCCGCACGATCAGGACCACTGCCCGCGGTCCCCGGACGGGGCGAACCGTGTCCGTCGCCTGTGCCGCGAGTGGGTCTCCTGGCACGCGGAACCCTCCACGGGTGCTGGCCCTCCTCGCCGCCCGAGGAGTCGACACCAGCTACGCCCGGCCGGCCTGCTACAGCGGCACCGGTTCACACCAGAACTGCGAGCGGCGGAAAGCCGGGGAGAGGTGGTCCTCGTGGATCCGGAGCGGACGTACAACGGCGTGCAGTCCCGGCGCGTCGGCCCGAGTCCGACACTCAGAGGCGCTGCTCGTCGGTTCCACTCTTCGACGGTCGTCGTACTATGGCACTGATCGTGCCCCCGCCGTCCAGAGGAGTCGCCGTGGCCCGCCCCCGTGCCGTCGCTCGGATCATCGAGCATCCCGAGCCGGCGGAGGTGTCGCTTCAGCAGGTGCTGGAGGCGCTGGCGGATCCGGTGCGGCTTTCCGTGGTGTGCCAGATGGCCGCCGCCGACGAGGACAAGAGCTGCGGGACCTTCGAGGCGGCGGTGTCGACGTCGACGCTGACCCATCACTTCAACGTGCTCCGCGAGGCCGGTCTGGTCCGGCAGTACTACGTCGGCACGATGAAGCTGAACGCCCTGCGGGCGGAGGAGATGGAGGGGCGGTTCCCCGGCCTGCTGGCGTCGGTGGTGGCCGCCGATACTTCGACACGCGTCAAAGTTTGACACTCATCAAACCTTGGGGCAGTGTGGGCCGCGGCACCGAGCCGATTCGGTGCGTCCCCCCTGCCCTGAGGACGGTTCCGCGATGGCAAGGCTTGTGCAGTTCGACCAGTTCGGCGGCCCCGAGGTCCTGACCCTCCGCGAGGTGGAGGCCATCGCCCCACAGGCCGGCGAGGTACGGATCCGCGTCGACGCGATCGGCCTGAACCGGGCCGAGATCATGTTCCGCGAGGGCAGCTACTTCGACCACCCGACCTTCCCCTCCACCCTCGGCTACGAGGCCGCGGGCGTCGTAGACGCGGTCGGCGAGGGCGTCGACGGCCTCACCGAGGGCGACCCGGTCGCCGTCGTCCCCGCGTTCCTCCAGAGCCGGTACGGCACCTACGGCGACCACGTCGTCGTACCGGCCGCCGCGGTCGTTCCCCGCCCCGCGGACGTCGACCCGGTGTCGGCGGCGGCCGTGTGGATGGCGTACGTCACCGCCTACGGCCCCCTCGCCGAGTCCGGCCACGTGCAGCCCGGCGACCACGTCCTCCTCACCGCGGCCTCCAGCAGCGTCGGACAGGCCGCGATCCAGATCGCCCTGCGCATCGGCGCGATCCCGATCGCCACCACCCGGACCGCCGACAAGAAGCAGCGCCTGCTGGACGCCGGCGCGGCGCACGTCATCGTCACCGACGACGAGGACCTGCCGGCCCGCGTCAAGGAGATCACCGGCGGCGAGGGCGTCCGCCTGGCCTTCGACCCGGTCGCGGGCCCCGGCGTCGAGACCATCGCCCTGGCCGTGGCACCGGGCGGGCACCTGGTCGTCTACGGCACCCTGGACCGCCGCACGACCCCGCTCCCCAACGCGGCCTCGTACCCGGCACTGAGCACCAGCACGTACACCCTCTTCGAGATCACCCTGAACCCCGAACGCCTCCGCCGCGCGGTCGCGTTCGTCAACTCGGGCCTCGCCACGGGCGCCTTCACCCCGGTCGTGGACCGCACCTTCGACCTCACCGAGATCGCGGAGGCACACCGCTACATGGAGGCCTCGGGCCACGTGGGCAAGATCGTGGTGACGGTCGACCACGAGGCCGCGCGCTAGCGGACGACGGGTTCAGGGGGGCGGAGGAGCTCAGGGGGCGGAGGAGTTCAGGGGGCGGAGGAGTTCAGGGGGCGGAGGAGTTCAGGGGGCGGAGGAGTTGACCGGTTCACGGGTCCACCGGTCCACCGGTTCACGGGTTCACGGGTTCACCCAAGACGCCGGGTCCGCCGCCAACCCCCGTACCTCCTCCGGCAGTTCGTCGCCCGCGATGTCCGCCATCGTCACGCCTTCGAGGATCTTGCGGACGTTGGCGCGCAGGGCGATCCAGACCGGGAGGAGGGGTTCGGCGGTGCCGGTGTAGGTGAGGCCCGTGGGGCGTTCGCCGCGGACCGAGACGATCGGGCCGTCCACCGTGCGGATCACGTCCGCCAGCGTGATCTTCGCGGGGTCGCGCGCGAGCCGGTAGCCGCCGCCACCACCGCGCCGGCTCTCCACGATGCCGCCGCGCCGCAGGTCGCCGAGGATGCCCTCCAGGAACTTGTGCGGGATGTCCTGCTCGGCGGCGATCGCCTCCGCCTTCACCGGGTCGTCGCCGCCCGCCCGAACGGCGAGCTCCAGTACCGCCCGCACCGCGTAGTCCGCCCTTGCCGAGATCCTCATGGGTCCATTGTGGGGCCAGACCCGCCCCGGCCCGTGACTGGCCGGAATGGTCCGTCCCTCCGCGTCGTCCTCTTCGGCAGGCTGGACCGCGGCACGCGATCGTCCTGTCGCCGTAGAGGGAACACAGGGAGGGGTCCGTCATGCGAAGACGTTCGTTCATCGGAGGGGTCGTCGGAGTCGGGGCCGGCATCGGGCTGGGGGCCGCGGGCGGAAGCGCGGCGGCGGCCGGGCCGGACGAGGGCGAGCCGCCCGGCACGGTGGCGCCGAAGCCCGCCGGCCCGGCCCGCGACTGGCAGGCCGTGCCCGCGCCCGACGGCACCCCCGCCGCCCAGCTGATCGGCGTCGCGGCCGCCGGGGCCGACCTCGCCTGGGCCGTGGGGGAGGAAGGGCGGAACGGGAGTACAAGGGGAGTGCCGCTCGGCCTCGTGTGGGACGGGGGCTCCTGGAACCGGGTCGACCTCGGCCATCTGCCGTTCGCCGGCGGGTTCCTGCACTCCGTGGCCGTCACCTCCGCCGGGGTCGCGTACGCCGTCGGCACCTCGGGCGGCGACCGTCTGCTCCGCTGGGACGGCACCACCTGGCAGGAGATCGACTTCCCCGGCCGCGGTCAGACCAGCACCCGGCTCACCGGTATCGCCGCCGACTCCACCGGCGGCATCTGGCTCTCCGGCCGCGGCAGTGACGGATCCGTGCTGTTGTACGGCGACGGCAGCGGCAACCAGAGCGGCTGGCGGTGGATCCCCGCGCCGCCCAGCACGGTGTCCCTGAGCGAGTCCGGCGTCCGCGTCGGGCCCGGCGGGAACGTCTGGGTCTTCGCCGCCGAGTACGTCGGACGGTGGGACGGCGTCCAGTGGACCGAGCTGCCCGCCCCCGGCGGGATCCGGGCGAGCATCAACGATCTGCTGGCCGTCACCGACCAGGACATCTGGCTCGTCGGCCACGCCTACGGTGTCGGCGGCCCCCCGGGCAAACCCCCGGGCGTCACGCTCATGCACGGGGACGGCACGTCCTGGCAGTACGTCACCGCGCCCTTCAGCCCCGGCATGCTCACCGCGATCACCGCCGACGACCAGGGCGGGCCCGACCGCATCGCGGGCTGGGACTTCTGGGACCAGACCCGGGCGCACTACCTGCGCCGGGACGGTACGGCCTGGGTCAGTGAGCGGGGGCCGCTGTCCTCGACCCCCGTCCTGACCAGCTCCCTGGTCCGGGTGCCCGGAACGGCCGACGGCTACTGGGCCGTCGGCACCACCTCCTCGTACCCCTATCCGCCCGCCCAGATCCGTATCGAGCGCTGAGGCCGCCCGTCGACCGCGCCCGCCGTTTGCCGGAGCGAGTGCCGTTTGTGCAAGCTGGCGGGTGTGAGCGACGAGAAGAAGGACGTGCTCGACGGGGTCGGGCCCCGGCTCCGCACCCTGCGGCACCGGCGCGGTCTGACGCTCGCCGAGCTCGCCTCGCGGACCGGCATCAGCGAGAGCACCCTGTCCCGCCTGGAGGGCGGCAGCCGCAGACCGACGCTGGAACTGCTGCTGCCGCTCGCCGAGGTGCACCGCGTCCCGCTCGACGAACTCGTCGGCGCGCCCCGCACCGGCGATCCGCGGATCCACTTCAAGCCGGTCACCCGGCACGGCATGACCCACGTACCGCTGAGCCGGCCCGGCGGTATCTCGGCGCACAAACTGCTGATCCCGCCGCGGCCCGGCGTCGAGCCCGACCTGAAGACCCACGAGGGCTTCGAATGGGTCTACGTCCTCGCCGGCCGCCTGCGCCTGCTCCTCGGCGAGCAGAGCCTCGTCCTCACGGCGGGCGAGGCGGCCGAGTTCGACACCCTGGTGCCGCACTGGCTCGGGTCCGCCGACGAGCGGACCGTGGAGCTGCTGGTGCTGTTCGGACAGCAGGGGGAACGGGCCCATCTGCGGGCCCGGACCGGCTGATCCGGGGCGCCCCGCGCACCCGGCACCCCTCCCCAGCAGTGTGATCTCGTGCCAGAACTTTCGGATCATGTTCCGGAACTGTCCGATCATGTCCGCGACAGCGGCACTTTCCAGCCGACCCGATCGTGGGCGGTCGGCCAACGCTCGTCGGACGCGTGACGCGGACACTTCCACCCGCGTAACCTCGGACAAGCTGCCGAACGGCAGTGAGAAGGGGGTCCGATGAGCATCGCGGGCGCGCTCGCGCTGGATCCCGCCGCCTTCGTCGGCGACCTGTACGGCTCCTTCACCTGGGTCCCGACCGCCGTCCTCCTGGCCGCGCTGGCCATCAAGGCGCCGACGATCATCCGGCTCTGGAAGGACCCGCTGCTGCGTGCCGTCGGCGGTCTGCTGCTGCTCGCCTGCGCGGTCTTCGTGTTCGTCGCCCCCGCCACCATTGCCTGGGTCAACCGCGTCACCGGCGTCCCCAACATCTCGGCGCCGTGGGTGTACTCGCTGCTCACCGCGTTCTGCGGGGCCTGTCTGCTGCTGATCATCGCCTGGCGCAACGGTCTTGCCGACCGGTCGGCCCCGACCCGGCGCGCGCGGCGCTGGGTGATCAGCGTCTACTCCGGGGTGATCGTCGCCCTGTGGGTGCTGTTCGCGCTCGCCGACGCCCCCGTGGAGCGGGTGCGCGACCTGGACACCTACTACGCCAACACGCCGTTCATGCGCGAGATGACCCTGCTCTACCTCACCGCGCACTGTGTCGCCGTACTGATCACGTCCAAGCTGATCTGGAACTGGATCCGGACCGACGGCCTCGACGCCTGGCTGCGCTGGGGGCTGACCTCACTCGGTGCCGGATACGCGCTGAACCTCGCGTTCGACGCGTCCAAGTTCACCGCCGTCGCGGCCCGCTGGAGCGGTCACGACCTGGACTGGCTGAACACCGGCGTGGCCCCGCCGATCGCCTGTGTCTCCGCCATCCTGATCGCGGTCGGCTTCATCCTGCCGCACAGCGGCCAGTATCTGCACGGCCGCCGGCGGGTCCGGCTCGCCCACCGCGAACTGCGCCCGCTGTACCTGCTGATGCGGTCCGTGCACGGCTCCGGCGTACCGCTGGACCTGCGCGGCACACCCGAGCTGCGGCTGATCCGCCGCGAGACGTTCATCCGCGACGCCCTGCTGCCGCTGGCCCGGCACTTCGACGAGGACCGCTGGCGGCGCTCGTACGAGGCGGCCCGCGACCTCGGCCACGAACCCGCGAGCGCGAAGGCGCTGGCCCGTGCCGTGACGATCCAGGACGCCGTGGAGCGACGGCGGCGCTTCCCCGAGGCCGCCGGGTACGGCGAGCGGGACACGACGGACCTGCTCCTGGAGATCGGCGCCGTGTCCCGCGCACTGCGCCGCCCCGACCTCCTCGCGGCGTTACGGGCCCACGCCGCCACCAGAACCGCCGCCCCCGTACGGAGCGTGCCCGTCCATGAGTGACCCCACCGCTGTTGAGACGCCGAACGACCACACGACCCCGGGGAAGACACGTGCGTACGAAGAAGGAGATGCGCCGGCTCGCCGACGCCCTCATCGCCTCCCTGCGAGTCCCCGACCGGGCCGACCCCGAGGCCCTGTTCGCGGCGCTCGTCGCGGCCGTCAGTGAGTGGCGGGGACGCGAGGTCGTGCTGCACCGGGAGGTCTTCCCGCCGCACACCGCCAGCGGGCTCTGGCTGAACCGCGAGTCGCAGGACCACATCGTGGTCGACCAGCGGGCCGCCGTATGGCACCAGATCGTCATCTTCTGCCACGAGGTGTGGCACATGAGCCGTGAACCGCACTCCACCGCCACCGGTGACGCCCCCGCCGCGCTGCGTACCGACTTCTGCCTCGCCGACGAACAGGAGGCCGACCGGTTCGGCATGCTGATGGGGCAGCGGCTGCGCACCCTGCTGGAGACGCCCCCGGCGCCGCCCGCACCCGCCGGCGACACCGGTGACGACCCGGACGGACTGGCCGGCCGGATCGGCGCCGCGCTCAACTACCGCGGGAACCGCAGATGAGCGGCCTGGTCAACTACATCAGCTGCGGAATGCTCTGGCTCGGCCTGGCGGTCAAGGCCCCGGACCTGATCCGCCACCCGCACGACCCCTATCTGCGCGCGATCTGCGCGGTGCTCGGCCTGTCCGGCCTCTGCTTCCTCCTCGGCGCCCCGCCCACGGTCGGCGCCGTCAACGAGATCAGCGGCGTCCCCAACCTGGCCGCGCCCATGACGTACGCCGCCATCACCGCGTACAGCGCCGCCTCCCAGGTGCTCGTGGTGTGCTGGCGCGGCGGGCCGCGGGTGCACCGGATCTCCCGCCGCTGGATCATCGCGTACGCGTTCGTGGTGCTCGGCATCGCGGTGACGTTCGCCCTGGGCGACGCCCCGGTGGAGCGCCGCACCGACCTCGACACCTACTACGCGCGGACGCCGTACATCGCCCAGATGATCGTGCTGTACCTGGTCGGACACCTCACCGCCAGTTTCGTCACCAGCGTGTCGGCGCTGCGCTGGGCCCGCCAGGTGCACGGCTGGCTGCGCGCCGGACTGATCACCCTGGGCATGGGCACGCTGTGCGGGTCGGGCTACAGCCTGGCCAAGCTCTGTGCCGTGGTGGCCCGCTGGTTCGGGCGCGACTGGACCGTACTCGACACCAACGTCTCGCTGGCGGCCGCCGGCCTCGGCGCGTTCGCCACGTCCGCGGGTGTGCTGATGCCGCTGGCCGGGCCCGCGCTGACCCGCTGGCTGACGGCGTGGCGGACGTACAGCCGGCTCGCCCCGCTGGAGCGCGAACTCGACGACGTCCTCACCCGCCGGTCACTGCGGCTGGCCCGGCCCCGCTGGGCCTCCCCCACCACCCGGCTGATGTGGCGCCAGACCAGCATCCACAACGCGCTCAGCCACCTGGACGCCTACTTCGACCGGGTGCTGTACGACCGCACCCACGACGCCGAACTGCGAGCCACGGGCTCCCCCGAGCTGGCCGAGGCCACCGCGTGGGCCGCGGTCGTCGCGGCGGCCGTGCGCGAGGAACGCGACAGCGACCTGCCGCCGGCGGACACCGGGGACCGGCCGCCGGGCGAGATGCCGGGACCGGCCACCCTGGTGCTCATCGCCGCCGCCCTGACCGGCTCCCCGCTCGTCACGGCCGCCCGCCTCAGCAGCCGGGCGGCGACGAGGGGCAGCGCATGAGTCTCGTCGTGTACGTCGCGGCCGGGCTGCTGGCCGTCGCCGCCGCGGTCCTGTTCCGCCGGCCGCGCACCACCGTACGGAACCCGCTGACCGTCCCCACCTCCGTGGCGATCATGCTCAGCGCGTGTGTGTTCGTCTGCTCGGCGCCGCTGACCCTCGCCGCCGTGAACGAGCTCACCGGTGTCACCAACTTCGGCGCCCCGCTGACCTACGGGCTGCTCTCCGCGTACAGCTGCTCCCTGCTCATCCTGCTGATCCACTGGCGGGGCGGCCCCCCGGAGCGGATCCGGCGGATGGTCGTGGGCTGTGTCACCGCCTACGGGGCGCTGATCGTCGCCATCGTGGTGCTGTTCGTGCTGGCCGACTCGCACACCGAGCGGCTCACCGACATCGACACCTACTACGCGAACACGGCGTTCATGCGTGAGATGACCCTGCTCTACCTCCTCGGGCACACCGTCGCGACCGTGGCGATGTGTGTGCTGTGCCTGAAGTGGATGCGCGAGGTCGACGGGCTGCTCAGGACCGGGCTGCGGCTGATCATGGTGGGCGGGGCGCTGGACCTGCTGGGTTTCCAGCTGACCAAGTACACGGCCGTCGTGGCGCGTTGGGCGGGCGGCGACCTGGACTTCCTGTCCACGGCGGTGGCCCCGCCGATGGCCGCGCTCGCCGCGCTGCCGCTGTCGGCGGGCTTTGTGCTGCCGCGGCTGCTGCCGCCGGTCACCGCCCACTGGCGATGTCTGGGCGACTACCGCAGGCTCGGCCCGCTCTGGTCCCGGGTGCGGGGCTTCTCCACCGCGCCGAAGCCGCCCAGCGGCTGGTGGCAGTCGCCCCGCGAGCGGCTGCACTGGCGTGAAGTGAGCATCCACGACGCGCTGCTGGCCCTCGCCCCCTACTTCGACGACAAGGTGCGCGCGCAGGCCCGGGACGCCGCCGTGCACATCAGCCGCTCCGCGCACGAGGCCCGGGTGATCGCGGAGGCGGCCATGGTCGACGACGCCGCGCACCGGGCCGCCGCCCGGGAGCACCCCTTCGACCGGCCGAGCACGTACCGCCTCTACGCCACCGAGGTCTCCGACACCAGCGGGCTGGTGGAGCTGGCCCAGGCAGTGGGACGCTCGCCCGTCGTCGACGTCTCGCGCGAGGGTACGGTGAGGGCCTCTCATGGCTTGAACCATGGCTGATTCGAAGGAGTCCCATGTCGCGTAGAGCTGTCGTCATCGGTGCCGGGCTGGCCGGTCTGCTGGCCGCGGCGGCGTTGACCGACGCGGTGGACGAGGTACTGGTGCTGGAGCGCGACGAGTTGCCCGAGGGGCCGGAGCACCGCAGGGGACTGCCGCAGGGACGCCATGCCCATCTGCTGATGGCCGGGGGCATGGCCGCCATGGAGGAACTCGTGCCGGGCGCCCGGCTGCGCAAGGACCTGCTGGCCGCGGGCGCCCACGAGATATCCCTGGGCCGGGACATGCTCGCCCTCACCCCCGACGGCTGGTTCCGGCGCTGGCGGCACGAGGGTCCGCAGATGATCACCTGCACCCGCGCGCTGCTCGACTGGACCGTACGTCAGGCAGTCCTCGACAACACCGGGGTGGAGATCCGCACGGGCCAGGTGGTCGGGCTGCTGGGGAACGACCGGCGGGTGCGCGGCGTCCGGGTCACCGCGGACGGTGTGGACACCGACCTCGACGCGGACTTCGTCGTCGACGCGAGCGGGCGGGGGTCGCGGGTCCTCAAGTGGCTGGATTCGCTGGGGATCTCCGGCATCGAGGAGAAGACCGTCGACGCCGGTCTGGTCAACGCCACCCGGATCTACCGGATGCCGCCCGGTGCCGAAAGGTTCCCGCTGACGGTGCTCCAGGCCGACCCGTACGCGTCGCGGCCCGGCCGCAGCGGGATGGTGCTGCCGATCGAGGGGGACCGCTGGATGGTCAGCCTCGCCGGCACCCGCGGTGGTGAGCCGCCGGCCGACCCGGACGCCTTCCTCCGATACACCCTCGATCTGCCCGACCCGATCGTGGGCCGGCTGATCTCCGGGGCCGAGCCCCTGACCGAGGTGCGGATCGGGCGCAGTACGAGCAACGTACGGCGGCATGTGGAGAAGGCCCGGCAGTGGCCCGACGGCTTTGTCGTCCTCGGCGACGCGCTCGCCACGTTCAACCCGGCGTACGGGCAGGGCATGTCGGTGGCCGCGTTCGAGGCGCAGGTCCTCGCGGACGAGGTACGGCGCGGAGGGCCGGACGGGTCCGGTGTCGCGCGGCGGGTGCAGCGGGGGGTCGCCCGCTCGGTGGAGGCGGCGTGGACCGTCGCGGTCAGTCAGGACGTCTGGTACCCGGGGACGCGCAGTGGGCGGCCGAGTGTGGCGGAGCGGTTGACCACGGGGTATTCGCGGCGGCTGACGGGGGCGGCTACGGGGTCGTACGCTGCCGCGTCCGCGCTGTGGGACGTGACGAGTATGACTGCGGGGCCGGGGCGGTTGTTGCGACCGGGTGCGGTGCTCGCGGCGATCGCCGGGTCCCCACTCCGGCCTTTGACGGGCCCGCCACTCACCTCCGCGGAACGGAACATCCTCCGGGGACTGGACCGCACGGGGGTCGCGGGGGGCTGAGCTTCAGGGGCGCGGGCGCGAGGGGTTGAGCTTCAGGCGGGGGTTGCGCAGCCCGGCGCGACGGGGTGCCGCCGCGCCCACCCGTGCCGCCCCAGCGGCACGACTGCCCGCGGCTCGGCCGGGAGGTTTTGAGGGGCGGATCATCGCGCACCGAACGGCGGCTGGCGCAAGCCCTCGCCCGCTCCGCCGATCACCAGTACCGAGCCCGACAGCGGCTCTCGCGTTCTCGCCGTTGTGATGTAGAGGTCCCGGAGGGACGGGCCTCCGAACGCGCAGGACGTGGGTCTGGGGACCGGCAGCGGCAGCTCGCGGTCCAGCACGCCTCCCGGCGTGTAACGCCGTACCGCGCCCCCGTCCCACAGGGCGACCCACACGCACCCCTCCGCGTCGACCGCCAGCCCGTCCGGAAAGCCCGTGTCGATGTGCGCGAAGGGCCGCCGGCCGGTGACCCGGCCCCCGTCATGGTCGAAGACGTCGATCCGGCGGGTCGGGGAGTCGACGTAGTACACAAGACGGCCGTCGGGACTCCAGCCCGTGCCGTTGCTGACGGCGACGTCGTGAAGGACCGCCTCCACCGTCCCGTCCGCCGTGATCCGCGTCAGCGTGCCCCCACCCGGCGCCTCGTCGTAGCGCATCGTGCCCGCCCACAGTGACCCGTCGGGCCCCACCGCCGCGTCGTTGGCCCGGCGGCCCGGGACGGGTTCGTGGTGCAGCCAGTCGAGGGTGTTGTCGGGGGTCAGTACGGCCACCCCGTCACGGAGGTTGAGGACGAGGCCGCCCCCCGCCCAGGGTACGACCGCACCGACGTGCTGGTCCGTCGTACGGACCGTACGGCGGCCCGAGGACGGGTCGTACGTGTGGATCCGGGAGCCCAGGATGTCGACCCAGTACAGCAGCCCCGCGTCCGCGTCCCACGTCGGCCCCTCACCGAGCGTGGCCCGCGCCCGGACCGCCACCTCGAACGCCGCGGACCGCGTCACCGCACACCCCGGTGACCGAGCCGCCCCGACAGCTCGGCGGCGCCCTTCGCGGCGAGTTGTCCCAGCTCGGTCCGGCGCTCGTCGCTCCAGCGGATCATCGGTACGGAGATGGAGAGCGCGGCGACGACCTGTCCGGCCCGGTCGCGCACCGGCGCGGCGACGCAGGAGACGTCCGGGTTCGACTCCCGGCTCTCGACCGCGACACCGCCGGCGCGGATCTCCGCGAGCGCCTCCCGCAGGGCCGCCGGGTCGGTGATGCTGTTCGGCGTCATCGCGGTCAGCCCGGTGCCGTCGGGGATCCGGGCGAGCAGCTCGTCCTCCGGGAGCGAGGCGAGCAGCATCTTCCCCACGGACGTGCAGTGCGCGGGGAGCCGCCGGCCCGCCGCCGAGACCATCCGTACGGCGTGGGTGGAGTCGACCTTGGCGATGTAGATGACGTCGGTGCCCTCCAGGATCGCCACGTGCACGGTCTCGTCGCAGGTCTCGGCGACGGACCGGGCGACCTGCTGCCCCTCGGCGGCGAGGTCGAGCTGCTCGGCGTAGCGGCTGCCGAGCTGGTACGGCCGGACACCGAGCCGGTAGCGGCCGGGCTCGCCCGGCACCGGGACGAGGTAGGAGCGGGCGGCGAGGGTGGTGACCAGTTCGTGCACGGTGGTGCGCGGCAGCTGGAGCCTGCGCACGATGTCGGGGGCGGAGAGGGTGCCGTCCCCGTCGAGGAAGAGCTCCAGGATGTCGAGAGCCCGCGTCACGGCAGGTACGAGGCGTCCCACGTCCGGCCCCTCCCTTGTTCGAGATTTCAACACACGGTCGGAACTGCGAACACAGGCTACTCACCGTGTCTTTCAGCGGCAACGGCCCGCCCGGGGCCGGCGACCGGCCCCGCCGGGGACGCGCCGGACGCCCCTCAGCCGCGTACCGCCGCCTCCCCCACCCGGCCGCGCAACCGCTGTGCGCGCAGCACCAGTTCCAGTTCGAAGCGGCGGTCGGGGTCGTCGATCTCGTCGCCCCAGAGTTCGCGGATCTGCCGCAGGCGGTAGCGGACCGTCTGCGGGTGGACGCCGAGCCGGGCCGCCACCTCGGGTGCGCCGCCGCGGGTCTCCAGCCAGGCCAGCAGGGTCTCGGCGAGGCGGCGGCCGTGGGTGGGGCCGCAGTGGGCGAGCGGGGCGAGGCAGCGCAGGGCGAGGTCGTCGATGAGTTCCTCGGGCTGGAGCAGGACCAGCGCCTCGGTGTGCTCGGTGCAGAACAGCACCTCACCGGGCGGCAGCAGGCCCCGTTCCATCAGACGTACGGCGGCCTCGGCCCAGCGCAGCGACTTCGCCGCGTCGGGCAGCGGCACCGGCGGCCCGATCGCGCCCGACCAGCCGGTGAGGGCGCGTTGCAGCAGTTCGGGACGGCCGGCGGCGTCCGGCTCGGGCACCACCATCCGCGGCTGCTCGTACTCCATGTCGAGCAGCACACCCTGGGTGACGGCCGGCGCGACCGCCTCGCGCGCCGGGCGCAGCAGCACCCCGACGGCGACCTTCGACGGGAGGGTCCAGCCGACCCGCGCGGCCCGCTCGGTCAGCGCGTCGACCGGGTCGCCGCGGTGCCGTTCGGCGAGCAGCAGTTCCATCAGGCGGCGCTGGAGGCGCAGCCGTTCGCCGGCCTGGCGGGCGGCGGCCTCGGCGTAGCCGCGTACGGACTGGTCGACGAGGCCGTCGAGGTAGACGTATCCCGCGTCGACGAGTTCGTACATCGCCGGTGGCGGGATCTCGACGCGCTGGCCGATGTCGGCGAAGCGGCGCCAGGCGAGCCGTACGCCCATCCGGTAGATGGCCTGAAGTGAGTCCAGGCTGCGGCCGTTGAGACCCTCGCCGCGGCCGAAGTCGTGGAAGAGTCCGGGCGGTACGGTGGGGCGGCCCTCGGACTTCTCCAGGTGCTGGACGAAGACCTCGATGGCACGGCGGATGCCGACCAGGGCCATCGGCTCGCCGTTCTCGTCCATGACGACGGGCAGTTGGGGGTACTCTCGGCGGATCTCCTGGAGGATCTCCTCGGCGAGGTCGTTGGCCTCGGCCATGGCGATCGAGGCGAACCTGCGCACCTGGAAGCGCGGTACGTCGTGCCAGGCGGAGTGCGAGGTGAGGGTCGGGGCCGGGCGCGAGGACACGGCTCAACTCCCCTGACCGGCTTGCTCGTACGTGATGAGCGGGGTGTTCGGTTGGTCGGGCGTGGCTTCGAGCAGCGCGACAACGCCGAAGGCGGCGCCGACGGCCAGCGCGGCGGCGGCCACGACGGTCAGCGTCGCGGCGAGCAATCTGGACATCGCAGGGTCAGCCTCTCTGTTCTGGAGGTCGTCCCCACCCCTGCTTGTTTGGGCAAGTGTTGATGCGTGTGCTGATGTCGTCAAGGGGCAGTACCTCACAACGCTCATGAAGTGACGTGACGTCAGCCCCAAGAGGCAGCAAAATTGTCACTCCGGTGAGTAGCCGTGACGAACGCGTGGGCGAAAACTGTCCACCCCCACCCCGCACAGTCCGTCCACAACCGATCACCAGGGCGTACACCCTCCCCCACGAGGCGTACCTCCTCCGGAGAACAGTGCCATCGCTGTCTGCCCTTCCCCCCACATCGAGTTCCGCACCCTGAGACGAGTTGGAGCACCGATGCCCCAGCACGTGCCGTCCTCGCTGCGCGCCGCGCTCCCCCGGCCGCAGCACCCCCCGGCGCCTGTCCCGGTTCCGCGCCGAATCGTTTTCCTCGCCCATCGTGACCTCGGCAATCCGGCCGCCGGCGGCTCCGAGCTGCTGGTCGACCGGCTCGCCGACGGGCTGACCCGCATGGGGCACCAGGTGACCCTGCTGTGCGGCGGCCCCGCCGCGTTCCGGGACTACCGCGTGGTCTCGGCGGGCGGCGCCTACGGCCACTATCTGCGCGCCCGTACCACCTTCGCCCGGCAGATCGGGGAGACCGACCTGCTGGTCGAGGTGTGCAACGGCATGCCCTACCTCGCGCCACTGTGGCACCGCGGGCCCACCTTGTGCCTGGTCAACCATGTCCACAGCGATCTGTGGCGGATGCGTTTCGGCGGGCCGCTGGCGCCCGCCGCGCGGATCGGCCGCCGGCTCGAACAGTGGGCGCTGACGGGGGCGCGGCAGCAGAGCCTGATGGTCGCGGTCTCGCCGTCCACCGCGCAGGCGCTGCGCGGGCTCGGGGTGGAACGCGACCGGATCCGGGTGGTGCACAACGGGGTGGAGGAACCGGGACCGCGGACCGAACGCTCGCCGGAACCGCTGTTCGTGGCGGTGGGCCGGCTCGTCGAGTACAAGCGGATCGATCTGCTGCTGCGGCTCTGGGAGCGGGTGCGGCCGGTCACCGGCGGCAAGCTGCTCATCATGGGCGACGGGCCCGAACGCGAACGCCTTGAGCGGCTCGCCGGGCCGGACGTCGTCTTCACCGGCCATGTCTCCGAGGCGGAGAAGCACCGGCTGCTGTGCGCGTCGTGGCTGCTGCTGCATCCGTCGGCGGTGGAGGGCTGGGGTCTGGTCGTCACCGAGGCCGCGGCCCGTGAGACGCCGACGATCGCCTTCGACGTACCCGGGCTGCGGGATTCCGTCGTCGACGGAGAGACGGGGATTCTGGCGCGGGGGGAGTCGTCGTTCGCGGCTGCCTGGTGTGCGCTTGCCCTGGCCGGGCGGCGGCGGGAGCTGATGGGGAAGGCGGCGCGGGAGCATGCGGCGGGGTTTCGGTGGGAGGGGACTGTTCGACGGTTTCGGGCGGTTGCGGGTGAGGCGTATCGGCTGGGAGCGCGGGGTTATGCGCCGGGGCGCTGAGGGTGGATCCCGAGTGCGGGTGCGTCGTGGCTTGTCGCGCAGTTCCCCGCGCCCCTTCCACGGCGATACGCCGCGCGCAGGTTCCAACGAGCCGTCTCCCACTCGCCCCAAGGACCCCTCCTTCGCTCGCTCCCTTGCTCTGTTCCGGGCGTTTCTTCGTGAGCAGGATGATCCCGACGGCTGTTACTCGCTGCTCGCCCGGGACGCCGCCGATCAGGTCGAGGCCTATGACGGGTCCGTCGCCGGGCGGGTTGTTGTTGATGTCGGTGGGGGGAGTGGGCACTTCACCGAGGAGTTCCGGCGGCGGGGGGCCGACGCCTATCTCTTCGAGCCCGACGTACGGGAGTTGGGGGCGAAGCCCGTCGAGGGGACCGTCGTCGCCGACGGGTATCTGCTGCCGCTCGCCGACGGCGTCGCCGACGTCACCTTCACGTCCAACGTGCTGGAGCACGTGGCCGATCCCCAGACGTTTCTCAGCGAGCTGGCCCGGGTGACCCGGCCCGGCGGGCTGATCTATGTGTCGTTCACCAACTGGCTCTCTCCTTGGGGCGGTCACGAGTGGGCGCCCTGGCACTACCTCGGCGCCGAGCGGGCCCGCGCCCGCCACGAGCGCCGTACCGGAAAACCTGCGAAACACACCCTCGGCGAGAACCTGTTCGCCGTGCACATCGGCACCACCCTGCGGCAGGTGCGGGCCCGCGACGACGTCTCGGTCGTCGCGGCGCGCTCCCGCTACTGGCCCTTCCTCACGGAGACGATCGTCAAGATCCCCGGCCTCCGTGAGTTCGCGACCTGGAATCTCCTCCTCATCCTCCGGCGGTGTCCCTAATGACGACCACGGTCCAGGCCCCTCCTCCGGCGGCCATCCCCACCACCGCGACCTCCGCGGGTCCCCCTGAGGGCCCGCGGTCGCGGCGCTGGCTGCTGGGGTTCTGGGCCGTGGTGCTCGTGTTGTTCGTGGCGGTCCAACCGGGCCGGCAGACCTTCGACACCAAGCTCGGCGTGACCGTCGACCCGGGTCAGTTCATCGCCGACCTGGGGCAGTTGTGGCACGACCGGGCCGGGTTCGGCGGGATCCAGGACCAGTACGTCGGCTATCTGTGGCCGATGCTGCCGTTCCACTGGCTGGCCCAGGCGGTGAATCTGCCGGTCTGGCTGGCCGAGCGGCTCTGGCTGTCGCTCGTGGTCTCGGCCGCCTTCTGGGGCGCGCTGCGCCTGGCCGAACGCCTCAGCATCGGCAACAGCACGTCCCGGCTGCTGGGCGCGGTGACCTACGCGCTGTGGCCGGTGTTCACGGTCGTCGTCGGCTCCACCTCGGCCGCCGCGCTGCCCGGCGCGGTCCTGCCGTGGGTGCTGCTGCCGCTGGCCGACGAGCGGTACAGCGCGCGGGTCGCGGCACTGCGCTCGGCGCTGATCGTGCCGTTCATGGGCGGTGTCAACGCGGCCTCCACACTCGCCTCGCTGCTGCCGGTCGGGCTCTATCTGCTGTCCCGTCCGCCGGGGCCGCGGCAGCGCAAGCTGATCGCCTGGTGGCTGCCCGGCATGATCGTGGCGACCGCCTGGTGGTGGATCCCGCTGCTGCTGCTCGGTGTGTACGGCGAGAACTTCCTTCCGTACGTGGAGAGTTCGCAGACCACGACCGAGACGATGGCGGCGACCGAGGCGCTGCGCGGCGGCGGCAACTGGGTGGCGTATCTGCACTTCGGCGAGGCGTGGCTGCCGGCCGGCTGGGCGGTGGCCTCGGCGGTCGTGGTGATCGTCTGCTCGGCGCTCGCGGCGGGCCTCGGCCTCGCCGGGCTCGCGCGCCGGGACATGCCGGAGCGGCGCTGGCTGGTGCTGACCGTGCTGGTGTGCGCGCTGGTGCTGCTCGCCGGGTACGGCGGCACGTTCGGCGGGCCCTTCCACGGTCTGGTGCAGGACTGGCTGGACGGCTGGCTCGCGCCGTTCCGCAACATCTACAAGTTCCAGACCGGCGTGGCGCTCGCCCTCGTGCTGGGGCTCGCGCATCTGGTGTCCGTGGCGGCCGAGCCACGCGGGGCGCGCCAGGTGCGGGGCCGCCGGTTCGCGCCGCTGATCGCGGCGGTGCTGGTGCTGCCGGGGCTGCTGTGGCCGTACCTCAACGGGTCGATCCTGAACCCGGGTTCGTTCCAGGAGGTCCCCAAGTACTGGCAGTCCACGGCCGACTGGCTGGAGGAGTACTCGCCGGACTCGCGTGCCCTCGTCGTCCCGGCGACCGCGCACGGCGTGTACACGTGGGGCTCGACCATCGACCAGCCGCTCGACGTGCTCGCCGAGTCGCGCTGGGCGCAACGCGACTACGTGCCGTTCGGCACGGCCGGCAACCGGCGCGCGATGGACGCGGTCGAGCAGGCGCTCCAGACGGGTGTGGAGGTGCCGGGCCTCGCGGACTATCTGAGCCGCGCCGGTGTCTTCTACGTCGTGGTCCGCAACGACCTCGACCCGGACCAGGTCGGCTACACCCCGACCACCACCGTCAAGCGCTCCCTCGAACAGTCCGGCTACGAGCGGGTGACGGGCCTCGGCCCCCTCATGACCGGCGGGAAGATAGCCGAGGACACCCCGCTCGCGGTCGAGGGCCTGTACCCGCGGCAGCGGGCCGTGGAGATCTACCGGCCCACCGACGAGAACGTGCCGCGGCCCGGTCAGGCCACCGTGACACCGGCCGCCGACGCGGCCGTGGTCTCCGGCGGGCCCGAGGCGCTGCTGCCGCTCGCGACCGACCTGCGCGGCCGGTCCAGTGTGCTCACCGGCGACAACCATCCCGGCCTCGGCTCACCGTCGTTGCAGGTCAGCGGTGACGGGCTGCGGCGCGCAGACACCCGGTTCGGCCTGGTCAACGCCAACACGTCGTACACGTACACCCGCGACGAACGCAACGCGCCGGACGCCAGTCAGGACGCGGGCGACGAGCCGCACCAGATCCTGCCGACGGACGGCATCGAGCATCAGACGGTGGCCGAGCTGCGCGGCGCGGAGTCGGTGACGGCGTCCTCGTACGGCAGCTGGTTCTTCCATCTGCCGCAGTTCGACCCGGTCAACGCGTTCGACGGCAACCCGGACACCGCGTGGACGGAGGGCTCGGCGGAAACGCCGGACGGCGAGTGGCTGCGGATCGGCTTCACGGACGAGTACGACATGCCGTCGTCGTTCCGGGTGACACCGCTGCCGCAGGAGAGTGTGCGGTCGGCGCCGACGCGGGTGCGGGTGGAGACCGAGCGCGGTTCGGTGACCAGTTTCCTCCAGCCGAACGGTGCCACCCAGCGGGTCAAGGCGCCCGAGGGCGCGACGAGTTGGATGCGGCTGACGATCCTCGACTCGGTGGAGCGCCGGCCGGGGCTGCTCGGCACCGGCTTCTCCGAGATCGATCTGCCGGACGTCACGGTGACCCGCATGCTGAACCTGCCGGAGGACTCGGCGGACAGTGACGCGGCGAACGAGATCGTCTCCCTGCACCGGTCCGCCGACCCGGCCGGTATGTCCCCGACGGGTGCGGAGGCGGGCCTGCACCGCTCCTTCTCGACGGGCACGGACGGGTCCTACGAGGTCAAGGCGAGCGCGGTCGCGGTGCCCGGCGAGGAACTCGACCGGCTGCTCTACGAGATCGCGCCCGACCAGCAGAACCGGATCACCGCCACCGCCGACACCACCGCGAAGCTCGGCGTCGGCCTGTCCGCCCGCAACCTCACGGACGGCGATCTGACCACCGCGTGGATCGCCGGCGACAACCCGACCATCCATCTGAGCTGGGACGGCAAGCAGCCCGTGACCGAGCTGGTGCTGCCCGGCGCCGGCGGTCTCACCACCCGGCCCACCGAGGTCAGCATCAGCTCGCCGGACGGCGCGGCGGTCGCGGCCGTCGACGAGAACGGCTGGGCCCGCTTCCCGGCGATCACCACGGACCGTCTGGACATCACCATCACCCAGACCGCGCCGGTCACCCTCTACAACCCGCTCGTCGACGAGGACCTGCAACTTCCCGTCGGCCTGACCGAGGCCTACATCCCGGCACTGGACAGCTACCGCACCCCGCAGCCGGACGCCGACCGCACCTTCTCGCTGCCGTGCGGCTCCGGCCCGGACGTGGCGGTGGACGGCGACCTGTTCGAGACGAGCGCGCAGGGCCTGGTGCGGGACCTCACCGAGCGCCGCCGGGTGGACCTCACCCTGTGCGGCATCGACGACAACCGTGTGGACCTGTCGGCCGGCAACCACCGCGTCGAGGCGGGCGACGCCGGTCCGCTGGTCCTCACCGACGTCACCCTCACCCGCGGCACGGTCGATCCCCCCGTCGCCACCAACCGCGACCTGGAGATCCGGGACTGGCTGGGCGACCAGCGCGAACTCTCCGTCGGCTCCGGCGCCGCCTCGTACGTCTCGACGTACGAGAACTTCAACGACGGCTGGAAGGCCACGCTGAACGGCCGTGAACTCACCCCGGTCCGTCTCGACGGCTGGCAGCAGGGCTGGCTGATCCCGGCGGGCGAGGGCGGCACGGTCAAGCTGTCCTACGAGCCCTCCTCGACGTACGAGGCCGGGCTGATCGGCAGCGGGGCGGGGCTCGCGGTCCTGGTGGGCCTCGTGGTGTGGCGCCGGCGCGAGCCCAACCCGGACCAGGCACAGCCGGTACCGCCGCTGCCCGGCTTCTGGCTCGGCGCGGTGGCGCTGACGCTGGTCGGTGTGGTCGTCGCGGGCTGGTTCGCCCTGCTGGTCCCGGTGCTGGCCCTGCTGGCGCACCGGCGGCACGAGTTCCTCGTACCGATCGCGTTCGGGTCCCTGGCGGTCGCGGGCATCGTGGCGGCGACGGGCGCGGGCGGGCCGGTCGCCGACGGCGACGGCGCGTTCGGGCCGGTGGCCCAACTCCTGGCCCTGATCGGCCTGTTCGCGGCACTGGTGAGCGTGCGGGTGCGGACCGGCGACGCCGACGAGGCACCGACGGCGCAACTGCCACCGGTGTCGGGCCCGACCGTCACGGCCCGCGCGCCCGGGAAGGAGCGCCCATGACGACCGTGCCCTTCCCGGTGGTGGACGAGATCGCCCGCCACTGCCTCCAGGAGGAGGAACCGGAGACGGTCCACATCGAGGTCCACCTCCCGGGCCCGCTGGACCCGCCCCGCCTGCGCAAGGCCTTCACGGAGGCCCTGAACCGCCACCCCCGCATCCTCGTGCGGGAGGCGGCGGGCCGCTGGTACCGCCGCCGCTACGAGTGGGAACTGACGGACCAGCCGGACGTGGAGGTGGTGACGTTCGGGGAAGACGGCCCGAACACACTGCGGGACGCGAGAACCAGCGCACTGGCAGAGGCCCCACCCCTGTCACTGTCACCCCCCATAAGACTCCACGCCGTACCCACAGCCGCAGCCGTAACCGCAGACGCAGACGCAGCTGCGGGCAGTCGTGCCGCTGGGGCGGCACGGGTGGGCGCAGCGGCACCCGACCAGCGCCGGGATGCGCCCCCCACCCCCGCACCACAGGGAACGGTCCTGTTCCTCACCATCAACCACACCGCCCTCGACGGCCCCGCCTGCCTGAGAATCCTGGCAACGGCGGCGGAGCTGTACGGCGGAACCGACAACGCCCCCACCGCACCCCCCACCCGCCCGGCCCCGGACACCCCCACCCCCACCCCCGAAACCCCTTCCAACTGGTCCCGCCCCGCGAGAGTCGCCCCCGGCACCCCCACCCCGGGCAACGGCAACGGCATGCTCGTGGCCGAACTCCCCCTCCCCCACCGCCCCAAGGGCTCCCCGTACACGGTCAACGACCAGCTCATGGTCACCACGGCCCTCACCCTCGCCCACTGGAACCGCGAACACGGCGCCCCTCCCCGCCCCCTGCGCATCACGATGCCGGTGGACGACCGCCCGCGAGACCTGAGCATGCCGATCGGCAACGGCACCCGCCTGGTCGAAGTCCCCTTCTCTCCGCAGGAGTTGACGGACCCCGACCTGCCGGACCTGCTGCGCCGCACGGCAACCCGTACGCGCGCCCTCAAGTCCCTCCCCCGCCCCCAACTGGGCCACGGCGCCACCCTCCTCACCGCCCCGGTCGTCCCGGTCGCCTGGCGCGCCGCGCTCACCCGCGGCCTGCGCAGGGCCGCCGCGCCCTGGACGTCGACGACCCTCCTGAGCAACATCGGGCGGATCCCGTACCCCCTCGACTTCGGCGCGGAGGCGGGCCGCGCGCACGCGGTCTGGTTCTCCGCGCCCGCCCGTATGCCGCGTGGCCTCACGGTCACCACGGCGTCCACCGCGGGCCGGCTCCATCTGGCCCTGCGCTGGTCCCGCGCCCTGCTGAGCGACGACGACGGCGCCCGGCTGCGGGACCTCTTCGAGCACCATCTGCACACGACGGAGGCCGGCCCATGACAGCAACCGGCACCACCACCGCGCACACACCACCCGCCGAACTCCGCGACTTCTACGAGAACCCCGCCGTCCCCGTCGCCTCCGGCACCCCCCGCTCGCTCCGCCAGGCCCGCATGCTCGCGCACGCCCTCACCGGCACCGAGCAGCAGACGATCGTCGACATCGGCTGCGGCGACGGCACCGCGGCGGCCACCGCCGCACCCCTGCTGCGGGGCCACCGGATCGTCGGCGTCGACTGGTCCCAGGACGCGCTCGTCAGGGCCCGCACCCGGATGCCGTACGCGATCCGCGGTGAACTCACCGGCGGCGGGCTGCCGTTGCGCACCGGTGCCGCCGACGCCGTGCTGTTCAGCGAGGTGATCGAGCATCTGGTCGACCCGGACGCCGCGCTGGACGAGATCCGCCGGGTGCTGCGGCCCGGCGGCCATCTCATGCTCTCCACCCCGAACCTGGCCGCCTGGTACAACCGCGCCCTGCTCCTCGCCGGTGTGCAGCCCGTGTTCTCGGAGGTCAGTCTGCGCGGGATCCACGGCCGGCCCGGCACGGAGGTGGTGGGTCATCTGCGGCTCTACACGGCCCGCGCGCTGCGGGAGTTCGTCGCGGCGTCCGGCTTCGACGTCGTACGGCTGGCGGGGGCGCCCTTCCACGGCGTGCCGCGGCCGCTGCGTCCGCTGGACCGGGTGGCGTGTGCCCGGCCCTCCCTCGCCTCCATTCTGCTGTTGCACGCACGCCGGAACTGAGGGGCCGCGCCATGTGGTGGGGAGTGGCCGCGGCTCTGCTGGCGAACGTCCTGTACAGCACCGGGTTCGTGCTGGAGAAGCGGGCGCTGGGGACGCTCCCGGAGGTCAGCGTCCGCCGCCCGGCCCGGCTGCTGCGGCTGGTCGTGAGCAGTCCGCTGTGGATCGCGGGCTCGGTGGCGCTGGCGGCCGGTTTCGGCGCCCAGCTGCTGGTGTACCGGACGCTGCCGATCGCGGCGGCGCAGGGCATCTTCGTCTCCGGCCTGGTGCTGCTGGTGCTGCTGTCGTCGCGGCTGCTCGGCGAGGAGACCAGCGGCCGGGAGCGGTACGCGCTGGCGGCGATCCTGCTCGCGCTGCTGATGGTCGTGCTGTCGCTGGACGAGACCGGCGACACGGTGAGCCGCGGGGCCCCGTACCCGCTGGTGCTGCTGGTGTGTGTGCCGTCCCTCGCGGCCGGCGTCTGGCTGTACCGGTCCGCCGAGCGCAACGCCGGCCACCGCCACCGGCTGCCGACCACGGGCGTCGAGTACGGCGTGGCCGTCGGGCTGCTCTACGGGGTCAGCTCGCTCGCCATCAAGGGTGTCTCCGGCTATCTCACGGCGAGCGGCCTCGGGGGCGCGATCGTCGACGTGCTGCGCTCCCCGTACCCGTATCTGCTGCTGTTCACCGGCGCGTTCGGCCTGGTCATGTCGCAGGCGGCGCTTCAGCGCTGCCGGGCCTCGCTGATCGTGCCGGTGTGCACGACGGTGACGAGCCTGTACACGGCGGTGCTCGGCACGCTCGCGTTCGGCGAGGCGCTGCCGTCCGATCCGCTGCGGCTGGCCCTGCGGATCGCCGGCACGTGTCTCGCGGTGACCGTGCTGCTGACCATGCCCAAGCACGACACCGCACCCCAACCCCCCATGGGCGCCAAGGAGTTGACACCCCCATGAAGCCAGAAGACCCGCTGCTGAGGATTCTCGCCTGCCCACTCGACAAGGGGCCGCTGCATCTGCTGCTCGCGGACGAGTCGGTCACCTCGGCCGAGGCCCTGTACAACCCGCGGCTGCACCGGCGTTACCCGATCGTGGACGGCATTCCGCAGTTGCTGCCGTCCTCCGGGGAGCAGGTCCCCGACGAGGAACACGAGGAGCTGCTGAAACGGATGTCCCCGTGACCGCGCCCCCGACGCTGGCCGCCCGGCTCGCCGCCCGGCTGCCCGACCGGCTGGTGGCGGCGGCCGCCCGTGCCGTGTATCCGCGCTTCGAGCCGGAGCTGGCCCGGATCGGCGATCTGCTGCCGCCGGGATGTGTGACGGCCGTCGACGTCGGCGGCTGGTACGGCCCGTGGACCCAGCGGCTGAGCGGGCGGGTACGGCGGGTGGTGACCGTGGAGCCGGTGCCGTATCTGGCGCGGCTGCTCGCGGACACGACCCCGCCGAACGTCCGGGTCATCCAGGCCGCCGCCGCGGACCGGCCCGGCACGGCCCGGCTGTGGCTGCCCGCCGACGACGGCGGCCAGCGCGGGGTGTCGTCCCTGGTCCGGCGGGACATCCACGGCCGTGCGGTGCCGGTGCGCTGTGTCGCCCTCGACGATCTGGGCCTGAAGGAGGTCGGGTTCGTCAAGATCGACGTGGACGGCAGTGAGCTGGCGGTGCTGCGCGGCGCGACGGCACTGCTGGCCCGGGACCGGCCGTCGCTCTTCGTGGAGCTGGAGACCCGGATCCAGCCGGTGAGTCCGGTGGTGACGTATCTGCGGCTGCTCGGCTACGAGGGCTGGGTGCTGCCGGCGGACCGCTGGGTCCCGCTCTCGTCGTTCCCGCTGGAGACCCATCAGGAGGGCACGGCCCATGTGGTGAACGAGGGGCTGCTGCGCCGGGTGCTGCCGTTCCGGCACCGGCCGCGGTACGTCAACTCGGTGCTGTTCCTGCCGGACGGCCGCCGTCCGGGCGGGCACCGGGTGCGCGACGATGGACTGCATGTCCTCGGATTCCACACCCGCCGCTGACCGGCCCGCGCCGGGCCGTTTCACCCCACTCCACTTCCAGCTGGTGCTGCTGCGCCGGATGGCGGACCACAACCCGGACCTGGTGGAGGCGGCCCGGTACGAACTGGGCGTCTCGCTCGCCGAGATGCGTGAGGCGAACAAACGCTGGCAGGCGATGGTCCGCTCACCGCGCTCCCGCTCGGCCGCGTCCCGGTACCGCTCGGTCCTCGGGCCGCCCGAGTCGACGACCGCCCGCCGGATCGGCGACCTGGACTGCGAGGCCCGGCAGTGGCCGGTGCCGCTCTGGCCGTCCCTGCGCTTCGAGATCCTGCTCGCCCCGAACGGCGCCGTGTGGAACGAGTGGCTGGTCCGCGCCCCGGGCGCCGAGCCGCCCGCCCTGCACAGCCTGGAGGACCTGACGCCCTGGTCGTGCACGGTCGACGAGGCCGCCCGCGCCTTCGCGCCGGCCCGTCCGCTGGAGGGCTCGGCCCCCACCCGCTGGGGCCTGTCGTTCACGGCACCGGACGCACAGGGGGTGCGCCGGGAGGTGGTGGCCGAGTTCACCTGGGGTCTGTTGCAGCGGATGGCGGTGGTGGGGTGAGTCCCGGCGTGCGGGCGGCCTCGATCACCGCGTCCACCAGCCGCGTCATGGACCCGGGATGCAGGGAGAGGAAGAGGTTCGGCTCGACCAGCTCCAGCTCCATCACCCGCGGCCGCCCTGCGCCGCCGTCGCCCCCGCCATCCCCCTCGTCCCCGTCCACGAGGTCGACGCGGGCGTAGAGCAGCTCGGGCGCGTCCGGTACGGCGGCCAACGCGCGCTCGGCGACGGCGAGTTCGGCGTCGGTGGGCCGCCAGGGCTCGATGCCCGGATGCGCGACCTTGCGGGCGTCGTAGGGGGTGCCCGGCGCGAGGACGGCCCCCTTCCGGCTGGCGTGCAGCAACTCCCCGCCGACGAACAGCAGGGCCCGCTCACCGGTGGCGTCGATGCTGGTGACATACGGCTGGACCATCGCCGTGAACCCCTCGGCGTGCATCCGCTCCAGCTGGCGTACGGCGGTGTCGCGCTCGGCGGGGGTGTAGCGGGCGGCGAACCGGGCGCCGGCGCCCGAGGTGGGCTTGACGACGTACTCGTGGTCGTCGGGGAGGTCGGCCGGGTCGCCGGGGGCGAGATAGCGGGTGGGGACGGTGGGTACGCCGGCCGCGGCGAGGTCGCCGAGATACCGCTTGTCGCTGTTCCAGCGGACCACGGGTGCCGGGTTCGCGAGCCGGGTCAGCTTGCCGCACCGCTCGGCCCAGGCGAGGAACTCCGCCGCCCGCCAGCTGTAGTCCCAGGTGGACCGGATCAGGGCGAGGTCGAAGCCGGCCCAGTCGACGCCGGGATCGTCCCAGACGACGGCTTCGGCGTCGGCCCCGGCCTTCCGCAACGCGTCCACCAGCACCGGAAGATCCCGGTCGGCACTGATGTGTGGCCCGGGACGGCAGGTGACGAGAGCGACTCGGGACACGGCGTCTCCATCCACGTAGGGCCGCGGCTGATCAGGACACGCGCAGGCTAACAATCGGACCCGCGTCCGAAGAACCCCGCTTGACCTTCACCTTCGGTGAAGCCCCAGCATCGGTGACGGAACCGGAGGAGGTTTCCAGGTGGCACACATGCTGACGATCGGCGCGTTCGCGAAGGCGTCCCGCCTCTCACCGAAGGCCCTGCGGCTGTACGACGAACTGGACCTGCTGCGCCCGGCCCACGTGGACCCGGACACGGGCTACCGCTACTACGCACATGCCCAGCTGGAGCGGGCCCGCCTGGTGGCGTGGCTGCGCCGGCTGGGCATGCCGCTGGCCCGCATCCGCGAGGTGTGCGCGCTGCCGGCGGCGGAGGCGGCCGGTGCCGTCCGGGCGTACTGGGCGCGGGTGGAGGCGGAGACGGCGGAGCGCCGCGATCTGGCCAAGTTCCTGGTGGACCACCTGACGACGGCCCAACCGCGAAGGGACCCCACCATGACGACCCTCGAACTGCGTTACGCCGCCCACTGCGACCGGGGCCGGACTCGCCCCGCCAACCAGGACACCGCCTACGCCGGCACCCGTCTGCTGGCCGTGGCGGACGGCTACGGCCCGACCGGCGACCGGGCGAGCACGGCGGCCGTGAAGACCCTGCGCGACCTGGAGGAGACGCGGATCCCGGCGGGCAGTGTCCTGAACCTCCTGGAGGCGGCCGTCCAGGACGCGTCGGCGGCGGTGCGGGACGCGACGGCCGAGGAGGACGCGGGCACCACCCTCACGGCGATGCTGTGGACGGGCTCGCAGCTGGCCCTCGTCCACATCGGCGACTCGCGGGCGTATCTGCTGCGCGACGGCGGCCTGTTCCGTATCACCCACGACCACACCGTGGTCCAGTCGATGATCGACGAGGGCCGGCTGACCCCGGAGGAGGCCACGGCCCACCCGCAGCGCACCCTGCTCCTCAACGCCCTCACCGGCACCACCCGCCCCACCCCCGACCTCCGTCTGCATGACGCCCACCCCGGCGACCGCTATCTGCTGTGCTCCGACGGCCTCAGTGCGGTCGTCCCCGACGCCGCCGTCCGTACGGCCCTCGCCGCGACGGAGACGCCCCGGGACGCGGTCGACAGCCTGATCGCCGAGGCCAACGCGGCGGGCGGCCCGGACAACATCGCCTGCGTGGTGGCGGACGTGACGGACACCGGCGGCAGCGGCCGGGGGGTTGCCTGATTCCGAGCGTTTACGGCGGCCCTCCCCGGCATCGAGACGCTGCCGGGGAGGCCACCCGCTACCGTGCCCATGACAACCGTCCTGGAGGTAGCGAGTGTCAAGATTCCGCCGCGTGCACGCCCTGCTCCTGGCATGTCTGGTGTCGGCGACGTGCCTGCTGGGGGCCGGTACCCCGACCGCCTCGGCCACCTCGGCCACCTCCGGCGCCTCGGCCGCCTCGCTTGAGCGGCGGGACCCGGTGATCGGCGCGTACTACGCGGGCTGGAACAGCGAGGCGTACCCCGTCTCGCGGATTCCCGCCGACCGCATCACCCATCTCTTCTACGCCTTCTCGACGATCGAGCAGGGGAAGTGCACGGTTCAGCCGTCCGCGGCGGACGACTTCGCGGAGCTGGCGAAGCTGAAGCGCGAGCACCCGCGCCTGCGCACCCTGATCTCCATCGGCGGCTGGGGCGCGGGCGGGTTCTCCGACGCCGCGCTCACCCCGGCCGCCCGGCGGACACTCGTGAACTCGTGCCTGGACCTGTTCTTCTCCACCTACCGGGGCAGCTTCGACGGAGTCGACCTCGACTGGGAGTTCCCCGTCTACGGCGGCCCGACGGAGATCACCGACCGGCCCGAGGACCGCAGGAACATGACCCTGCTGACACAGGAGTTCCGCACCTCGATCGACAAGCTGGGCGAGAGGCACGGCAAGCGGTACGAGGTGACGGCCGCGCTGCCCGCCGGGCGGCTCCAGACCGACGGGTCCTACGACCCGGCGAAGAGCTTCGAACTCGGCAAGCTGGCCCGGATCCTCGACTTCATCAACATCATGACCTACGACATGGGCACCGGATTCTCGCCCGTGTCCACCTTCAACGCCCCGATGCGCCCGGTCGCCGCCGACCCCATGCCGGCACCGGACAAGGTCTGGAACAACGTGACCGGAGCGGTGGCCTACTACCGGCTGCACGGCGTCCCCGCCGACCGCCTCGTGCTGGGCACCCCGTTCTACGGCCGCGGCTTCGTCGTCAAGGAGGAGGGCGACAACCACGGGCTCTACCAGGCGTACGACGAGACCTTCTGGGTCAGCGGCCGGAGCGCGGTCGCGGAGCTGCTCGCCGACCCGGCCTGGCAGCGGTACTGGCACCCGGTCGCGCAGACGCCCTGGCTGTACAACGCCGCCGAGCGGAAGTTCGTGAGCTACGAGGACCCGACGTCGATCGGCATCCGGGCCCGGCACGCCAAGCAGAGCGGGCTGCTGGGCACCTTCATGTGGGAACTGTCGGACGACGACAGCGAACACAGCATGCTGCGGGCGATGTCGGCACCGTTCCGGCGCTAGGGCCGGTCGGCCATTACGGTCGGTCCTCGTGCCGCGGCCGGTCCGCTACTGAGGCCGGTCCTCTCCTACTCGGGCCGGCCGTCGTCCGGGTCCCAGTCCAGGAGGCGGACCTTCGCCACCGTACGCACATGGCGGCGCATCGCCGTGGCCGCACGGCGGGGCTCCGCCGCCTCGATCGCGTCCAGGATCGCCTGGTGCTGGGCCAGGGAGCGGGTGGGGCGGTGGGGCTGGCGCAGCGACTCGGTGCGGCTCTCCGCGATCTGGTCCGCGATCGAGCGCATGAACTCCGCGAGCAGCGCGCTGTGGGCCGCCGCCGTCACCGCCCCGTGGAACAGACGGTCGCCCTCGACACCGTGACCGCCGCCGTCGATCTCCCGCGCCATGTGCGTGAGCGCCGAGCGCATCGCGGTGAGGTCGTCCTCCGTGCGGCGCTCGGCGGCCAGTTCGGCGAGTTTGGTCTCCAGCGCCTCGCGCGCGTCCAGCACGTCCGGGAGCCGTCTGCGGCGCTCCACCAGCTGCTCCACCGGCTCCACGTCGAGGGTGTCCCGGAGCAGATACGTACCACCGCCGTGCCGCGCCTCGACCAGGCCCTGCACCTCCAGCACCACGATCGCCTGCTTCACGGATGCCCGGCTCACCCCCAGCCGCGCGGCGAGGTCCCGCTCGGGCGGAAGGCGGTCACCGGCCCGCAGGCCGCCCTCGGTGACGTACTGGCGCAACCGGTTCAGCACCTGCTCGTACAGGCGCTGTTTGGTCATGGGGCGCAGGGCGTCGGTCACGGGTCCCCCTCTCGCGGGGAGGGTAGCACCGGGCTACAGGACTGGTTGAGTGGCTCAGCCAATTTCCGCATGCCCTCTTGACGTCCCCGCCCGCCCGCACCCACGCTGGCGAACACCCCGATTGGCTCAGCCACTCGTCCAGTCCCGCGGGAGCCCGTATGTCCCCCGAGCTCATCTCGATCCTCGTCCTCGTGGTGGTGTTCGTCATCGCCACCACCCGCTCCGTGAACATGGGCGCACTGGCCTTCGCCGCCGCCTTCGGAGTCGGCACCCTGGTCGCCGACCTCGACGCCGACGGCATCTTCGCCGGCTTCCCCGGCGATCTCTTCGTCGTCCTGGTGGGCGTGACCTATCTCTTCGCGATCGCCCGCGCGAACGGCACCACCGACTGGCTCGTGCACGCCGCCGTCCAACTCGTACGCGGGCGCGTGGCGTTGATCCCGTGGGTGATGTTCGCCCTCACCGGCGCGCTGACCGCGATCGGTGCCGTCAGCCCCGCCGCCGTCGCGATCGTCGCCCCGATCGCCCTCAGCTTCGCCGCCGCGTACGGCATCAGCCCGCTCCTGATGGGCGCGATGGTCGTCCACGGCGCCCAGGCCGGCGGCTTCTCCCCGATCAGCATCTACGGCACGATCGTCAACGGAATCGTCGAAAGAGAAAACCTCCCCGGCAACGAACTGGCCCTGTTCCTGGCCTCCCTCATCGCCAACCTGATCATCGCAAGCACGGTCTTCGTGGCATGCGGAGGCCTGAGCTTGTGGCGCCGGGGTTCGGTACGAGAGGGCACGGCGGGTCAGGGTTCGGTGCCCCCTGACGCCCTCGCCGGCAACGCCGAAAGGGAGAGGGGCCCGCTCGACGCCGTCGACAGCAACGCCGAAAGGGAGAGGGGCCTGCTCGACGCCGTCGACAGCAACGCCGAAAGGGAGAGGGGCCCGCTCGACGCCGTCAGCAGCAACGCCGAGAAGGGGCGCGGGGAACTGCGCGACCAGCCACAACGAGCCGGTGCCCAGACAGCAACAGCAACCACCCCCACCCTCACCCCACCCCAGATAACCACCCTCCTCGCCCTGCTCACCCTCGTCGTCGCCGTACTCGTCTTCGATCTGGACGCAGGCCTCACAGCCATCACCCTCGCAGTGATCCTCAGCACCGCCTGGCCCCAGACCTCCCGCGCAGCGGTAACAGAGATCGCCTGGCCCACAGTCCTCCTCATCTGCGGCGTCCTCACCTACGTAGGCGTCCTCGACGAGATGGGCACCATCACCTGGGCCGGCGAGGGCGTGGGCGGCATCGGCGTCCCCCTCCTGGCCGCCGTACTGCTCTGCTACATCGGCGCCCTGATCTCCGCGTTCGCCTCCTCCGTAGGCATCATGGGCGCCCTGATCCCCCTGGCGGTGCCCTTCCTCGCCCAGGGCGAGATAGGCGCGGTCGGCATGATCGCGGCCCTCGCGGTGTCGGCGACGGTCGTCGACGTGAGCCCGTTCTCGACGAACGGCGCCCTCGTGCTGGCCGCCGCCCCGGACGTCGACCGCGAACGTTTCTTCAGGCAGCTGATGATGTACGGAGGCATCGTGGTGGCGGCCGCCCCCGCACTGGCATGGCTGGTGCTGGTCGTCCCCGGCCTCGGCTAGCCAAGGCACCCGCACTCACGGCAAGACCAACGACCAAGGAGCACAACGCGTGTCCTCACTCTTCCCGGCCCTCACCGGGGGACCGGCCGAGCAGCCCGCCGTGCGCTTCGGCGACCGCGCCCTGACGTACGCCGAGCTCGCGGCCGCGTCCGGGGCCGTCGCCGCGCGGGTCCGTGACACCCGCCGCGTCGCCGTCTGGGCGACCCCGACGCTGGAGACGGCCGTGGCCACCGTCGGCGCCCTGGTCGCCGGAGTGGCCGCGGTCCCGCTCAACCCGAAGTCGGGCGACAAGGAGCTCGGGCACATCCTGTCCGACAGCGCCCCCGACGCCGTACTGACCGCCCCCGGCTCCGAACTCCCCGCCGCGCTCGCCGACCTGCCCCGCATCGACGTCGACGTGCACGCCACGGGGCCGGCCGCCCCGGACGACGCCGACGACGAGGCGCCCGCCCTCGTCGTCTACACCTCCGGCACCACCGGCCCGCCCAAGGGCGCCGTCCTCCCCCGCCGGGCCGTCTCCACCACCCTGGACGCGCTCGCCGACGCCTGGCAGTGGACGGACGCGGACGTACTCGTCCACGGGCTTCCCCTCTTCCATGTGCACGGCCTGGTGCTCGGCATCCTGGGCCCGCTCCGGCGCGGCGGCTCGGTGCGGCACCTCGGCCGGTTCGACACGGAGGGTGTGGCGCGGGAGCTGAACTCGGGCGCGACGATGCTGTTCGGCGTGCCGACGATGTACCACCGCATCGCCGAGGCCCTCCCGGACGAGCCCGAGCTGGCGAAGGCGCTGGGCGGCGCACGGCTCCTGGTCTCCGGTTCGGCCGCGCTCCCCGTGCACGACCACGAGCGGATCACCGCCGCGACCGGCCGCCGGGTCGTCGAGCGCTACGGCATGACCGAGACGCTGATGAACACCAGCGTCCGCGCCGACGGCGAGGCGCGCGCCGGCACGGTCGGTGTGCCGCTGCCCAACGTGGAGCTGCGGCTCGTCGAGGAGGACGGGTCGCCGATCACGTCGTACGACGGGGAGACCGTGGGCGAGATCCAGGTGCGCGGCACCAATCTCTTCACCGAGTACCTCAACCGGCCCGACGCGACCGCCGCCGCCTTCACCGCCGACGGCTTCTTCCGCACCGGCGACATGGCGGTCCGCGACCCCGACGGCTATGTCCGGATCGTCGGCCGCAAGGCCACGGACCTGATCAAGAGCGGCGGCTACAAGATCGGGGCGGGGGAGATCGAGAACGCGCTGCTCGAACATCCCGGGGTCCGCGAGGCCGCCGTCACCGGTGAGCCCGACGACGACCTCGGTGAGCGGATCGTCGCCTGGATCGTGCCGGCCGATCCCCAGTCGCCGCCCGCCGACGAGGAGCTGGCCGACCATGTGGCCCGCCGCCTCGCCCCGCACAAGCGGCCCCGCGTGGTCCGGCATCTGGACGCGCTGCCCCGCAACGACATGGGGAAGATCATGAAGCGGGCGCTCGGCCATGACTGACCGCCTCTCGGCCCGCGAGGTCCTCGCCCTCGTCACCGACGACTTCGCCGAACTCCCGCACCCCACAAGGGATCCCGCCCCCGACGGCCCCCTCGCCTGGCACGGCTACGACGCCTCGCGCGCCCGCGCCGCCGAACGCACCGGCGAGGACGAGTCGGTGGTGTGCGGCACCGGACGGGTCGAGGGCACCCACGCGGTGCTGATCGCGTTCGAGTTCGGCTTCCTCGGCGGCTCGCTCGGCGAACGCACCGGCGACCGGCTGGAGGCGGCGTACACACACGCCCGCGAACACCGGCTGCCGGTGGTGCCGTTGATCGCGACGGGCGGCAGCCGGATGCAGGAGGGCATGGTCGCGCTCACCCAACTCCAGCGTGTGGCACGGCAGTCGGCGCTGAACCGGGAGGCCGGGCTGGCGCAGATCGCCGTTCTGCGGGATCCGACGACCGGCGGCGGCTGGGCCACCCTCGGCGCGGGCGCCGACGTGATCCTCGCGCTGCCCGGCGCCCAGGTCGGTTTCGCCGGCTCACGGGTGCGCCCACCGGACGCGGACCCGGCGGCCTACTCGGCCGAGGCGCAGGTGGCGACCGGCGCGGCGGACGCCGTCGTACCCCCGGAGGAACTGCGGGTGACCCTCGGCCGCTGGCTGCGCCTGCTGACCGCCCCGTCCACCGAGTCCGCTCCCCCGCCCGCGCCCCTCGGTGCCACCGACCTCCCCGCGACCGGCTGGGACGCGGTCCTGCGCGCCCGCTCACCCCAACGCCCGCGCGCCGGGCGCTACTTGGACGCCTACTTCGCCCACCGCGCCCCGATCAGCGGCGACCGCTGCGGCGGCACCGACCCCGAGGGCATGCTGTGCGGCTTCGGCGAACACGCGGGGCGTACGGTCGCGTACGCCGCCCAGACGGGGACGGCCACCCGTCCGGCCGGGTACCGTACGGCGGCCCGGCTGATCCGGCTCGCGGACCGGCTCGGCATCCCGGTGCTGACCCTGGTGGACACGCCGGGCGCCGCCAATGACGCGGAGGCGGAACGGCAGGGCGTCGGGGCCGCGATCGCGGACGTCTTCGTGGCGGTGGCCGCCGCGCGGACGCCGGTGACCACCCTGCTGATCGGCGAGGGCGGCTCCGGCGGGGCGCTGGCGCTGGCCGCGCCCGGCAACACGTATGCCACGCCGGACAGTTACTTCTCCGTCATCGCCCCCGAGCTCGCCGCGCAGATCCTGAAGCGCGGTCCGGAGGAGGTGGAGGCCACGGCCGACCAACTCCGCATCCGGCCACAGGACTTGGCGGAGCTGGGGGTCGTCCGGGACCGAACAGGCGAGCAGTTGTTCCCTGGAACAGGTGATCGTCGCACCTGAGGGCGCACGGGGCTGCCGGGGTTGACGATACTTACGGTGCGCGAGCGACGGGATGCATACCGTGGCCGAGCGCGGTCCCACACCAAGCGTCACGCAAGGAGAAAGCACGATCATGAACCTTCTCACCGACATCCTCGCCGGCCTCATCCACTTCGTCGGCTGGCTGGTCTGACGGCAGAAGAGCCGTCCGGCGCGACAGAGGAGTCGTCCGGCGCGGCCGAGGGGCCGTACGGTCACCGGCCGAAGAGCCGACAGCGGCGCCGCCTCCCCGTCCCAGGGAGGCGGCGCCTTCCCTTCAGTACCCGCGCTCGCGCCCCGAGACACCGTCAGCTCGCCGTCGCGAGCGGACAACTGACGACCACGCCGAACTTTTACGACAAATCACCCGTACAGCGGCGCCCCGCCCGGCCCCCTACCGAAGGCGGTCCCGTCCCCGTCCCCGCACGATGCGAGTGAGGGCCCGCCGTCGGGCGGCACCTCGGTCTGTGCCTCGGGAGGAACTGCCATGACCGCCAGCCTGGAGCAGCTGCGCCGCTGCCATTTCGCCGTCGACCTCGGCGCGGCGCGGACACGGGTGTACGTCAAGGGTGCCGGGCTCGTCGTCGACCAGCCGTCGGCCGCCGCCGTGAACACCCGCACCGGGGCGCTGATCGCGGTCGGCGAGTTCGCCGAGCAGATGACGGGCCGCACCCCCGACTACATCCGGGTCGTCCGGCCGGTCTCCGGCGGCACGGTCGTCGACATCGAGATGGCCCAGCGGATGCTCCGCCATCTGCTCGGCGACAAGGTCCGCCGCACCCTGCGCCGCAAGCCGTTCCTGCGGGCTGCGGCCTGCACCCCGCACGACGCCGACCCGCTCGCCCAGCGGGCCGCCATCGAGACGCTGGTCGGCCTCGGCGCCCGCCGGGTCGAACTCGTCGACACCCTGATCGCCGCCGCCGTCGGCTGCGGACTTCCCGTCGAGCAGCCCGAGGCGACGATGGTGCTGGTCTGCGGGGCGGCGGCCACCCAGGTCGCGGTGCTCTCGCTCGGCGCGATCGTCACCGCCGTACGGATCCCGGTCGGCGGCGAGGCCGTGGACCACGCGATCGTGCAGCACCTGCGCCACGAACACGAGTTGATGCTGCCCAGCCAGTCCGTACGACCGCTCCAGATCGCCCTGCGCGGCAACGGTCTCACCCCGCAGGGGCCGGCCTCCACCGAGATCCACGGCCGCGATGTCGCCACCGGCCTCGCCCGCAGCGTCCAGGTCGACACGGCCGCCGTGCGCGACGCGATCCAGACACCGCTCACGGCCGTGCTCGACGGCATCGGCAAGGTGCTGCGGGACTGCCCGCCGGACCTGGTGGCCGACCTCGCCGACCGCGGCATCATGATGGTCGGCGGCTCCGCGCTGCTGCCGGGTCTGGACCAGATGCTTCGGCAGGCCACCGGTATGCCGGTGCACATCGCCGAGCGGCCCGACGTGTGTGCGGTGCAGGGCCTCGGCGCCATGCTGGAGGGCAAGATCCAGCCGCTGGAGCTGGACCCGCTGGGCTCCTGATGCCGGACGAGTCCGGCAGGCGGCTGCCGTCGCCCCTGCTCGACGCGGTCATCGACGTGGGCACCGACCTCGACCTCGGCGCCACCCTCCAGCACATCGTGGACGGCGCCGCCGAGATCACCGGCGCCCGCTGTGCGGCCCTGTCCATGACGGACCCCGGCCGCGACGGACTGCGCGAGATCCGCGCCGACCTGCCGCCCGGACCGCCCGCCGGGGCCGGCACCCTCGACGTCCCCATCCACGTCGACGGCCGCCTCTTCGGCCTGCTCCACCTCACCGGCAAGCCCCACGGCGGCGACTTCACCACCGAGGACGCCCAGCTCCTGCGCCTGCTGGCGGTCCAGGCCGGCATCGCGATCGGCAACGCCCGGCTCTACGAGGCAGCCCGGCAGCGCGAACGCTGGATCGAGGGCTCCGCGGCCGTCACCACCGCGCTGCTCACCGGCACCACCGCCGACGACGCCCTGATGACCGTCGCCGAACGCGCCCGGCTGCTCGCCGACGCCGCCGCGGCCGTGATCCTCCAGCCGACCGAGGCGGGCGGTATGGAGATCGTCACGGCGTCCACCTTCCAGGATCCGGGCGACATCGTCGGCACCACCATCGAGCCCGGCAGCGCGGTCCTGGAACAACTCCTCGGCGGCGAACCGGTGTTCATCGACGACTCGGCGACCGACCCCCGTATGACGACCCATGTACGGCACCGCTTCGGGCCCAGCATGATGCTGCCGTTGCAGTCCGACGGCCGGCTGATCGGCACGCTCGCGCTGCCGCGCCGGCGCGGCGACCGCCCGTACACGGACGTGGAGAAGCTCCTGGCGACCCAGTTCGCCTCCCAGGCGGCCCTGGCCCTGGTCATGGCCGACACCCGGCACCACCGCGAACGCCTCGCCGTCTACGAGGACCGCGACCGTATCGCCCGCGACCTGCACGACCTCGTCGTCCAGCGGCTGTTCGCGACGGCGATGATGCTGGAGTCCACCCAGCGCCGCACGGCCGCGGACACCGTCCACTCCACCCTGGGCCGGGCCGTGGACGAACTCCAGTCCACGATCCAGGAGGTCCGCACCACCATCTACGCCCTCCAGCAGCCCCCCGCCGAGGCGCCCACCACCCTGCGCGGCAAGGTCCTCAAGGAGGCCGCGGGCGCGGCGGCGGTACTCGGTTTCCCGCCCTCGACCCGCTTCACGGGCGCCGTCGACTCCCGGGTCCCCGAACCGACGGCGGCCCACCTCCTCACGGCCCTGCGCCGCGGCCTCGCGCCCGCGACCCACCGCCCGTCCGTCACCCGCGTCGAGATCACGATCGACGCGACGGCGACACTGCCGGACGGCCGGGCGGGGGTACGGCTGACGGTGTACGACGACGGAGAGACGAAGCAGGGCGGCACCGGCACGACGATGACATGGCAGGCGCCGCTCTGACGGGACTCAGTACGGGCCCGCGGTGAGGCGGCTCAGTAGGGCAGCAACTTCCCGGACGGGGTCCGGCGATCGATCGGCACCTCGCGGGGCGCGGTGGGCCGGCGGGTGGGGCGGACGAGGATCCGGCGATTCATGACGCCCTCCTGAGCTGCGGTTCCGGCACGAGGCTCACGCCCCGTTCGATACCCACAGCCTTCTCCTCCACACCCCCCGGCCACATCGTGCCGACGGATGCCTCCGCACTGCCCCCTCAGCAGGAGGGGACGAAAGCGGACTACTCCCCACGGATGACCCCGCCCCTGACACGACCACCACCCCCGCGGGCAGCCCCTTACTCCGCCCTCTCCCCGCCCCGGCCCCCACGCCCGTCCACGTCCGCTTCCGCTTCCGCTTCCAGGTCGAAGTCCCCGTCCCCATCGACGTCCCCGTCGGCGTCCCCTTCGACTTCGAGGTCCCCGTCCCCGTCCCCGTCCGTCTCCGCCTCGGCCTCCGTCTTCTCCTCCGCCTTGGGTCTCGCCGAGGCCTTGGCGCCCTGCTCCACGAGCCACGCCACCACCGCGTCGGCGTCCTGCGCCCGCGCGACGTCCAGCGGGGTCATGGAGTCGTACCCGATCCGGTCGAGGTCGGCGCCGAGCCCGTGGAGATGCCGGGCGACGGCGAGTTGCCCGCCGTGGCAGGCGTGCCAGAAGGCGTGGTCGATCTCCTCGGCGGAGGGCGGGGTGGAGGCCGCCAGGAAGGCCTCGACGCGGTCCATGAGCCCGAGCGCGGCGGCGTCGTCGAGGAGGACGTGGGCCCCGTGCTCGACCAGCCGCCGGGCGGCCCGCCACTGCCCGAACCCACAGGCGTCGGCGAGCGGGGTCCCGCCGCCGAGCACGGCGCCGGGTGCCTCGATGTCGGCGCCGGCGGCGAGCAGCGCGTCGATCGCCGGGACGTCGTTGCTGCTGGCCGCCCAGTGCAGCGGGGTCTCTTCGTGGGCGCCGACGAACCGGACGCCGGGGTCGGCGCCGGCCGCCACCAGGGTGGCGACGACCTGGGCGGCGCGCGGGTAGTGGCCGGGCCAGTCGGTGACGATGTGCAGCAGGCTGCGGGTGCCCGCACGGTCCGGGTCCTCGGACTCGGTGATGCCGGTGGACGCCAGTTCCGGATGCTCGGCGAGCAGCGCGCTCAGCGCCGGCAGATCGCCCGTACGAATCGCCTCGGTCACCGAGACGGCCAGCGGATCACGGGAGTTCAGGGTCGTCATGACCGCCAAGCTTTCCACTACCGACGGCGGTGTGGGCGATTCACGGGCCCCGTCCTGCCGCCCGGCCCCCGCCCTGTGGGCTTCTCGCAGTTCGGATCGATTCTGCAAATCCGTGCGGTGGTGGGGCGGGTGGGACTCGAACCCACGGCCGACGGATTATGAGTCCGCTGCTCTAACCGGCTGAGCTACCGCCCCATAGCGGCGTGTCGCGCACATTTGTGCGCGCCGTCTGCCGCAGCATAGCCGCTCATACGATCTCCTGCTTCGGATGGTCGGCTTCCCACGGCGTTCATGAGCTGAGGACTCCGCCGTGCTGTGATCGGTTCCGCCGGACATGAAAAAGGACCCCTGCGTGGGGTCCTCGTTCTGCATGCTCCCCCGACTGGACTCGAACCAGTAACCTGCCGGTTAACAGCCGGCTGCTCTGCCAATTGAGCTACAGGGGACCGAGCTCCCCCGACTGGACTCGAACCAGTAACCTGCCGGTTAACAGCCGGCTGCTCTGCCAATTGAGCTACAGGGGAATGCCTCGTTGCATCGAACGTACCCACCTGGGTATTCGCCAGGGGGCGCCCGCTCGCTGCGACACATACATTAGCGCAAGCAGGGGGGTGCTCCGCCAATCGGTTCCCCCGGGCCCGACACCTACCGCTGTACACATCAAGGAAGGGTGGCCGCCATGCGCTACAGGCTCATGTTCGTCGCCGGAGTCGCCGTGGGTTACGTACTGGGCACAAGGGCCGGACGCGAGCGCTACGAGCAGCTGAAGAAGTCCGCCCGCCAGGTCGCCCAGAACCCGGCAGTCCGCAACACCGCCGAGACCGCCGCCCAGCAGGGCCGCGAGTTCGCCGGCAAGGCGTACCACGTCGTCAGTGACAAGGTCGGCGACCGGATGCCCGACTCGGTCGCCGACCGGGTCCGCTCCCTGCGCGAGCGCACCGGGGGGTCGTCCGGGGAGGACGACTGGGGCACGAGTAACACGTAGGTGCGCTCCTCACGAACCGCCCTTGGCCGAAGCAAGCGCGCCGATGCGGCAAAATCTGAGCCATGGGGATAGTCGCCGGGTTGGACAGCTCGCCCGATTTCACTCGCATCGTCGTCTGCGACGCGGACACCGGAGCCGTGCTCCGGCAGGGCTATGCGGCGCACCCGCACGCCGAGACGGGCGAGGGCAACGCGCGTCCCAGTGACGTCGATCCACAGGCGTGGCTGCTGTCCCTCGGTGAGGCCGCGGGCGGTGGCCTGCTGGAAGGTGTGCAGGCCATCGGCGTCTCCGCGCAGCAGAACGCGGTGGTGCCGCTCGACGCGCAGGGCAACACGGTGCGGCCCGCGATGGTCGGCGGCGACAAGCGCGCCCAGGTCGCCGCCGCCGATCTGATCGACGCGCTCGGCGGGCGGGAGGCCTGGGCGCAGGCCGTCGGGTCGGTGCCGCAGGCCGCGCAGCCGGTGACCAAGCTGCGCTGGCTCAGTCGCACCGAGCCGGAGAACGCCCAGCGCACGGCCGTCCTCATGCAGGCCCACGACTGGCTGGTGTGGCAGCTGCTCGGGCGCCCGGTGCGCCGTACCACCGACCGGGGCGGGGCCTCCGGGACCGGGTACTGGTCGGCGGCGATCGGCGGGTACCGGCCCGAGCTGGTGGAACTGGCGCTCGGGCACCAGGTGATGCTGCCGGAGGTGATCGGCCCGTCGGACGCCGCCGGCACCACACCGGAGGGGCTGCTGATCTCGGCCGGGACCGGCGAGACCATGGCCGCCGCGTTCGGGCTCGGCATCGGGCTCGGTGACGCCGTCGTCTCGCTCGGCGCCTCCGGTTCCGTGATGGCCGTGCACCCCGAGGCCTTGCAGGACCCCAGCGGAATGATCACCGCCCTCGCGGACGCCACGGGGATGCATCTGCCGGTCGTCACCACCCTCAACGCCGTACGGACCCTGCGCGGCGCGGCCGAACTGCTGGGGCTGCCCGATCTGGAGAGCCTCTCCGAGCTGGCGATGAAGTCGACGCCGGGCGCGCACGGGCTGGTGCTGCTCCCCTATCTGGAGGGCGAGCGCACCCCGCATCTGCCGCACACCGCCGGGACGCTCACGGGTCTGCGCCGGGAGTCGATGAAGGCGGAGCACTTCGCGCGGGCCTCGTTCGAGGGCATGCTCTGCGGTCTCGCCGACGCGCTGGACGTGCTGCGCGGGCGCGGTGTGGACGTACGCCGGGTGTTCCTGCTGGGTCCGGCGGCGGAGCTGCCCGCGGTGCAGGCCGCGGCGCCCGCGCTGTTCGGGGCGCAGGTCGTGGTGCCGCAGCCCGCGGACTACGGTGCGATCGGGGCCGCCCGGCAGGCGGCCTGGGCGCTCGGCGCCTCGCAGGGCATGCTCGATCCCCGCACGCCGCCGGCCTGGCAGGGGCCGGTCGCGCAGGTGCTGGAGCCGGGCGAGGACCTGGCGGTCGGACAGGCCGTGCGCCAGCAGTTCGTGGCGGTGCGCGAGCAGACGTATCCGGGCGCTTTCCGGCTGTGACCGCGCGGTGCGGAAGGTAAGAGGCCGGTAGGAAGGGAACCCGTAAGGCCGTACGAAGCAGCGCTGACGGCTTAATCGGTTGAGGTAACACCACCGTGGTGCCCGACGATAGGGGCCAGGGGCAACGAATCCGCTCCTCCCGCCGACTCCGAGAGACCAGCGTGCTCATACGACTGCTGCGGACCTATCTCAGGCCCTACAAGAAACCCATCGCGGTGCTGGTGCTGCTCCAGCTTCTACAGACCTGCGCCACCCTCTACCTGCCCACACTGAACGCGGACATCATCGACAACGGTGTCGTGAACGGTGACACGGGCTACATCCTGTCCTTCGGCGCGCTGATGATCGGCATCTCGCTGGCCCAGGTCGTCTGCAACACGGGGGCCGTGTACTACGGCGCCCGTACGGCGTCGGCGGTCGGCCGGGACGTACGGGCCGCCGTGTTCGACCAGGTGCAGTCGTTCTCCGCGCGTGAGGTGGGCCAGTTCGGCGCGCCCACCCTGATCACCCGGACGACCAACGACGTCCAGCAGATCCAGATGCTCACGCTGATGACGTTCACGCTGCTGGTGTCGGCGCCGATCATGTGTGTGGGCGGCATCGTGCTGGCGCTCGGCCTGGACGTGCCGCTGTCCGGGGTGCTGGTGGCCGTGGTGCCGGTGCTCGGCATCAGCGTGACGGTGATCGTGCGGGCGCTGCGGCCGCTGTTCCGGTCCATGCAGGTGCGGCTCGACACGGTGAACCGGGTGCTGCGCGAGCAGATCACCGGCAACCGGGTCATCCGCGCGTTTGTGCGCGACGGGTACGAGGAGCAGCGCTTCCGCGGGGCGAACACCGATCTGACGGAGATGTCGCTGCGCTCGGGCAATCTGCTCGCGCTGATGTTCCCGATCGTGATGACGGTGGTGAACCTGTCGTCGGTCGCGGTGGTCTGGTTCGGCGCCCACCGGATCGACAGCGGCGGGATGCAGATCGGCGATCTGACCGCGTTCCTCGCCTATCTGATGCAGATCGTGATGTCCGTGATGATGGCCACCTTCATGTTCATGATGGTGCCGCGCGCGGAGGTGTGCGCCGAGCGGGTCCAGGAGGTCCTGGACACCGAGTCGAGCGTGGTGCCGCCGACCGCGCCGGTGCGGGAGCTGCGCCGGCACGGCCATCTGGAGATCCGCGGGGCGGGCTTCCGCTACCCGGGTGCCGAGGAGCCGGTGCTCAAGCACATCGACCTGGTCGCGCGGCCCGGTGAGACGACCGCGGTGATCGGTTCGACCGGCAGCGGCAAGTCCACCCTGCTGGGCCTGGTGCCACGGCTGTTCGACGCCACCGAGGGCGAGGTACTCGTCGACGGCACGGACGTACGGACGCTGGAGCCGCGACTGCTCGCCAAGACCGTCAGCCTCGTACCGCAGCGGCCGTATCTGTTCGCCGGCACGGTCTCCACCAATCTGCGCTACGGCAATCCGGACGCGACGGACGACGAGCTGTGGCACGCGCTGGAGGTGGCGCAGGCCAGGGAGTTCGTGGAGCGTCTGGAGGGCGGCCTTGACGCGCCGATCTCGCAGGGCGGGACGAATGTCTCCGGTGGTCAGCGGCAGCGGCTGGCGATCGCGCGCACGCTGGTGCAGCGCCCGGAGATCTATCTCTTCGACGACTCGTTCTCCGCGCTCGACTACGCCACCGACGCCGCGCTGCGGGCCGCGCTCTCGCTGGAGACCGCCGACGCGACCGTGGTGATCGTCGCGCAGCGGGTGTCGACCATCCGGGACGCCGACCGGATCGTGGTCCTCGACGAGGGGCTGGTGGTCGGCTCCGGCCGGCACCACGAGCTGATGGCGGACAACGAGACCTACCGGGAGATCGTGCTCTCCCAGCTCACGGAAGCGGAGGCCGCCTGATGGCCGGGCCCATGGGCAGGATGATGGCGGGCACCGGACCCGACAACCGCTCGATGGACTTCAAGAACTCCGGCAAGCGGCTCGTCGGGCACTTCCGCCCCGAGCGGCTGACGATCTCCCTGCTGCTGCTGTGCGTGGTGGTCAGCGTCGGGCTTTCGGTGCTCGGGCCCAAGATCCTGGGCGACGCGACCGACCTGGTCTTCGCGGGGATCATCGGCCGGCAGATGCCGGCGGGCACGTCGAAGGAGCAGGCGCTCGACGCGCTCCGTGAGCGCGGGGACGGCCGGATGGCCGACATGCTCGGCGGCACCGACTTCACCCCCGGCGAGGGCATCGACTTCACCGCCGTAGGGCATGTCCTGCTGCTGGCGCTGGCCGTGTTCGTCGTCGCCGGGCTGCTGATGGCGGTGGCGACGCGGATGGTGAACCGGGCCGTCAACCGGACGATGTACCGGATGCGCGAGGACGTGCAGACGAAGATGTCGCGGCTGCCGCTGTCGTACTTCGACAAGCGGCAGCGCGGCGAGGTGCTGTCGCGGGCGACCAACGACATCGACAACATCGGGCAGACGCTCCAGCAGTCGATGGGCCAGCTGATCAACTCGGTGCTGACCATCATCGGCGTCCTCGTGATGATGTTCTACGTCTCCTGGCTGCTCGCTCTGGTCGCGCTGGTGACCGTGCCGCTGTCGTTCCTGGTGGCGACGCGGGTCGGCAAGCGGTCGCAGCCGCACTTCGTGCAGCAGTGGCGCACCACCGGCAAGCTCAACGCGCACATCGAGGAGATGTACACCGGGCACACGCTGGTCAAGGTGTTCGGCCGCCAGGAGGAGTCGGCGAAGCAGTTCGCCGAACAGAACGACGAGCTGTACGAGGCCGGGTTCCGGGCGCAGTTCAACAGCGGGATCATGCAGCCGCTGATGATGTTCGTGTCCAACCTGAACTACGTGCTGGTCGCCGTGGTCGGCGGACTGCGGGTCGCCTCGGGTTCCCTGTCCATCGGTGACGTGCAGGCGTTCATCCAGTACTCGCGGCAGTTCTCGATGCCGCTGACGCAGGTCGCGTCCATGGCGAACCTGGTGCAGTCCGGGGTCGCCTCGGCCGAGCGGATCTTCGAACTCCTCGACGCCGAGGAGCAGTCGGCGGACCCGATGCCGGGTGCACGGCCGGAGGAGCTGCACGGGCGGGTCGCCCTGGAGCACGTGTCGTTCCGGTACGACCCGGAGAAGCCGCTCATCGACGACCTCTCCCTGACCGTGGAACCCGGGCACACCGTCGCCATCGTCGGGCCGACCGGCGCGGGCAAGACCACGCTGGTCAATCTGCTGATGCGGTTCTACGACGTGTCCGGCGGGCGGATCACGCTCGACGGTGTCGACATCGCGTCGATGTCCCGCGACGAACTGCGCTCCGGGATCGGCATGGTGCTCCAGGACACCTGGTTGTTCGGCGGCACGATCGCGGAGAACATCGCGTACGGCGCCGCTCGCGAGGTGACGCGCGGGGAGATCGAGGAGGCGGCGCGGGCGGCGCACGCGGACCGGTTCGTGCGGACGCTGCCGGACGGGTACGACACCGTGATCGACGACGAGGGGACGGGGGTCAGTGCGGGTGAGAAGCAGCTGATCACGATCGCCCGGGCGTTTCTGTCGGATCCGGTGATCCTGGTGCTGGACGAGGCGACGTCGTCGGTCGACACGCGGACCGAGGTGTTGATCCAGAAGGCGATGGCGAAGCTGGCGCACGGGCGGACGTCGTTCGTGATCGCGCACCGGCTGTCGACGATCCGGGATGCCGACACGATTCTGGTGATGGAGAACGGGGCGATCGTGGAGCAGGGGGCGCATGCGGAGCTGCTGGACGCGGGCGGTGCGTACGCGCGCCTGTACCAGGCCCAGTTCGCGCAGGCGGTGGCCGAGGTCGACTGAGACCCCGGCCTCGGGGGGCGCGGGTGGGGGCGTTGCGCAGCCCGGCGCGACGGGGTGCCGCCGCGCCCACCCGTGCCGCCCTGCGGCACGCCTGCCCGCGGCTACGCGAAGAGGCTTTTAGGGGCGCGGGGAACTGCGCGACCAGCCCCCACCGGGCCGCGGACGAATGGCTAGTCCAGATACCCCCGTAGTTGGTCGGCGAAGGCATGGTCCCTCAGTTTGTTGAGGGTCTTGGACTCGATCTGGCGGATGCGTTCGCGGGTCACGCCGAAGATGCGGCCTATCTCCTCCAGCGTGCGCGGCCGCCCGTCCGCCAACCCGTACCGGAGCTGGACGACCTTGCGTTCGCGCTCGCCCAGCGTGGACAGCACCGCCTCCAGGTGCTCCCGCAGGAGCAGGAACGCCGCCGACTCCACCGGGCTCGCCGCGTCCCCGTCCTCGATCAGGTCGCCGAGCGCGACATCGTCCTCCTCGCCCACCGGCGCGTGCAGCGACACCGGTTCCTGGGCGAGGCGGAGCACCTCGCCGACCCGCTCGGGCGCGAGATCGAGCTGCGCGGCGACCTCTTCGGGCGTGGGCTCGTAGCCCCGCTCCTGGAGCATCCGGCGCTGGACCCGGACGACCCGGTTGATCAGCTCCACGACGTGCACGGGGACCCGGATCGTGCGGGCCTGGTCGGCCAGCGCACGCGACATCGCCTGGCGGATCCACCACGTGGCGTACGTCGAGAACTTGTAGCCGCGCGCGTAGTCGAACTTCTCCACCGCCCGGATCAGGCCCAGGTTGCCCTCCTGGACCAGGTCCAGCATGGTCAGGCCGCGGCCGACGTACCGTTTGGCGACGGACACCACGAGCCGCAGGTTGGCCTCTATCAGCCGGCGCTTGGCCATCCGGCCCATCACGACCAACTTGTCGAGGTCGAGCGCGAGTTCGCTGTCGAGGTCGGGTGTGCTGCCCAGCTTCTCCTCGGCGAACAGACCGGCCTCGACGCGGCGGGCCAGCTCGACCTCCTCGGCGGCGGTGAGCAGCGGAATGCGGCCGATCTCGCGCAGGTACTGGCGGAACAGGTCCGAGGAGGGCGCGCCGGTGTCCGGCCGGACGACGGGCGGATCGACGGGCTCGGTCTCCAGCGCCTCGGCGGGCGGGCCGTCGGTCTCCGGCTCGGGCGCGTCCTGCGGTTCGGCGGTCTCGGGACCGACCGCGACCCGGCCCTGGCCCTGCGGCGGCACCCCCACGAGGACGCCGGTCTCCGCGTCCGGCTGAGCGCCGTCCGTGGTGCTGTCGTTCTGTACGAGGGTCTGGGTCTGCACGGGGGCGACCTCCAGGATGATCGCTGCTGAGGCGTACGGCAGCGCTGCTTGGGGGGCGGAGTCGGCGGCCTCGCCGCTGTCCGTCCCGTACGCGATGAGCGGAATCGCGGGGGTGTGGGACCCGTCGCGAACGGATCGGCCGCGCTCCGAGGACTCAGGCACCGCAACCCAGTGTGGGGTACGACACATCGCTGCCACGAGGGGCGTGCGATGACTTTTTGCGTCCGGTCCGTGACCGCTCGGTTACTCTGCCGGGCCCCGCGGCCTCTAGAGCGCGGCCGCTCCACGCTCACGCAGCGCCTGACCGTACTGCTGCAACACCCACAACTCGTTCTGTACGGCGGCGAGTTGGGCGGGGTCGCCGCCGGCGCCCGCCCGGGTCAGGGAGCCCTGGACGTCCTGGATCCGGCGGTCCACGGCCCGGCGGCGGACCATCACGAGTTGCTCGCCCGCGTACACCTCGTCGACCGTCCTGCGCATGATCGCCTCGACGGCGAGCTCGGTGACCATGGCGCGCACGGCGTCGTCGGGGGCCGCCTCGCGGACCCGGACCAGATACTCCTGCGGGTCCTGGACGCCCCATTCGGCGCCGCCCGCGTCCATCACGGCCTGGCGTACGGCCGCGTAGGGCGGGGCGGTGAACTCGTCGAGGCCGTACGCGTCGAAGGCGGGCGCGACGAGTTCGGGGCGCTGGAGGGCGAGCTTCAGCAGTTCGCGCTCGGTGGCGAAGACGGGGTTGCGGAGGTTGAGCGCGGGGCCGGAGTGCGCGGGCGCGCCGCCGGGCCCGTAGGACTGCTGCTGTTGCGGGCGGGGGGCGGGGGCGGGGCCCTTGCCGCCGCGGTCGCGGGCCCAGCGGGCCAGTTGGCCGACCCGCTTGACGACGAACTGGGTGTCCAGGATGCCGAGCATGCCGGCGAGCTGGACGGCGACCTCGTGCTGGGCGCCGCTGTTCTTGATGCGGGCGACGACGGGGGCGGCCTCGTCGAGGGCGGCGGCGCGGCCTGCCGGGGTCTCCAGGTCGTAGCGGCCGACGATCTGGCGGAGGGCGAACTCGAAGAGCGGGGTGCGGGGTTCGACGAGGTCGGCGACGGCGTCGTCACCCTTGGCGAGCCGCAGGTCGCAGGGGTCCATGCCGTCGGGGGCGATCGCGATGTAGGTCTCGGCGGCGAACTTCTGGTCGTCCTCGAAGGCCCGGAGCGCGGCCTTCTGGCCGGCCGCGTCGCCGTCGAAGGTGAAGATCACGCGGGCCGAGCCGTTGTCCATCAGCAGCCGGCGAAGGATCTTGATGTGGTCACCGCCGAACGCCGTGCCGCAGGTGGCGATCGCGGTCGTCACGCCGGCCAGGTGGCAGGCCATCACGTCGGTGTAGCCCTCGACGACGACCGCGTGGGAGCTCTTGGCGATGTCCTTCTTGGCGAGGTCGATGCCGTAGAGGACCTGGGACTTCTTGTAGATCGCCGTGTCGGGCGTGTTGAGGTACTTCGGGCCGTTGTCCGCCTCGTAGAGCTTGCGGGCGCCGAAGCCGACGACGTCGCCGCCGATGTCGCGGATCGGCCACATCAGCCGGCCGCGGAAGCGGTCGATGGGGCCGCGACGGCCCTCCTGCGAGAGCCCCGACAGCAGCAGCTCCTTGTCGGTGAAGCCCTTGCCGCGCAGATAGCGGGTGAGGTGGTCCCAGCCCTGGGGGCTGTAGCCGACGCCGAAGTGCACTGCGGCGGCCTGGTCGAAACCGCGGCCGGCGAGGAAGACCCGGCCGGTCTCGGCCTCGGCGCTGCCGGCCAGCTGCTCGGAGTACCAGTCGGCGGCGACCTTGTGGGCCTCGACCAGGCGGATGCGCTCGCCGCGCTGGTGGGAGGGGTTGTAGCCGCCCTCCTCGTAGCGCAGGGTGATGCCGGCCTGGCCGGCGAGGCGCTCGACCGACTCCGAGAACGTGAGGTGGTCGATCTTCATCACGAACGTGATGGTGTCGCCGCCCTCCTGGCACCCGAAGCAGTGGAAGAGTCCCTTGCTCGGGCTGACCTGGAAGGACGGCGACTTCTCGTCGTGGAACGGGCACAGCCCCTTGAGGTTGCCGCCACCCGCGCTGCGCAGCTGGAGGTACTCGGACACCACGGCGTCGATCGGGACCGCGTCCCGTACCGCCTTCACGTCCTCGTCATTGATCCGTCCAGCCACGAGGAGAGTCTACGGCGGCGGACCGACAGTCAAGGGACGAGGTTTTCCAGGGGGGTGTGCGGGTCCGCGAGGGCGTCCGTGTCGACCTTCGCGCGGGAGCGGATCAGGTTCTGGACGGTCTCGGTGACGTCCCACACGTTGACGTTCATCCCGGCGAGCACCCGGCCGTCCTTCAGCCAGAACGCGATGAACTCCCGCTTCGCCGCGTCACCGCGCAGCACCACCTGGTCGTAGGAGCCGGCCGGCGCCCAGCCGCTGTACTCCATACCGAGGTCGTACTGGTCGGAGAAGAAGTACGGGACGCGGTCGTAGGTGACGTCCTTGCCGAGCATCGCCCGCGCGGCGGCCGGGCCGCCGTTGAGGGCGTTGGCCCAGTGCTCCACCCGCACGCGCGTGCCGTACGGACCGTGCGGGAACGCGGCCACGTCACCGGCGGCGTAGATGTCCGGGTCGGACGTGCGCAGTTGTCCGTCGACGACGATGCCGCCGCCGTGCTCGCGGTCGGCGACCTCCAGGCCCGCCGCCTCGGCGAGGCCGGTGCGGGGGGCCGCGCCGATCGCGGCGAGGACGTCGTGCGCCGGGTGCTCCTCGCCGTCGTCGGTGCGGGCGGCGAGGACCATGCCGTCCTGGCCGACGATCTCGGTGAGCCGGGCGCCGAAGTGGAACCGCACGCCGTGCGAGGAGTGCAGTTCGCCGAAGAGCGCGCCCAGCTCGGGGCCCAGCACCCCGTACAGCGGGGTCGGCTCGGGCTCGACGACGGTGACCTCGGCGCCGTACTCACGGGCCGCCGCCGCGACCTCCAGGCCGATCCAGCCGCCACCGGCGATCACGATGTGCCCGTTGTCGCGGCCCAGGGACGAGAGGACGCCCTTGAGCCGTTCGGCGTGGGCGAGGCGGCGCAGGTGGTGGACGCCGGCGAGGTCGGTGCCGGGGATGTCCAGGCGGCGCGGCTCGGAGCCGGTGGCGATGAGGAGCTTGTCGTAGCGGACGAGGGTGCCGTCGTCGCCGAAGCGGACGGTCTTCGCGGCGCGGTCGATCTTGTCGACGGTCTGGCCGAGGTGCAGCTCGATGTCGTTCTGCGCGTACCAGGCCGGTTCGTGGACGAAGACGCTGTCGCGTTCCTCCTTGCCGAGCAGATAGCCCTTCGACAGGGACGGGCGCTCGTACGGGTGGTCGCGTTCGTCGCAGATCAGTATCACCCGCCCGTTGAAGCCCTCCGCCCGGAGCGCCTCGGCCGCCTTCGCGCCGGCGAGACCGCCTCCGACGATGACGAATGTCTGATCCGCGTCGACCACTTGATTGCCTCCTCGTTGACGTGCCGCCACATGCGAGCGTCCCGCACGGAGCGTGATGGGGGAAGAGGGGGTGACCCGATCAGGCCACGGAGGGTCACCTTCGAGTGCCCCTCGGCCCCGCCGGTTTCAGGCGTTCGTGCAGGGTGCGGGCCGAGGCGTCGGTCAGTGAGGCGATCTGGTCGACGATCACCCGCTTGCGGGCACGGTCGTCGGGTGCCTCGTCGAACAGCGCGCGGAACTGGGGGTCGAGGCCCTCCGGGGCGCGGGCGGTGAGCGCGGCGGCGAGTTCGGCGACCACGATCCGCTGGTCGGCGCGGATCCGGGCCTGCTCGTCGCGCTGCATGACATACCGGTCGGCGACCGCCTTGAGCACCGCGCACTCCATCCGGATCTCGCGCGGTACGACCAGTTCGGCCGCGTACCGGGTGAGCCGTCCGGTGCCGTACGCCTCCCTGGTGGCGGCCTCGGCGCCCAGGCAGAAGCGGCCGATGAGCTGGCTGGTGGCGTCCTTCAGGCGGGCCTGCGCGACGGCCGAGCCGTCGTAGCCGTGCGGCCACCACTCCTCCGCGAGGAGCCGGTCGAGCGCGGCGGCGAGTTCGGCGGGGTCGGTGTCCGCGGGCACGTAGCGGCCGACGGCGACCTCGAAGACGGCCCGCCGTTCGGGTTCGGCGTGCAGGCAGTTGGGGTCGATGTGGCCCGCGTGCAGGCCGTCCTCGACGTCGTGGGTCGAGTAGGCCACGTCGTCCGACCAGTCCATGACCTGCGCCTCGAAGCAGATCCGGTGGTCGGGGGCCTCCTTGCGGACCCAGTCGAACACCGGGCGGTCGTCCTCGTAGACACCGAACTTCACCGACGCCGGGTTGGTGGGGTGGGCGCCCCGGGGCCACGGGTACTTGGTGGCGGCGTCCAAGGCGGCGCGGGTGAGGTTGAGGCCGACGGAGCCGTCCGCGGTGAACCGCTTGGGTTCGATACGGGTGAGCAGGCGCAGTGACTGGGCGTTGCCCTCGAAGCCGCCGCAGTCCTCGGCGAACTCGTTGAGCGCCTGTTCGCCGTTGTGGCCGAACGGGGGGTGACCGAGGTCGTGGGAGAGACAGGCGGCTTCCACGAGGTCCGGGTCACAGCCGAGGGCGGCGCCCAGTTCGCGGCCCACCTGGGCGCATTCGAGGGAGTGGGTGAGGCGGGTGCGGGGGCTTGGGTCCCAGGCCTGTGACGTCCCGCCGGGGGTCACCACCTGGGTCTTGCCGGCCAGCCTTCTGAGGGCCGCGCTGTGCAGGATGCGGGCGCGGTCGCGTTGGAAGGCCGTGCGTCCTGGGCGTTTGTCGGGCTCGGGGGCCCAGCGGTCGGTTGCTGATGCGGGGTATGCGGTGCCTTCCATGTCATTGACAGTAAGTGGAGTGGGGTGGGTTTTGGGCGGGGGGTGGGGGTGGTTGTGGGTGGGTGCGGGTTTGTTGTGGGTTTTTGCGCAGTTCCCCGCGCCCCTGATCGGGGTGGTTCGTGTTGTGGGGCGGGTGCGGGAGCGTTGTGGGTTTTTGCGCAGTTCCCCGCGCCCCTGGTCGGGGTGGTTCGTGTTGTGGGGTGGGTGCGGGTTTGTTGTGGGTTTTTGCGCAGTTCCCCGCGCCCCTGGTCGGGGGGTTCGTGTTGTGGGCGGGTGCGGGAGTGTTGGGGGGGTTGCGCAGTTCCCCGTGCACATGATGGGTGGGGGGTGCGTGGAATGCGTGGTTCTAGAGGGGTGTCAGTGCCGGTCGGGTTGTGAGGATTGCCTCGTTGTAGCGGTGCAGGACGAGCTCGGCCATGGCGCTGTGGGTGCCCAGGGGGGCCGCGGCGATCGCCGGGGCAGACCTTGCGGTTTCCGTGGCGAAGCGGCCCGGGGCCGTGAAGTAGGACGCCACGGCGATGTGGTGGCGGCCGAGCGCCCGCAGGGTGTTGACGGCTTCCGGGACCGTCGGCTGGGCCGCCGAGGCGAAGGCGGGCATGACCGGGACGCCCAGGCGGTCGGCGAGAAGACGGGCCGTGTGGCCCGTGTCCAGGGTCGCGTCCGGGTCCCGGGAGCCCGCCGCCGCCAGGACGACCGCCGCCGTCCGGCGGTCCCGGACCGTCGGGCGGGGCGGCCAGCCGGCTTCCGTCAGACGGGTGTGGAGGGCTCTCGCGAGGAGGGGGTGGGGGCCCAGGGGGGCCGCGATGGTGGTGCGGGCCGGGGACGCGGCCGCCATCTCGGGGATGTCCCGCTTCACGTGGTAGCCGCGGCTCAGCAGGAGCGGGACGAGGATCGCCTCGCGGTCGCCGAGGGCCACCAGGGTGTCCGGGAGCAGCGGATCGTTGAGCTCGATGTGGCCCAGGTGGACCGGGACCGTGGGGCGCAGGGCGCGGACGCGGGCGGCGAGGGCCCGGACCGTGGCGAGTGCGCGCGGGTCGCGGCTGCCGTGGGCCACGAGGACCAGGGCGGGAGGGGCGTTCATACGAGGGATCGTGACGTGTGGACGTTGCGTGGCCGTTGCCCCGCCGTCACGGGTGTTTGCCGACGGTTCACGGTCGGCGGGCTGTGGGTGTGAGGGAAACGGGAACCCTGGTCGGCGTAGATCACGTTCTTCCTTGTGAGGGTGGAGGAGGGGCCAGTGAGGTTTCGTCGACCGCGGCTGCCGCGGACCACGGCAGGCAGGCGGCTGCTGGTGCAGGTGCTGGTGGCCGGGTGTGTGCTGGCACTGCTGCCGGCGACCTGGATGCGGCTCGCGACGGGCGGGCGGCTGCACACCACGGCGGACGTGCCGCGCACGGACGTGGCGGTGGTCTTCGGCGCGGGTCTGCGGTGGGACGGCGAGCCGTCCCGGTATCTGGCGCACCGGCTGGACGCGGCGGCCGAGCTGTACCGGGCGGGCCGGATCAAGGTCGTCCTGGTCACGGGCGACAACAGCCGGGAGGAGTACGACGAGCCGGACGCCATGCGCGGCTACCTCACCCGCAGCGGGGTCCCGGACGCGCAGATCGTCAGTGACTACGCCGGGTTCGACACCTGGGACTCCTGCGTGCGCGCGAAGGAGATCTTCGGGGTGGACGAGGCGGTGCTGATCAGCCAGGGCTTCCACATACGCCGGGCGGTCGCGCTGTGCGACGCGGCGGGGGTGACCTCGTACGGCGTCGGTGTCGACGACCGCCACGACGCGACCTGGTACTACGGCGGGGTCCGGGAGATCCTCGCGTCCGGCAAGGCGGCGCTGGACGCCGTGTTCCGGCCGGATCCGACGTTCCTCGGGCCGCGGGAGCCGGGTGTGGAGCGGGCGCTGGCAAGCGCGGAGTGACCTCACGCGGGTGGTCCGGGCACGGGGAGGTCGCCGTCCCGGCCGCGTAACAGGGAGCCGAGCCGGACGTAACACGGCCGACCCACTCTGAACGGTATGGACAGCACCGTGACGCCCACCCACTGTCCGTACTGCGCGTTGCAGTGCGGGATGAACCTGTCGCCCTTGCCGCAGGGGGGCGTCGAGGTGACCGAGCGGACCGGCTTCCCGGTGAACCGCGGCGCGCTGTGCGGCAAGGGGCGGACGGCTCCGGCCGTGCTGTCGTCGGCGGTGCGGCTGACCTCGCCGCTGGTCCGGGAGGGCGGCACGCTGGTGCCGGCGTCCTGGGAGACGGCTCTGGGCCGGATCGCCGGGGCGCTGTCCGGGGTGCGGGAGGCGCACGGCGCGGACGCGGTGGGGGTGTTCGGCGGGGGCGGGCTGACCAACGAGAAGGCTTACACGCTGGGGAAGTTCGCGCGGGTGGTGCTCGGCACCTCGCAGATCGACTACAACGGGCGGTTCTGCATGTCGTCGGCGGCGGCGGCCGGGATCAGGGCGTTCGGTCTGGACCGGGGGCTGCCGTTCCCGCTGGAGGACATCCCGAGGAGCGGGTGCGTGATCCTCGTCGGGTCGAACCCCGCCGAGACCATGCCGCCCGCGGTGCGCTATCTCACGGAGCTGAAGGAGAACGGCGGCACGCTGATCGTCGTCGACCCGCGCCGGACCCGTACCGCCGAGCTCGCCGACCTGCATCTCGCGCCCCGGCCCGGCACGGATCTCGCGCTCGCCCTGGGGCTGCTGCATCTCGTCGTCGCCGAGGGGCGGACGGACGAGGAGTTCATCCGGGAGCGGACCGGCGGCTGGGAGGACGCGCGGGCCGCCGCGATGGCGCACTGGCCGGAGTACGTGGAGCGGATCACCGGTGTGTCCGTGCCCGAACTGCGGGAGGCCGTAGGGCTGTTCTGCGCGCCGGAGTCGGCGATGGTGCTCACCGCGCGCGGCCCCGAGCAGCAGTCCAAGGGCACGGACACGGTCGGCGCGTGGATCAATCTGTGCCTGGCGACCGGCCGGGCGGGGCGGCCGTTCTCCGGGTACGGGTGTCTCACCGGGCAGGGCAACGGACAGGGCGGGCGTGAACACGGCCAGAAGGCGGACCAGTTGCCCGGCTACCGCAAGCTCGACGACCCGGCGGCGCGCCGGCACGTCGCCGAGGTGTGGGGGGTGGACCCGGACTCCCTGCCCGGTCCGGGGCGCAGCGCCTACGAGTTGCTGGACGCGCTCGGCACCGACATCCGCGCGCTGCTGCTGATGGGCTCGAACCCGGTGGTGTCGGCGCCGCACGCCGCCCATGTGGAGGAGCGGATCAGGTCCCTGGACTTCCTCGCCGTGTGCGACGTGGTGCTGTCGGAGACGGCCGCGCTCGCGGACGTCGTCCTTCCGGTCACCCAGTGGGCGGAGGAGACCGGCACCACGACCAATCTGGAGGGCAGGGTGCTGCTGCGGCGGCAGGCGATCACCCCGCCGCCGGACGTCCGCAGCGATCTGGAGGTCATGCACGGACTCGCCGACCGGCTGGGGGTGGAGAAGGGGTTCCCGACCGACCCCGAGGAGGTCTTCGAGGAGCTGCGCCGGGCCAGCGCGGGCGGGGCGGCGGACTACTCCGGGATCACCTACCGGCGGCTGATCGCGGAGAACGGGGTGTTCTGGCCCTGCCCGGCGGAGGGTGTGGAGGAGACCTGGGGCGCGAAGGAAACCGGGGGCGCGGACGGTCCCGGGGGCGCGGGAAGGCCCGGGAGCGCAGGAAGGCCCGGGAGCGCAGGAAGGCCCGGGAGCGCAGGAAGGCCCGGGAGCGCAGGAAGGCCCGGGAGCGCAGGAAGGCCCGGGAGCGCAGGAGGGCCCGGGAGCGCGGGAGGCGTGAGGGGAGGCGACGGTGACGAGGCCGGCGGCCGTCAGAGGGACGGCGAGCCCGGCGTCCACCCCGGCACCCCCCGCCTCTTCCTCGACCGTTTCGCCACCCCGGACGGCCGCGCCCGGTTCGTGCCGGTGTCGCACCGCGCGATCGCCGAGGAGCCGGACGCCGAGTACCCGGTGCTGCTGACGACGGGGCGGGTGGTGGCGCAGTACCAGTCCGGCGCGCAGACCCGCCGGGTCGACGAGCTGAACTCCGCGGCGCCGGGCCCGTTCGTGGAGCTGCACCCCCGGCTGGCGGCCCGGCTGGGCGCGGCGGAGGGCGACCCGCTGGCGGTGGTGTCGCGCCGGGGACGGGCGGTGGCGCCGGCCCGGATCACGACCGCCATCCGTCCCGACACGGTGTTCATGCCGTTCCACTGGCCGGGCGAGGGGCGCGCCAACACGCTCACCAACCCGGCGCTGGACCCGACGTCCCGGATGCCGGAGTTCAAGGCGTGTGCCGTGCGGGTGGAGATCGTGAAGGGACAGCCCCGGTTGTCACCGGGCCACTGAGGGCCGCTGAGACGCCCCCGCACGCTCAGCCCCTCCCCCGCCAGTCCCCGCCCTCGATCAGCTTCCCCCGGGTGCGCAGCCCCGCCGCCACGGCGGGCCCCGCGAGATACACCCACGCCGGGACCGGCGTCCCATCGCGGTCGCGGACGACCTCGCGCCGGACACGGTCGTAGAGGCTGCGCGGGTCGCCCGGCACGCACTCCTCCAACTCGTCCAGCTCCAGGAGCAGTTGGTCGTACTGGTCGGGCAGTGGTGTGACGAGTTCGCCGGCCACCACGCCCCCTGGGTCCGCGACGGCGTACGGGTAGCCGGGGCCGTCGTAGAGGATCGCGCCGGTCAGGCGGGCGGGTTCCTCGGAGCGGGTGCGGCCGCGCAGGAAGGCGTCGTGGTTGGGCTCGCCGGGGCGGAGGGTGCCGTAGACGAAGAACGGGAGGCTCACAGAAAGGATTCTCTCTCCTCACACATCTGCACGGATCCACCCTGGCCAGCGGCCTGTCATGGCCCCTTAAATCGATCTTCACGATCAGCGCCGCCCGCGTGCCGACCGCTCGCCGACCGCTCGTCGCGGGGCGCCTTTCCGAGGAGAGCGATTGAACCGGATACGCCATGCCCGGGGTTCCCACCGGCTCGCCACCGCCGCCGTGGCCGTCACCGCCGCCGCACTCGTCGCCGCCGTCGTCTCCCCCACCGCGGGCGCGGCCGACCGGCGGCCGACCCGGGCGGGGGCCGTCGAGAACGCCGCGTCCGCCCTGGTCGAGGAGGCCGCCGCGCTGGGCCTCACGTCGGAGCAGGGCACGAAGGTGCGGGACGTGATCGTCGACACGGACGGCACCCAGCACGTCCGCTACGACCGCACGTACCGCGAACTCCCCGTCCTGGGCGGCGACTTCGTGGTCCATCTGGCCCCGGACGGCACGTACCGCGACGCCACCCGCGCGACCCGCGCGACGATCGGCCTCCCGACCGTCACCCCGCTGATCTCCGGCCCGAAGGCCGCCGACCGGGCGACGAACGCGCTGCGCGCCACCCATCCCGGCGAGGTGCTGCGCCGGCTGACCGCCAAGCCGCGGCTGGTCGTCGACGCGCTGCACGGGGCGCCGAGGCTGGCGTGGCGCACCGACGCGGTGGCGCTGGACGGGAGCGGGAACCCGGTGGCGCGCACGGTACTGACGGACGCGCGGACCGGCGGCCGGATCGACGCCTGGGACGTGCTGGAGTCGGCGTCGGGGGACGGCCGTTCGCTGTACGGCGGCAAGGTGGCGCTGACGACGACGGCGAGCGGATCCTCGTACCAGCTCAAGGACCCTACGCGCGGGGGCACTTACACGGGTGACGCCGGGAACCAGGTCGACCTGTGTCTGCTCGGCACCCTGTGTCTGGTCCGCGCGCCCGCGACCCTCCTCACCGACGCGGACAACCACTGGGGCGACGGGAAGACCACGGACCGGGCGTCGGCGGCGGTGGACGCGCAGTACGGCACCGACGTGACGTGGGACTACTTCAAGGCGAAGCACCGGCGCAACGGGATCGCGGGCGACGGCAAGGGGTCGTTCAACCGGGTGCACTACGGGACGCGGTACAACAACGCGTTCTGGGACGACAGTTGCTTCTGCATGACGTACGGCGACGGCGACGGCTCGCAGATGGGGCCGCTGGTCTCGCTGGACGTGGCGGGGCACGAGATGTCCCACGGGGTGACGTCGAAGACGGCCGCGCTGACGTACTCGGGCGAGTCCGGCGGGCTGAACGAGGCGACGTCCGACATCTTCGGCACACTCGTCGAGTTCCACGCGGGCAACGCCTCGGACCGCGGCGACTGGCTGCTGGGCGAGAAGGTCGTCCGGTCCGGCTTCGGACGCACCGCCCTGCGGTTCATGGACAAGCCGTCGAAGGACGGCGCCTCGCCGGACTGCTGGTCCGCGGCCACCGGCGGCCTCGACGTCCACTACTCCTCCGGCGTCGGCAACCACTTCGCGTATCTCCTCGCCGAGGGCAGCGGCGCGAAGACCATCAACGGTGTCGCGCACAACTCCCCGACCTGCGACGGCGGTTCCGTCACCGGCATCGGCCGCGACAAGCTGGGCGCCATCTGGTACCGGGCACTGACCGTCCACATGACGTCGTCGACGGACTACGCCGGCGCGCGTACGGCCACGCTGAACGCGGCCAAGGACCTGTACGGGGCGGACAGCCGGGAACGGGCGGCGGTGGCGGCGGCGTGGAGCGCGGTGGGGGTGGGCTGAGCCGCACCGGACCCCCTACGGCCGCGCCGTACCGAACGGCCGGTACGGGACTTTAGTCCCGGCATAAGTCCCCACTTGCCGCTTACCGGAGCGTTCGGCCCTACTGTTACTCGTCCTCCCTATTTCCGTTACAAAGTCCGGCCTACCTTCGGGGCATGAAGCGCTCCCGCCGGTCCCTCGCCGTCCTCGGTGCCGTCCTCGTCGGCGCGGGGACGGTCGCCGGGTGTGCCGGCACGGACGGGCTGGGGCCCGGGGAGCGCGCGCCGGACGTGTCGGTGCAGCCGACCCCCGAAGCGGTGTGGCGGGCCTGGGCCGGATCGGCCACCGCTCCCCCGGGCGCCGGCACCTCCGCCGCACGGACACCGCCCGAGGCGCTGACCGGGTTGCCCGAGGTGCGGGACGGCCGGCTGGGGACACTGGACGTACGGGCCGTGCTTCGCGCCGACCCACGGATGCGGCAGCTGGCCGACCGGCCGGAGATCACCGGGCCCGGCCTGCCCGGCCTGCGCCCCGCGCGTTACCTCGACCTGACCGGCGACGGCCGCCCCGAGCTGATCGTCGCCGTCGACACCGAGGGCGGACGGACCGTGCTCGGCGTCTACACCGCACACGACGGCCGGGTCTACGACGTCCTGGTCACCGGCGGCAGGCAGCTCGCCGTCGAGACGCTCGGCACCGACCTGCTGCTCCGCAGCCGTGGCGCGGACGGCGCCGAACAGGCCGTGCGCTACCACTGGGACGGCGTCCGGCTGTCGACCGTCAGCGACGAGAAGAAGTACGGGAACTCGGGGCCGACGCCGTCGCCGGGACACGGTGCGGGTGGCGGGGCGTGACACGGGCGCTCGACGGGCCGCGTGCGCCGGTCTCGTGGCTCGCGCGGGTGCGGGCGCGCGCCCGGACCGCGCCGCGCGGGCTGCGGACGCGGCTCGGCGGGCTCGGTCTGCGGTGGAAGATCGCCGCGCTGCTCGCCTGCGGGTGCGCGCTGGTCGCCGTGGCCATCGGTGCGCTGGTCCATCAGGCGCGCCTGGAGCAGGTGTCCGCGGGCGCCCGCGCGGAGGCGCTGGCCCAACTGGTCCGGGTGCGCCAGGTGTACGAGCTGACCGGGCAGGTCGACGGGGACGGAGTGACCGCCCGTCTCGACGCCCCGGACCTGCCGGAGCCGCTGCGGCGGGCCGCGCTCGCCGGGCAGCGCACCACGTATCTGGACCTCTCCTCCGAGCGGCCGAGTGTCTGGGCGGCCCGGCCGGTCGGCGGGCATGTGCTGTCCGTGCGGGAGCCGCTGACCGAACAGGCCCGTGAGATGGCCGAGTTCGACCGGCAGCTGCTGTGTTCGGGGGCGGCCGTGGTGGGTCTTGCCGCGCTCGGCGGGGCGGCGCTGGCGAGCCGGCTCAGCCGCAGGCTGCGCAGCGCCGCCGCGATCGCGCGCCGGATCAGCGGGGGTGAGCTGGACGCCCGGATCGGGGCGCCCGGCGGACGGGACGAGGTCGCCGAACTCGCGGTCGCCGTCGACACGATGGCCGCCTCGCTGCAACGGCGTCTGGAGGCGGAGCAGCGGTTCACGGCCGACGTGGCCCATGAGCTGCGGACACCGCTGACGGGGCTGCGCACCGCGGCCGAGCTGCTGCCGCCCGGCCGCCCCGCCGAGCTGGTGCGGGACCGGGTCGGCGCGCTGAGCACCCTCACCGAGGACCTGCTGGAGGTGGCCCGGCTCGACGCGGCGGTCGAGCAACCCCAGTCGGCCGTTCTGCCGTTGGGCGAACTGGTCGCCGGGATCGTCCGACGCGCCGGGCTCGACGTCGAGTTGACCGGCGGGGACAGCACCACACCGGTGCGGACCGACGCCCGTCGCCTTGAGCGGATCCTGACCAACCTGGTCCGCAACGCCTGGCGGCACGGCGAAGGGCCGGTCGAGGTGCGGGTCGAGGGCCGTGCGGTGGTCGTACGCGACCACGGACCCGGCTTTCCGCGGCGGCTGCTGCGCGACGGCCCGCAGCGTTTCCGCACCGGCACCGCCGAACGCGGCCGGGGCACCGGACTGGGCCTGACCATCGCGTTCGGTCAGGCCCAGGTGATCGGCGCGCACGTCGCGCTGCGCAACGCCGGGGAGGAGGGGGGAGCCATGGCGGTCGTGGTGCTGCCGGGCGGTGACGGTTGACGGGTACGGGGGACGGGGGACGGGGGACGGGGGGCGATGTGCCGGGTGCCCTATGCGCCGTAGGGCCGTCGCTCCTTGGCGTCGCGCAGGGCCGTCCCCCACCACACCAGCTGGTCGAGCATCGCCTTGGTCGCCGCGCGCGGCAGGTCCGGGTCCTTCAGACGGCCCGCGTCGTCGAAGGACGCGCCGGCGTTGTGGAAGGAGACGGTGTCGCGGATCGTGACGGCGTGCAGTTCGGCGAAGACCTGGCGCAGCTGCTCGACGGCGCGCAGACCGCCGGCGAGGCCGCCGTACGAGACCAGCGCGACGGGCTTGGCCTGCCACTCGGTGAAGTGCCAGTCGATCAGGTTCTTCAGGCCCGCCGGGAACGAGTGGTTGTACTCGGGGGTGAGGACGACGAATGCGTCCGCCGACGCCAGCCGGGGTGAGACGTCCGCGAGGGCGGCGGTCGCCTCCGCGGTCCGGTTCATGCTGGTGGGGAGGTCGATGTCGGCGACGTCCACCACGTCGGCGGTCAGGTCCTCGCGGGCCCGGATCAGGTCGAGCAGCCATTCGGCGACGACGGGTCCGAAGCGGCCGTGGCGGTTGCTGCCGACGACGACGGTGACGTTCAGGGGTGCCTGGGTGGTGACGGTCGGGGAGGCCGGGGCGGTGCTCTGGGTTGTCATACGGAACAGCGTGTTACCTCAAGCTCACTTGAGGTCAAGTGCCGGTCGGCAGACCGGACGGCGGGTCCCGGTCACCCGTTCACACCTGAGCCGCGCGTTCTTGTGGTTCTTTCTCCACGGCCCGCACGCCCTCCCCGGTGACCTGCTGAAACGCGCCGCCGACCGGCGCCGGAGGGGGTTCGGGGGCACCCGTTCACCGCATAAGCGGCGCTTCCCCGACAAGCGGGCCCGGCCCGTCGGCCCTTACCTCGGAAGGGCAGGGGCACGACCGACACGACGGCACAGGGGGTGCCGCGGGCCGTCGCCCCGTCGATGAGCTCGAAGGAGCACCGATGCGACGTACCGCCCGGCTGCTGGCTGCCACGGCGCTCGCCGTCACCGCCGGGGGCGCTCTCGCCGCGCCCGCGTTCGGGACACAGGCGGCCCCGGCAGAGCGTGGATCCGACACCCGCACCGGCCTGGTCGCGGCCGCCGGGGCGGGGGTGGTCGCCGCGCGCGAGGTGCGACTGACCGCGGCCCGGCTCGAAGCGGCGGCGGGCGCGCTGGAGGTGTCACCGGCCACGGTGGCGCCCGGCGAGCACGTCACCGTGAAGACCGCCGCGTGCGGGGTGGACGGCACGGCCGAGGGCGACGCCAGTGCCGTCGGCGCCGGGCAGTTCACGCTGGCGCCGGGCGGGGAGGGCGGGGCGAGCGGCCGGTTCGAGGTGCCGCCGAGCGCACAGCCGGGGACGTACGAGATCGTCGCGAAGTGCGCCGAGGACGGGCGGCAGACCACGGGCGACCTGGTGGTCGCGCTGGCCCCGGTCCAGGGCGCGGTGTACCCGCGAGGAAGTGTCAAGACGGGGGTCGGCGGCGCACTGGGCCCCGATCCCGTACAGACCGCGGCAGGTGTGGCGGCACTGGCCGTCGCGGCCGCGGGCGGTACCTGGCTCCTGCATCGCCGGGCGAGAGGCGACGGGATGTGACGGACACCCTCCGCTGTCCGTCCACCGGTACCGCATGTCCCCTCCCCTCCGGGTCCGACGCCCCTCGCGGCCCGGAGGGGGCATGGGGCCGAACCTGAGGAGCCCGAGGAGAGGGTCGCCATGCGCAGAGTGGGCAACACCGCGATAGCCGGCGTCACCGCCGTCGCCCTGTGCACGGGCGTCTGGCTGCTGGCCGACGCGTACGCCTCGCATCCGCCGCCGCAGCCCTCGGCCGCCGAGGCGCAGCTCGCGCCGGCCGCCGGACGCCCCGCCGCCCCCGCGCTGCCGCCGTCCCCTCCGGACCGGGTCCGGATCCCCTCGATCGGCGTGAACGCCCCGCTGACGGGCCTCGGGCTCACCCCGAGCGGCAGCCTGGACGTGCCGCCCCCCGAGCGCAGGAACCTCGCCGGCTGGTACGAGTCCGGCACCACCCCCGGCGAGACCGGCACCGCCGTCGTCGCCGGGCATGTCGACAACACCGAGGGCCCGGCCGTGTTCTACCGGCTCGGCGCCCTGAAGCGCGGCAGCCGCATCGAGGTGGACCGGCGCGACGGGGGCGTCGCCGAGTTCACGGTGGACGCGGTCGAGGTCTACGACACCGACGACTTCCCCGACCAGAAGGTGTACGGCGCCGCGAACCGCCCCGAACTACGGGTGATCACCTGCGGCGGCGGCTACTCCCGGTCCACGGGCTACCAGGGCAACGTGGTCGTCTTCGCCCATCTGACGGGGAGCCGCTAGCGGCTGTTTCGCCAATGGCGCCGGCGCCCGTGGGGCGGGCCCGGCGGGACTCCCGCAACACGCCCCGGGCGGACGGGAGGTCATGCCTGCACGGGCTCCGGTGCCTCCGTCTCCAGCACGTTCACCTTGCCCCACAGGCCCAGCGGGCCGAGCGCCTCGTTGAGGGCCGTGCCGCGCGGGGTCAGCGAGTACTCCACCCGCGGCGGCACCTCGTCGAACTCCTCGCGGTGCACGATCCCGTCCGCCACCATCTCCCGCAGGTGCGCGGCGAGCACCTTCTCCGTGACGCCCGGCAGTCCGCGGCGCAGTTCGCCGAACCGGTGGGCCCGTTCACTCAACTCCCAGAGGATGAGCACCTTCCACTTACCGCCGATCACGTCCATCGCCGCGTCGACCCCGCAGACGTACCCACCCGGCCGCCGTCCGTTCGCCATGTCGGCCCCTTCCGTCGCCACGCCCCCCAGCAGGACGCTTTCCCGCGGGTAAGTGCGCACTCCCAAGTACGTACTTGAGCAGGCACGTTCCCTGCCACGAGCCTAGACGGCATGACCGACAACACGACCTCCCCGACCCCCCTCTCCCTGCTCGGCGCCGGCGCGATGGGCACCGCCCTCGCCCGCGCCTGGCTCGCCGCCGGCCACCCCGTCACCGTCTGGAACCGCACCCCCGCCCGCGCCGAGGCCCTCGCCGCCGAGGGCGCGACCGTCGCCGCGAGCGCCGCGGAGGCGGTGGCCGCCAACCGGCTCGTGATCGCCTGCCTCCTGGACGACGCCTCCGTCGGGACCACCCTGGAAGACGCCGACCTGACCGGCCGCGACCTGGTCAACCTCACCACCGGGACCCCGCGCGAGGGCCGCGAGCGTGCCGCCTGGGCGCAGGCGCGCGGCGCGCGTTTCCTGGACGCCGGGATCATGGCCGTACCGCCGATGATCGGAGCGCCCGACTCCGGGGCGTACGTCTTCTACAGCGGTTCGGCGGCGTCCTTCGACGAGCACCGCGGGACGCTCGCCGTGCCGGCGCAGACCCGGTACGTCGGCGCGGACGCGGGATTCGCCGCACTGCACGACGTGGCGCTGCTGAGCGCGATGGACGGCATGTTCGGCGGGGTCCTGCACGCCTTCGCGCTGGTGCGGCGCGAGGACATCGCACCGAAGGAGTTCGCGCCCCTGCTGAGCGACTGGCTGACGGCCATGGCCCCGTGGATCCACCAGGTGGCCGAACAGCTGGAGAGCAGCGACTACCGCACCGGTGTGGTCTCCAGTCTCGCCATGCAGGTGGCCGCCAACCGCACCCTGCTGCGCACCGCCGAGGAACAGGGTGTCAGCACCGAACTCGTCGTCCCGCTGGCCGACTTGATGGAGCGCCGGATGGCGCAGGGCTACGGCGACGAGGACACGACGGGTGTCGTCGAGCTGCTGGTCACCGACACCGACACCACCGCCACCGCCACCGCCTAGGCGATCCACTGCTCGTAGGCCAGGTTCGCCACCAACGCGAACACCACCGTCAGGAGGACGACCCGTACGAACCCGCTCCCCTTCTTCAGCGCGGTGTGCGCCCCCAGCATCCCCCCGGCGAGATTGAACACGGCCATGAGCGCCGCCAGTTGCCACAGCACCGCGCCCTGCCAGGCGAAGGTGGCGAGGGCCCCGGCGTTGGTGCAGCAGTTGACGATCTTCGCCGTGGCGGAGGCGGTCACGAGGTCGAGGTGGAGTACGGCGGTCAGCGCGAGCACCAGGAACGTGCCGGTGCCGGGGCCGACCAGACCGTCGTAGAACCCGATTCCCAGGCCGGCCAGGCCGATCGCGGCGAGGCGCCGGCGCCGGGTGACCGGCCCCGGCGCCGGCGCGGAGCCGAAGTCGGGCTTGAGGATCACAAAGGCACCCACGGCCAGCAGCACCACCATGATCACCGGCTTGAGCACCTCCGTACTCATCCCGGCCGCGAAGAACGCCCCGCCCGACGATCCGGCGAGGGCGGCGAGCCCGATGCGTACGGCGGTGCCCACGTCCACGGGCGCCCTGCGGACATAGGTGACGGCGGCCCCGGTGGTGCCGACGATCGCGACCGCCTTGTTGGTGCCGAGCGCGTGCGCGGCCGGGGTCGAGCCGGGCAGGCCCAGCAGCAGCGCGGGCAGCAGCAGGAGCCCGCCACCGCCGACCACGGCGTCGATCCAGCCCGCCGCGAGCGCGGCGACACAGAGTACGGCGAGGGTGGTCAGCGATATGTCGGGCATGATCGCGACCCTAGCGCGGGGCCCTCACAGCCGGCCCGCGCCCCCGCTGAGGGCAGCGTTCCCCACGGGAAACAGACGTGATGCGGTCGGGTAACACCCACCCCGCACGCTGCGGTACATGACCTCGAAAACGCGTGTGGTGGTGATCGGCGCCGGCCTGGCGGGTGTCCGGCTCGCCCGGCGGCTCGGTGAGCTCGGCACACCCGCGCTGCTCATCGGCGAGGAGGAGCACCGCCCGTACAACCGGGTGCTGCTCGCCGAGGTGCTGGCCGGCCGGTACGACCCGGACGTGATCGCCCTGCCGGCGGCCGGGGAGCTGACCCGCGCCCGGGTCACCGGCATCGACCGCGCCGGGCGGACCGTCGGCTGCGCGGACGGTTCGGTGATCGCATACGACACGCTGGTCCTGGCCACCGGCTCCAACCCGGTGCTGCCGCCGCTGCGCGGTCTGTTCACCGCCGCCCACGAACTGCCGGAGGGTGTCCACGCGTTCCGCACGATGGACGACTGCCTGGGCCTGTCGAAGGCACTGCGGCCGGGCACACGCGCGGTCGTCATCGGCGGCGGGCTGCTCGGGGTGTCCGCCGCCCGCGCGCTCGCCGTGCGCGGTGCGCAGGTGGTGCTCGCCCAGCAGTCCGAGCGGCTCATGGAACGCCAGCTGGACCCGGCGGCCTCCGGGCTCGTCCGGCGCCATCTGACCGACCTGGGTGTGGAGGTGCACACCGAGTGCCGGGTGCGGGACGTGCGCGTCGAGGGCGGCGCCGTGCGGGCGGTCGAGATGGCCGACGGCTACGCCCTCGAAGCCGATCTGGTGGTCCTGGCCTGCGGGGTCCAGCCGCGTGTGGGTCTCGCCAAGGAGGCCGGGCTCGCCGTGCACAAGGGGGTCATCGTCGACGACGAACTCCGTACGTCCGATCCGCGCGTCCGGGCGATCGGCGACTGCGCCCAGCACAACGGCACCCTGTACGGACTCGCGGCCCCGGCGCTCGACCAGGCCGACGCCCTCGCCGAGCAGCTCGCCGGCGACCGGACGGCCCGCTACACCGGCACCCGCTCCCTGACCCGCCTCACCCTGGCCGGCGGGGCGCCCTTCGACCTGGCCGCGTTCGGCGAGCCGGACCCCCGGCCCGGGGACGACGTCGTGCAGCTCGCCGACGCCACCCGCGGCACCTACCGCAAGGTCGTCGTCCGCGAGGACCGGCTGGTCGGCGGGGTCCTCGTCGGCGAACTCGGCACCGTCGGCGCGCTCGCCCGCGCCTGGGAGGGAGCGGAGCCGCTCCCCGACGACGGCCCGCTGCTCCACCTGCTCACCAACGACGGAGGCTCCTGATGACCGCCACCCCGCAGGCCACGGAGGCCACGGAGGCCATCCCCACGATCGTGCTCGTCGGGCACGGGATGGTCGGCCAGCGGTTCCTCGAAGCGCTCGCCGAGCGGGGCCTGACCGCCACCCACCGGGTGGTCGTGCTCTGCGAGGAGACGCGTCCCGCGTACGACCGGGTGCAGCTGACGTCGTACTTCTCGGGCCGGTCCGCCACCGAACTCTCCCTGACGGACGAGGAGTTCATCGAGAAGCACGGTATCGAGCTGTACCTCGGCGACCCGGCGGAGACCGTCGACCGCGCGGCCCGGACGGTGACGGCCCGTTCCGGGGCGGTGTTCGCGTACGACACGCTGGTCCTCGCCACCGGCTCCTACCCGTTCGTCCCGCCGGTGCCGAACAAGGACGCCGAGGGCTGTTTCGTCTACCGCACGATCGACGACCTGCTCGCCATCGAGGCGTACGCGAACGGGCGGGCGAAGGTCGGCGCGGTGGTGGGCGGCGGGCTGCTCGGACTTGAGGCGGCCGGCGCGCTGAAGGGGCTCGGACTGGCCACGCACATCGTGGAGTTCGCGCCGCGGCTGATGCCGGTGCAGGTGGACGACGGTGGTGGCGCGGCCCTGCTGCGGACCATCAGGGGAATGGGCCTGACCGTCCACACGGGCACGGGCACCCAGGAGATCGTCACGGACGCGGCGGGTGCGGTGAGCGGGATGAAACTCTCCGACGGCAGTGAGCTCGCCGTCGACATGGTGGTGTTCAGCGCCGGAGTCCGACCCCGCGACCAGCTGGCCCGCGACTGCGGTCTGACGGTCGGCGAGCGCGGCGGCGTCAGCGTCGACGAACAGTGCCGTACGGTCGCCGACCCGCACGTGTTCGCGATCGGCGAGTGCGCGCTGGCGGCGGACGGCCGGGTGTACGGGCTGGTGGCGCCGGGGTACGAGCAGGCGGAGACGGTGGCGGCGACGATCGCCGCGGACGAGGCGTCGTTCGTGGGCGCCGACCTGAGCACCAAGCTCAAGCTGCTGGGGGTCGACGTCGCCTCCTTCGGTGACGCGCACGGCACGGCGCCCGACTGCCTGGACGTCGTCTACTCCGACTCCCGCTCGGGGCTTTACAAGAAGCTCGTCATCGGCAGCGACGGCACACTCCTCGGCGGCATCCTGGTCGGTGACGCGGAGGCGTACGGCACGCTGAAGGCGTTCACCGGTTCGGTGCCGCCGGTCTCGCCCGAGTCGCTGGTGCTGCCGGCCGGCGCCGGGGAGTCCGTCCAGCTCGGGCCGGCCGCGCTTCCGGACGACGCGATCATCTGCTCGTGCAACAACGTCCGCAAGGGCACCATCCGGGGGGCGGTCACGGAGCACCGGTGCACCACCGTGCCCGAAGTGAAGAAGTGCACCAAGGCCGGTACGACGTGCGGCAGTTGCGTCAAGGTGCTCGGCCAGCTGGTGACGGCCGAGCTGGAGGCGTCCGGCGTCGAGGTCGACAAGGGCCTGTGCGGCTGCTTCGCCCAGACCCGCGAGGAGCTGTACGAGATCGTCCTCGCCCTGCGCGTCACCACCCACCGGGATCTGCTCGACCGCTACGGCCGTGAGGGCGCCCGGGGCGGTGAGGGCTGCGAGGTCTGCAAGCCGGCGGTGGGGTCGATCATCGCGTCCCTCGCGCCCACGATCGGCGCGAGCGGGTATGTCCTGGAGGGCGAGCAGGCGGCGCTCCAGGACAGCAACGACCACTTCCTCGCCAACCTCCAGCGCAACGGCTCGTACTCCGTGGTGCCCCGGATCCCCGGCGGTGAGATCAGCCCGGAGAAGCTCATCGTGATCGGGGAGATCGCCCGCGACTTCGGCCTCTACACAAAGATCACCGGCGGCCAGCGGATCGACCTGTTCGGTGCGCGGGTGGAGCAACTCCCGCTGATCTGGACCCGCTTGGTGGACGCGGGATTCGAGTCGGGGCACGCGTACGGGAAGGCGCTGCGGACCGTGAAGTCCTGCGTCGGGCAGACCTGGTGCCGGTACGGCGTCCAGGACTCGGTCCGGATGGCGATCGACCTGGAGCTGCGCTACCGGGGGCTGCGGTCGCCGCACAAGCTCAAGTCGGCGGTCTCGGGGTGCGCGCGCGAGTGCGCGGAGGCGCAGTCGAAGGACTTCGGGGTGATCGCCACGTCCGGCGGCTGGAACCTTTATGTCGGCGGGAACGGGGGTGCCACGCCGCGCCACGCGGACCTGCTCGCGCAGGATCTGTCCGACGCCGAACTGGTGCGTCTGATCGACCGGTTCCTGATGTTCTACATCCGTACGGCGGACCGGCTGGAGCGGACATCGACGTGGCGGGAGCGGATTCCCGGCGGGCTCGACCATGTGCGGGACGTGGTGGTGGAGGACTCGCTGGGGATCTGCGAGGAGCTGGAGCGGTTGATGGCCGACCACGTGTCCCACTACCGGGACGAGTGGGCGGAGACCATCAACGACCCCGAGAAGCTGGCCCGTTTCGTGTCCTTCGTGAACGCGCCCGACACTCCCGACCCGGTCGTCGGCTTCGTCGCCGAACGCGACCAGATCAAGCCCGACCTGCCGCTGCTGACCATCGGCCTGCGGCCCGCCGAAGACGTCCTGGAAGGAAGCGCCCAGCGATGACCATCGCCCCCGAGACGACCGACCTGAAGGTGCAGGTCCGCCTGGCCGAGGACTGGGTCACGGTCTGCGACCTCGGTGTGCTGCTGCCCGGGCGGGGGGTGGCCGCGCTGCTGCCCGGCGGCCGGCAGGTCGCCCTGTTCCTCGACCGGTCCGGTCGGCTGTACGGGATCGACAACCGGGATCCGTTCGGTGGGGCGGCGGTGCTGTCACGCGGGCTGACCGGCACGTATGAGGGGCGCCCCTTCGTCGCGTCCCCCCTCCTGAAACAACGCTTCGACCTGGAAACGGGCAGTTGCCTGGACGAGCCCGGGGTGGCGGTACGGGTGTACACCGTACGAACCACGTAACCGGCCGACGCACGGCCCGGTGGGGGCGTCCGCGCAGTTCCCCGCGCCCCTGAAAAGCCCGTTGCCCGGCCGCGGCCCGGTGGGGAGCTTTCGCGCAGTTCCCCGCGCCCCTGAAGAGGTCGCTGTTCGGCCGCGGGCCGGTGGGGGCTGGTCGCGCAGTTCCCCGCGCCCCTAAAAGCAGAAGCCCTCCCCGCGTAGCCGCGGGCAGTTGTGCCGCTGGGGCGGCACGGGTGGGCGCGGCGGCACCCCGTCGCGCCGGGTTGTGCAGCGCCCCGCCGGAGGCGTACCCGACGTCGTTGCCGGGGTCAGTCGGTGGGGTGGTTTCGGCGGTTGGCGAGGAGCATCGCGGCGCCTCCGGCCAGGACGATCAGGGCGCCGCCGGCTGCGAGGTATGGCGTGTTGTCGTTGCCGCCGGTCTCCGCGAGGTCGGTGCCCGGCGCTGCGGACGCCTCGTCGTCCGCCGGTTTGAAGTCCGCCGGTGGCGCGTCGCAGCCGACGCCGTCCTTGTCGCGGTCCAGCGCGGGCCCGTAGTGCTCGTCGCCCTTCTCGATGTTCGCGTAGCCGTTGGCGTAGGCGTCGGTGCAGTTGGCGAACGGGTGGTCGCCGTCGTGGGCGAGGGCGGTCGACGGCAGGGCGGCCAGGGCCAGCGCGGCGACGCCGATGGCGCAGCGCTTGTGGAGCAGGTTCACGGAGAGTCCTTCCGGGTTCCGGATTCGAGGTGTCCGAAACTAGGGGGCCACCCAAGATGTGGCGGCGGTATGAAGGACCTGTGATACGAACGTGACGTGACCGGAAGGTAGCTCTCCGTGTGCCCGGTGGGGTCGAAGTGACCGGTGTTGCGCGGCCGTCAGAGCGGGACGGCCACTCCGTTGAAGGTGGTGTCCGGGAGCTGCGGGCTCGTGAAACGGGCGTTGACCAGGTACAGGCGGTTGCCGAAGCGGGCCGCGGTGGTGGGGACGTCGAAGCGGGGGTCCGTGATGGTGCGGCGGAGTGTGGCGCGTCCGCGCTTGAGGTCGAGGTCCCAGACACTGATCAGATTGAGCCGGTTCTGGACGACGTAGAGCGTGCTGCCGATCCGGAGGAGTCCGTCACCGTTGACGACGGAGTCCGCGCCGTCGAGGGTGATCCGGGTGGCGACGCCGGTCCGCGTGGAGACGTGGTACAGCTCGCCGGGTGTGCTCTTGACGACGATCAGACCCTTGCCGTCCGGGGTCGTGACGATGCCGTTCGCGTTGTTGACGTCGGGGAGCTGGACCCAGTCGCCGGTGAGCGGCAGGGCGCGCGCCTCGCCCCGGCGGCCGCGCGGGACGTGGTGCAGAACGGCGTTGCGGGAGTCGGTGAACCACGCCCCGCCGCCGGTCAGGACGACGTCGTTGATGAACGTCGTGGTGGCGGTGGTGAGTTGGTACGTCTTCACCAGGCGGCCGGTGCGCGAGTCGACCAGTCTCGCCGTGCCGCCCCCGCCTCCGGCGAGATGGAGCAGGCCGTCGTCGTCCAGCTTCAGGCCGATGGAGGCCGTGCCGGTCGCGCCGAGGAAGAGGACGCCGCCCTCGCCGGTGCGCAGGTCGGTGCGGTAGACGGCGCCGTTGGCCCGGGAGCCCAGGTAGGCGTAGGGCTTGCTGCCGATGGCGATGCCCTCGGGGAGCCAGCCGTCGGGGAGGGGGAACTCCGTGGGCCAGCCGGGCCGGGTGCCGGCTTCTGCCGTGCCGGCGGCGGTGGTTGCCGCGAGGGCGGCCAGCGCGCTGCCGGCCAGGACGGTGCGGCGGGACGGGTGGGGCAGGTTCCGCGTCATGGGTCGAGCCTCCGTGGAGGGGGGTGTGAAGGACGGTGGGACTCGTTGAAGCCGATATAACTCGATGGCTTCCGTGAACTCGACCGACTGTGCGAACTCGACAGGAATTCGACAGTCGGCGCGGCTCCGCCGGGTCCCCCCGCCCCTCGGCTCCGCCTCTAAGAGCGGAAGGGTCCCGTCACCTCGTAGGTGATCCCGCCGGAGGAACTGCCGCTGGTCCCGCGCTGGCTGGAGAAGTACAGCCGGCGGCCGTCGGGCGAGAACGCCGGTCCGGTGATCTCCGATCCGGACTGGCCGTCGATCCGCAGGAACGGCGCGATCACGTCGTTCGGGGTGATCACGCAGATCTCCATGTTGCCGCCGTCCTCCGCGACGAAGAGATCGCCGGAGGCGGATCCGGTGATGTTGTCGACGCCGGTGAGGGGCGCCGTGCCGGAGGTGACGAGGGAGTCGTCGTAGGCAAGCTCGTAGGTGTTGTTGGTCAGGTTGAGCTGCCAGACGCGGTTGTCGCCCTTGGTGGTGAACCAGACCGTGTTGTCGGCGTAGTGGCAGCCCTCGCCGCCGTTGAAGGACTTCGAGCCCGACACCTGGGTGCGGGTCGTGGTCGGCGAGCCGTCCGGGTCGGGGATGTTGGCCCAGGTGAAAGAGCCGGAGGTGGCGGTGCCCGCGACCATCACCTGGAGGGTGCCGGAGGACAGGTCGCCCCATGTCGTGGGCACAAAGCGGTAGAAGCGGCCGTTGGTCTCGTCCTCGGTGAGGTAGACGACCTGGCGCACCGGGTCGGCGGCGGCGGCCTCGTGCTTGAACCGGCCCATCGCGTCGCGCCGGACGGCCGCGTTCACGCCCCACGGGTCGGTCTCGTAGACGTACCCGAGCGACACCTCCTCGCAGGACAGCCAGGTGTTCCACGGGGTCCTGCCACCGGCGCAGTTGGTCCGGGTGCCGGAGAGGATGCGGTAGGCCGCCGTCACCGTGCCGGCGGCGGAGAACTTCACCGCGCTCGCTCCGCCGGAGGGGTTGATCTCCGAGTTGGACACGTAGATCCAGCCGCCCCCGTCGTCGACGTAACACGCGCCGCCGTCGGGGGCGTTGTGCCAGGTGTACGAGGTGCCGGGGACCGTCTGGCCGGAACGGGCGATGATCCGGCTGGTGAAGCCGCTGGGCAGCCGGATCCCGTTGGCGTTCGGTGAGCCGAGCGCCCCGTAGGGGCCCGCACCGGGCTGGGCCGGCGCCGCGTAGGCGGCGCCGCGCCACAGGCTGCCGCCCAGGGCGGCCACCGAGCCGCCGAGAACGGCCGCACGCAGGAGGTTACGACGTTCCACTCTCACTCCAAGAGGTGCCGTGACCGGCCCCGCCACCGGTCGGCGACGGGGTCGTGCGGTGTCGGACCCTAGAGGAGGAGAGTAGATAAGTCATGTACATGCCGTGACTGACCGGGGCCGGCGGGTTACCGGCAGGCGGGACTTCGCGGAGACGGCCTAGCGTGTGCCGAGGTCCGTGAGGGCGCCGTCGGTCAGCCGGTACACCGTCCACTCGTCCTGCGGGCGGGCGCCGAGGGACTCGTAGAAGGCGATCGACGGCTTGTTCCAGTTGAGGACCGCCCACTCCAGGCGCTCGTAGCCGCGCTCGACGCAGATGCGGGCGAGTTCGGTGAGCAGCGCCTTGCCGTGGCCGGCGCCCCGCGCGGTGGGGCGGACGTAGAGGTCCTCCAGGTAGATGCCGTGGACCCCGCGCCAGGTGGAGAAGTTGAGGAACCACAGCGCGAGGCCGACCGGCTCGCCGGTGGTGTCGTCCGTGGCGAGGTGGGCGAAGGCGGCCGGCCGGTCCCCGAAGAGGGCCTCGTGGAGCTGTTCCCGGGTCGCCTTCGCCTCCTGCGGCACCTTCTCGTACTCGGCCAGCTCACGGATCAGCGTGTGGATGACGGGGATGTCGGCCGGGGCGGCGGTACGAATCATGCGGTGAGGCTACGGGGCGGTCCCCCACGAACTGGTGGAGGGGCCGCCCGTGCCCCGCCCCGGCGTACTAGACGGCCGGGCTCAGCGGAGCCGCCGGGACCGCGGCCGGGTGCGGGTAGACACCCGACCTGTGCTGGAACGAGAGGATCTTGGGGTTCTGTACGACGCCGTCGCGGATCTCGATGGCCTTGCGGACCGTGACGTCGGCGTCCCACGCCGCGGGGCCGCGCATCACCTTGCGCAGGTACGGCAGGAGCGCCTCGCTGATCTCCCAGGTGGCGGAGTTCCACAGATGGGACGGGCTGTGGTCCACCCCGTAGTAGTGGCAGCCGTCGCCCACCTCGTGCATCGGCTCGCCGAAGGTGGTCGGGCGGGCCCAGGCGAAGCCCATGGCCTCGTCGCAGGAGACGTCGACGAAGAAGGTGCCCGGCCGGAACAGGGACAGTTCCTCGCCGGTGACGAACATGAGCGGGGCGTCGGTGTCCTGGAGCACGCAGTTGACGATGACGTCGAACCCGGCCAGATACTCCGCCAGCGGCTCGGAACCGGCGGCGGTGACGGCCCGCAGACGCGACGGATCGTCCTCCTCGCCCTCGAAGTGGCCCATCACGACCGACGGCATCGGTGACGCCACCGCCGCCGCGGCGCGCTGGGTGAGCACGGTGACGTCGGAGACCCCCATGGCGCCCAGGCCGGTGACCGCTCCACGTGCGGTGGCGCCGAAGCTGATCACCGCCGCGCGCAGGCGCCGCCCGTAACTGCCGGTCAGGCCGCCGAGCTGGAGGGCGTGCAACACCGAGCAGTAGCCGGCGAGTTCGTTGTTCTTGTGGAACACATGGACACTGAAGGCGCCCGTGGACGTCCAGTGGTTCATGGCTTCCCAGGCGATGAAGGTCAGCCGTCGGTCGATGCCGAGCTGCGTCGCCTTCTCGTCCTGCACACAGTGCGGCCAGCCCCACAGCACCTGGCCCTCGCGCATCTCGGCGATGTCGTCGTGCGTCGGCTTGGGCAGCACCAGGATGTCGCTCTCGGCGAGCAGCTGCTCGCGGGAGCGCAGCCCGGCCACGAGTGGTCGCAGCGCGTCGTCGGCGACGCCGAACCGTCGGCCGTAGCCCTGTTCGAGGAAGATTCTCTCCCGTATGTCCGGGGCGATCCGGGCGAGGTGGGCGGGGTGCAGCGGCAGGCGGAACTCGTTCTCCTTGCGGGAGGAGGCGAGGACTCCGAGACTCAACAGGCTCATGTGGGGCGGCTCATTTCCGACCGGACGCGATGGCCTCCGGCATTGCCGTTCCCCGAGGGCGACGCCGAAACGGCTGACGGCGTACGAAGTGCGCTCGGTACCGCCACCGTACCCCGGTGCTCCCCCCACCCCACAGGGAAGAGGGCGGCACCCCGCACAGGGTGCCGCCCTCCTCGTTTCCGGAACCGACCGCATCGGCGAGGGTCAGGGCACGGCGATCCCGGAGTCAACAGGCCATGCCGGCGAGCTGGACACGCCGCTCATGCGGACACGCCGCTCAGCCGGACACGCCGCTCAGTGCAACGCCGTCAAGGGGCGCGGGGCTGTATCCGATGTACGGCTACGCCGCGTGGGCGCGACAAGCCACAACGCACCCCGCACCCGACAACGCACCGCTACCGATGATCACTCCCCGCAGAGCTGGACGCAGCCCGCCCCGCCTCCAACCGAGCCACCGGAATCCGGAACGGCGAACAGGACACGTAATCCAGCCCCACCTCGTGGAAGAAGTGCACGGACTCCGGATCACCCCCGTGCTCACCACAGACCCCGAGCTTCAGGTCGGGACGAGTCGCGCGCCCCGCCTTCGCCGCCAGCTCGACCAGCGAGCCGACGCCGTCCCGGTCGATCGTCTCGAAGGGCGACACCCCGAAGATGCCCTTCTCCAGGTACGCGGTGAAGAACGAGGCCTCCACGTCGTCCCGGCTGAAGCCCCACACGGTTTGGGTGAGGTCGTTCGTGCCGAAGGAGAAGAACTCGGCCGCCTCGGCGATCTGCCCGGCGGTCAGCGCGGCGCGCGGCAGCTCGATCATCGTGCCGATGGCCAGCTTCAGCTCGGTGCCGGTCGCCGCCTCGACCTCGGCGACGACCTGGTCGGCCTCGTCGCGGACGATCTCCAGCTCCTGGACCGTGCCGACGAGCGGGATCATGATCTCCGCGCGCGGGTCGCCCTTCGCGGCCTTGCGCGCCGCCGCGGCCTCGGCGATGGCCCGTACCTGCATGGTGAACAGGCCGGGGATGACCAGGCCCAGGCGGACCCCGCGCAGACCGAGCATCGGGTTCTGCTCGTGCAGCCGGTGGACGGCCTGGAGCAGCCGCAGTTCGTTCTCGTGCGGCTCCTGGCGGGACTCGGCGAGCGCCACACGGACCGACAGTTCGGTGATGTCGGGGAGGAACTCGTGCAGCGGCGGGTCGAGGAGGCGGATGGTGACGGGCAGGCCGTCCATCGCCTCGAAGAGCTCCACGAAGTCCTGCTTCTGGAGCGGGAGCAGCTCCTTCAGGGACTCCTCGCGCTCGGTCTCGGTGTCGGCGAGGATCAGCCGCTCGACCAGCTCGCGCCGGTCGCCGAGGAACATGTGCTCGGTACGGCACAGGCCGATGCCCTGGGCGCCGAAGCGGCGGGCGCGCAGCGCGTCCTCGGCGTTGTCCGCGTTGGCCCGTACGCGCAGCCGGCGCTTGCGGTCCGCGAACGCCATGATGCGGTGCACGGCCTCGACGAGTTCGTCGGCGTCGTCGGCGCCCGCGTGCATCCGGCCCTCGAAGTACTCCACGACCGGCGACGGGACGACGGGTACCTCGCCGAGGTACACCTTGCCCGAGGAGCCGTCGATGGAGATCAGGTCGCCCTCCTCGACGACGTGTCCGCCCGGGACGGTCATCCGGCGGCGCTTGGTGTCGACCTCCAGCTCCTCGGCGCCGCAGACACAGGTCTTGCCCATGCCGCGCGCGACGACGGCCGCGTGGGAGGTCTTGCCGCCGCGGGAGGTCAGGATGCCCTCGGCGGCGATCATGCCGTCGAGGTCGTCGGGGTTGGTCTCGCGGCGGATCAGGATGACCTTCTCGCCGGAACGGGACCACTTCACGGCGGTGTAGGAGTCGAAGACGGCCTTGCCGACGGCCGCGCCGGGCGAGGCGGCGATGCCCCGGCCGACCTGCTCGACCTTCGCCTCGTCGTCGAAGCGCGGGAACATCAGCTGGGCGAGCTGGGCGCCCGTGACCCGCTGGAGGGCCTCGGCCTCGTCGATGAGGCCCTGGTCGACGAGCTGGGTCGCGATCCGGAAGGCGGCACCGGCGGTGCGCTTGCCGACGCGGGTCTGGAGCATCCACAGGTGGCCGCGCTCGATGGTGAACTCGATGTCGCAGAGGTCCTTGTAGTGGTTCTCCAGCGTCTCCATGATCTGCATCAGCCGGCCGTACGACTTCTTGTCGATCTTCTCCAGCTCGGCCAGCGGGACCGTGTTGCGGATGCCCGCGACGACGTCCTCGCCCTGGGCGTCCTGGAGGTAGTCGCCGTAGACGCCCTGGTGGCCGGAGGCGGGGTCGCGGGTGAAGGCGACGCCGGTGCCGGAGTCGGGGCCGAGGTTGCCGAAGACCATCGAGCAGATGTTGACGGCCGTGCCGAGGTCGCCGGGGATGCGCTCCTGGCGGCGGTAGAGCTTGGCGCGGTCGGTGTTCCAGGAGTCGAAGACCGCGTGGATGGCGAGGTCCATCTGCTCGCGCGGGTCCTGCGGGAAGTCCCGACCCGCCTCCTTCTTGACGATCTTCTTGAAGGCGGTGACGAGCTTCTTGAGGTCCGGGGCGTCCAGTTCGGTGTCGACCGCGACCTTCTTGGTGTCCTTGGCCTTGTCGAGGGCCTCCTCGAAGAGGTCTCCGTCGACGCCGAGGACGGTCTTGCCGAACATCTGGATGAGGCGGCGGTAGGAGTCCCAGGCGAACCGCTCGTTGCCGGCCTGCTTGGCGAGGCCCTGCACCGACTTGTCGGAGAGACCGATGTTGAGGACGGTGTCCATCATCCCGGGCATGGAGAACTTCGCGCCGGAGCGGACCGAGACGAGGAGCGGGTCGTCGGCCTGGCCGAGCTTCTTGCCCATGCGCTGTTCCAGCGCGTCGAGGTGCGCACTCACCTCGTCACGCAGTGCCGCCGGCTCGGTGCCGCTGTCGAGGTAGACCTTGCAGGCTTCGGTGGTGATGGTGAAGCCGGGAGGCACCGGGAGGCCCAGATTGGTCATCTCGGCGAGGTTGGCACCTTTTCCACCGAGAAGGTCCTTGAGGTCCTTGTTGCCCTCGGTGAAGTCGTAAACGAACTTGTTGTTTTCCGACACGGGTCCCAACTCCTAGAGGACTCGGTGGCTGCCCTGACGGCCAGGAACATACCCAGATCCAAGGCGCCTGGGTACGTCCACTTGTGCGTCATAAGCCTGTAACCACGCGTCCGCCACCGGATCGAAAGTCAAGGCTTGGCAAGGGAGCACCGGAGCATGTGTTCACTTCTTGAAGGCAACATCTGCCACACACCGTGATTACTGCTCACATGAGCGCCTCTCGGCACGTCTGATTTCGATCGATGAACGATCAAGGGGTGGCACTGAGTGCCACCCCTTGGAGAAGTGCAGTCGCCCAAGATCCGCTCATCTGAGCGCAACCCTTATCAAGGGTGGCGAGAATCACGCTGCCACAGGCGACGGGATTTCACCATGCGGACCGGCGTCCGGCGGACGAAACCTCCCGTTCACACACCAAGCGCCCGCAGCCGCTCCTCCACCCGCTCCGGCGCGTACAGGTGCTCCACCACCATCGCCCCGGCCCCCACCAGCCCCGCCCGCTCCTCCAGGCGCGAGGTCACCACCTCCAGATGAGCGGTGGAGCGCGGCAGCGCCCGCTGGTAGAGCAGCTCCCGTACGCCGGTGAGGAACGGCGTCCCCGCCAGGTCCCCCGCGATCATCAGCACACCCGGGTTGAGCAGCGTCACGACCGTCGCCAGCACCTCCCCCACACTGCGCCCGGCCTCCCGGGCCAGCGCCGCCGCCTCCGGATGCCCGGCCGCCAGCAGCTCCCGCACGTCCGAGCCGGAGGCCGCGGGCACACCGGACTCGGCCAGCCTGCGGGCCACGGCGCCACCACTGGCGACCGCGGCGAGACAGCCGTAGGAACCGCACCGGCACAGCGCCTTCGCCCCCTCGGGGACCCGGATGTGGCCGAGGTCGCCCGCGCCGCCGTCGATGCCCCGGAAGAGGGAGCCGTCGACGACGACCCCGGCGCCGATGCCGGTGGAGACCTTGACCAGGACGAAGGCCGAGCAGTCGGGGTGCGCGGTGCGCTGTTCGCCGTACGCCATCAGGTTGGCGTCGTTGTCGACGAGCACCGGCACGGGCGCGGCGGAGCCGGTGTGGTCGGCGAAGGAGCGGGCGAGACGGCCCCGTATGTCGTAACCGTCCCAGCCGGGCATGATCGGGGGCTGCACGACCCGGCCGGTGGTGGTGTCGACCGGGCCCGGGACCGCCAGGCCGATGCCGCAGACCTCCTCGACCCGGCGGTCCGCCTTGCGCAGCAGATCGGCGAACCAGCCGCCGAGCGCGCCGAGGACCGCCTCCGGGCCGTCCTCCACGACCAGCGTGCCGCCGGACTCGGCGAGGATCTCGCCGGTCAGGGTGAGCAGGGCGGCACGCGCGTGCCGGGTGTCGAGGTCGGCGGCGAGGACGACCGCGTGGGCGTCGTCGAACTCCAGGGTGATCGAGGGACGGCCGCCGAGCGGGGAGTCGACCGGGCCGCCGGCGCCCTCGCGCAGCCAGCCCGCGCGGAAGAGGCGGTCCAGGCGCTGTCCGACGGTGGCCCGGGACAGACCGGTGACCTGTTGCAGCGCGCCACGCGTGGTGGCCCGCCCGCTGCGCACGAGTTCGAGCAGCTCACCGGCGCTCGCCTGAGTCCCGTTCCGTCCGGACATGCGCACCCCCTTGTGTTTCTCAACTCTGCATTACATATTGAGTTTTGCGTGTTAAGTAGACGTAACCCTAAGGTAGCCGCGACCGAACCCGGTCAGGCCGAACGTCTTTCGGGGAGCCCCGAGTGGATCGCACAGCCCAACTCACAGCGCGACCTGCACAGCGAGCGATTGCATACGATCCCCGGGAGCCCGGTGCGGCGTGGGCCGGGGCCGCGCGCGTGCTGGAGGGCAACTGGACCGGTACGTCGACGGTGCCCTCGCGTGGGCTGTATCCGCACCAGTGGTCGTGGGACTCCGCGTTCGTCGCGATCGGGCAGCGGCACCTCTCGCCGTTACGGGCGCAGACCGAGCTGGAGACGCTGCTCGCCGCCCAGTGGGGCGACGGCCGGATCCCGCACATCGTCTTCAACCCCTCCGTGCCGCTCGACGCCTACTTCCCCAGCCCCGACTTCTGGCGCTCCTCGACCGCGGGACGCTCCGCGGGGGCTCCGGGAACCGTACAGACGTCCGGGATCGTGCAGCCACCGGTGCACGCGCTGGCGGTCTGGCTCGTGCACCGCGCCGACCCGGGCCTCTCCCGCGCCCGGGGCTTCCTTGCCGGGATGTACCCCAAGCTGGCCGCCTGGCACCGCTATCTGCTGCACCGCCGCGATCTCGGCGGGGGCGGCCTCGCGTCCGTGGTGCACCCGTGGGAACAGGGTATGGACAACAGCCCCGCCTGGGACGCCCCGCTCGCCCGGGTCACCCCGGCCCCGGCCCGCTCCTTCCGCCGCGCCGACCTCGCCCACGGGGCACCCGAGGACCGCCCGACGGATCTCGACTACGGGCGGTACGTGCGGCTGGCGACGGACTACCGGGACGGGGGGTACGCGGACGGGGCCGGGGGGTCGGGGGGTTCCGGCGGGTACGCGGACGGGACCGCCGGGGCCGGTGGCTTCGCCGTCGAGGATCCCTCCTTCAACGCGCTGCTCATCGCCTCCGAGCACGCCCTCGCGCGGATCGCGCACGAGCTCGGCGCCAGCGGGACCGCCCGGCACGCGCGTGCCGAGCGGCTCACCGGGACGCTGATCGAGCGGCTGTGGGACCCGGCGGCCGGGATGTTCTTCTGCCGGGACGTGCGCGGCGGCGGCCTGATCCCCGAGCGCGGGGTCTCCGGGCTCGTTCCGCTGCTGCTGCCGACCCTGCCGCGCGAGGTGGCCGCCGCCCTGGTGGCCACGCTGACCGGCCCGCACTTCGGTCTGGGCGCCACCACCCGGCTCGTACCGAGCTACGACCTGCTCGGCGAGGCCTTCGACCCGCACCGATACTGGCGCGGACCCGCCTGGTTCAACACCGGCTGGCTGGTGGAGCGCGGGCTGCGCACCCACGGCGAGCGGGACCTGGCGGACTCGCTGCGGACCGCGCTCGTGGACACCGCGCGGTCCTCCGGCTTCGCCGAGTACGTCGACCCGTACACCGGCGAGGCCTGCGGCGCGACCGGCTTCGGCTGGACCGCCGCGCTCACACTCGACCTGCTGGCCGCCATGGGGACGGCCGAGGGCATCACCGCAGCCATGGGAGGGGACCGGGGATGACGGACCGGCATCATCTGCTCGTGTACGCAGGGACGTTCGCCGCCGTCGACGACAGCGGGGACATCAGCGGGGTGCGCCACGGCGGCTCCCCCGAGGGGCTGTTCGTGCGCGACGCCCGGCATCTGAGCCGCTGGCAGCTCACGGTCGACGGGGCCGTGCCCGAGACGCTCGCGCCGGTGACGGACGCCGACACCGCGCGGTGTGTGCTCGTGCCGCGCGGCGGCCGCCAGGAGCCGCCCGCGTACACCCTCTTCCGTGAACAGGCCGTCGGCGACAGCTCGTTCGTGGAGTCGCTGAGCGTGACCAGCAACCGCCAGGAGCCGGCCACGGTCCGGATCGCGCTCACGGTCGACGCCGACTTCACCGACCAGTTCGAGTTACGGGCCGACCACCGCACCTACGCCAGGATCGGCGTCACCCGCCGCCGCCATGTCCTCGACGACGGCGTCGAGTTCACCTACCGCCGCGGCGACTGGCTCTCGTCCACCACCGTGACCTCCTCGCCCGCCCCCGACGCGGTGGAGGAGACCGGCACCGGCGCCCGCCGCCTGGTCTGGACGCTCGAACTGGAGCCGCACGGCACGGCCGAACTGGTCACCCGCGTGATGGCCCGCCCACACGGCGAGAAACGGACCCTGCGGGTGCCGGCCACCCCGCGCACGGTCGCCGACCAGATCCTCGCCCGCGAGGCCGAGTTCATGGACTCCGTGGCCTTCCCGACCGAGTGGCCCGAGCTGGCGGCGGCCTGTGCGCGGGGCCTCGCCGACCTGGCCGTACTGCATGTGCCGGCGACCGGTCCGGACGGCGAGGAGCTGCGGGTACCGGCCGCCGGGGCGCCCTGGTTCCTCGCGCTGCTGGGCCGGGACGCCCTGCTGACCTCCCTGTTCGCCCTCCCGTACCGGCCGCGGCTGGCCGCCGCCACCCTCCCGGCGCTCGCCGCGACCCAGGCGACGGAGACGGCGGCGAGCGCGGTCGCGCAGCCCGGGAAGATCGTGCACGAGGTACGGCACGGCGAGCTGGCGCACTTCGGGCAGGTGCCGTACGGGCGGTACTACGGGTCGGTGGACGCGACCCCGCTGTTCCTCGTGCTGCTCGGGGCGTACGTCGAGCAGACCGGCGACAGCGCCATGGCCCGGCGTCTCGAACCACACGCCCGCGCGGCCGTCGGCTGGATGCTGGACCACGGCGGGCTGACCTCGCGCGGCTACCTCGTCTACCGCGCCGACCAGGGCGGGCTCGCCAACCAGAACTGGAAGGACTCCCCCGGCGCCATCTGCTGCGCCGACGGCAGCCGGCCGAGCGGGCCGGTGATGGCGGCGGGCGCGCAGGGGTACGCGTACGACGCCCTGCGGCGCACGGCGTGGCTGGCGCGCACGGTGTGGGGCGACGAGGTGTACGCGGCGCTGCTCGAACAGGCGGCCGGTGATCTGCGGGACCGCTTCCAGCGGGACTTCTGGATGCCGGACCGGGCGTTCCCCGCGCTCGCCCTGGACGGCGAGGGGCGGCCGGTGGACGCGCTGGCCTCGGACGCCGGGCATCTGCTGTGGTCGGGGCTGCTGGACAAGGAGTACGGGGAGGTCGTGGGGCGGCGGCTGCTGGAGCCCGACTTCTTCTCGGGGTGGGGGGTGCGGACGCTGGCCGCGGGGCAGCGGGCGTATCACCCGTTGTCGTATCACCGGGGGTCGGTGTGGCCGCACGACAACGCGTTGATCACGTTGGGGCTGGCGCGGTACGGGTTGCACGACGAGGCGCGGGCGCTCGCGCTGGCGGTGGTGTCGGCGGCGTCCGCGTCCGGGCATCGGCTGCCGGAGGTTCTGGCGGGGTACGGGAGGGGGGCTGCTGTGGCGCCGGTGCCTTATCCGCACGCGTGTGAGCGGGAGTCGCGGGCTGCGGCTGCGCCGCTGGCTTTGCTGACGGCGGTGGGGGGAGCGTAGCGCCGCGGGCGGGGTGCGGGTGCGTGGTGGCTTGTCGCACAGTTCCCCGCGCCCCTGCTGACCTGCGTTGCTGTGGGGGTTGGTCATGGGATTGCCCGGTGTTTGCTCATCCCTGGCTTACCGGGGTGAACAGGGTCCGGGGCGGGGCCGTACGGGACTGTGTTGCTGAGTTTCGTACGGAAGGAACCCCTGGTGGCCGTCTTCACGCACTTGCGTCGGTCTGCGGAGTCCCCACGGAGGGTTCTGACGGCCTGGGCCGCCCGGCATCCCGCTGCTGTGCGGGTGTCCGGGCGGGTTGCCACCGGGGGCGCCGCGCTGTTCGTGTTCGTGTCGCTGATGCTGCCCAACGTGCTGACGGACGTCCGGCCTTCGCGGTTTGTGCGGCTGCCCGCCGAGGCGGTCATCGGGGCCGTGGTGCTGCTCGCGCTGCGCGGACGGTGGCGGACCGTGGTGGCGGCGGTGGCCGGGGGCGCGCTCGGGGTGCTGACCGTGCTGAACCTGCTGGACATCGGGTTCGGGGAGTATCTGGGGCGTGGCTTCAACCCGGTGCTGGACTGGGGGCTGCTGGACGACGCGCAGTCGTACATGGTCGACGCGTTCGGGCGGACGACCACCACGATCGCCACGATCGCCGCGCTGCTGCTGCCGGTCGCGCTGATCGCCGGGACGGCCCTCGCGGTGGTCCGGCTGAGCCGGCTGCTGGAGCGGCACAGGTCGGTCGCGACCCGGGGCACACTCGTCGCCGGCACGGTCTGGATCACCTGCTCCACCCTCGGGTTGCAGCTCGGCGGGGTGCCGTTGGCCGCCGACCGGGCCACCGAGGTGTTGCAGTCGAAGGCGCACATGGTGCGGTGGACGCTGAAGGACGAGGCGGCGTTCGCGAAGGACGCGAAGGCGGACACCTTCGGGGCGACGCCGGGTGATCAGCTGGTCCCGGACCTGCGCGGCAAGGACGTCGTGTTCGCGTTCATCGAGAGCTACGGCCGGACCGCGATCGAGGACCCGGTGACCGCACCCGGGGTGACGGGGACGCTGGACGCGCGGACCAAGGCGCTGGACGCGGCCGGGTTCAAGGCGAAGAGCGGCTGGCTGACGTCGGCGACGTTCGGCGGCAGCAGCTGGCTCGGCCACTCCACGTTCCTGTCCGGGCTGTGGATCGACAACCAGGCCCGCTACCGGACCGTGACCGCCGGCGACCGTCTCACCCTGACCAAGATGTTCCAGAAGACCGGCGCCTGGGACACGGTCGGTGTGATGCCGGGTGTGCAGAAGGGCTGGCCGGAGCAGAGGTTCTTCGGCCTGGACAACGTCTACGACTCCTCCGAACTGGGCTACAAGGGGCCGAAGTTCAGCTGGTCGACCATGCCGGACCAGTACACGCTGGAGCAGTTCGAGCAGCGGGTGCACGGCCAGAAGCGCGACAAGCCGCTGATGTCGGAGATCATCCTGACCTCCAGCCACCAGCCGTGGGCGCCGCTGCCGAAGATGGTCGACTGGGACGACCTCGGCGACGGCTCGCTCTTCAAGGGCATCGAGAAGCAGGGCTACCGGGCGTCCGAGGTGGCGACCGACGCGGAACGCTCCAAGGAGGAGTACGGCAAGTCGATCCAGTACTCGGTGAACAGCCTCACCCAGTGGCTGGAGCGCTACGGCACCGACGACACCGTGCTCGTCTTCCTCGGCGACCACCAGCCGCTGGCCAAGGTGACCGGCCCGAACGCCAGCCGGGACGTGCCGGTTTCGGTGGTCGCCAAGGACCCGAAGGTGCTGGAGAAGATCTCGGACTGGGGCTGGGCGGACGGCCTCCAGCCGGGGCCGAAGACCCCGGTCTGGAAGATGAGCGCCTTCCGCGACCGCTTCCTGACGGCGTACGGCTCCACTCCGCATCCCAGCAAGGGCTGAGCGCCCGGGGGCCGGTCAGCCTCCGGAGGTGTCCAGTTCGGCTTCCTCGCCGACGCCCGCGCAGTCGTACGGGTCCTTCAGCCAGCCGTCCGGCAGGACGACCCGGTTGTTGCCCGACGTACGGCCGCGCGGGCCGTCGGCACCGGTCGGCCAGGGCTGGTCGAGGTCCAACTCGTCCAGTCCCGCGCGCAGTTCCGCGAGCGAGGACGTGATGGCGAGGCGCTTCCGCATCTCCGAGCCGACCGCGAAGCCCTTCAGGTACCAGGCGACGTGCTTGCGGAAGTCGATGACTCCGCGCGCCTCGTCGCCGATCCACTCGCCGAGCAGCGTGGCGTGGCGGACCATGACGGCCGCGACCTCGTGCAGGGAGGGACGGGCGATGTCCCGCGTACGCCCCTCGAAGGCGGCGACCAGGTCGGCGAAGAGCCACGGCCGGCCGAGGCAGCCGCGGCCGACGACCACGCCGTCGCAGCCGGTCTCGCGGACCATGCGCAGCGCGTCCTCGGCCGACCAGATGTCGCCGTTGCCGAGGACGGGGATCTCCGGGACGTGCTCCTTGAGGCGAGCGATGGCGTCCCAGTCGGCGGTGCCGCCGTAGTGCTGGGCGGCGGTGCGGCCGTGCAGCGCGATGGCGGTGACGCCCTCCTCGACGGCGATCCGGCCGGCGTCGAGGTAGGTGATGTGGTCGTCGTCGATGCCCTTGCGCATCTTCATGGTGACGGGCAGGTCACCGGCGCCGGTGACCGCCTCGCGCAGGATGGCGCGCAGCAGCGGACGCTTGAAGGGGAGCGCCGAGCCGCCGCCCTTGCGGGTCACCTTGGGCACGGGGCAGCCGAAGTTGAGGTCGATGTGGTCGGCGAGGCCCTCCTCCGCGATCATGCGGACGGCCTTGCCGACGGTCGCCGGGTCCACGCCGTACAGCTGGATCGAGCGCGGCTTCTCGGTCGCGTCGAAGTGGACCAGCTGCATCGTCTTCTCGTTGCGTTCGACCAGCGCCCGGGTCGTGATCATCTCGCTCACGAACAGGCCCTTACCACCGCTGAACTCTCGACAGAGGGTACGGAAGGGCGCGTTGGTGATCCCGGCCATGGGGGCCAGGACAACGGGCGGCTGGACGGTGTGCGGACCGATCCGCAGCGGCTGCCGCGTGGGCGTGACGGGCGTGGACATTCCTCCATTGTGCCGTGCCGCGGGAGCGGGCCCGTGCCGGGAGGGCGATACATGCCCCATTCATTAGTTAGCCGCACTATCGAAGTGGGCGTAGGATGTATGTCATGCCCGAGCTGAGCCCCCGCCGACGCATGCTGGTGCTCGCGATCTGCTGTATGAGCCTGCTGATCGTGAGCCTGGACAACACCGCACTGAATGTCGCCCTGCCCTCCATGCAGCGCGACCTGCGAGCCAGCACGTCAGGTCTCCAGTGGACGATCGACGCGTACACGCTCGTCCTCGCCTCGCTGCTGATGCTGGCCGGCTCCACGGCCGACCGGATCGGGCGCAAGCGGGTCTTCATCGCGGGGCTGGTCATCTTCACCACCGGCTCGGCACTGTGCTCGGTGGCACCCAATCTGGAGACGCTCGTCGCCTTCCGCATGATCCAGGCCGTCGGCGGCTCCATGCTCAACCCGGTCGCCATGTCGATCATCACCAACACCTTCACCGACCCCCGCGAGCGGGCCCGCGCGATCGGCGCGTGGGGCGCGGTCGTCGGCATCTCGATGGCCGCGGGACCGCTCGTCGGCGGAGTGCTCGTGGAGGCCGTGGACTGGCGGGCGATCTTCTGGGTCAATCTGCCGGTCGGGCTCACCGCCCTGCTGCTGACCCTGCGGTTCGTACCCGAGTCCCGCGCCCCCAAGCCCCGGCGCTTCGACCCGGTCGGCCAGGTCCTGATCATCCTGCTGTTCGGCTCGCTGACCTACGCGATCATCGAGGCGCCCAACGCCGGGATCGCCACCGCCCTGCCCTTCGCGGCCGTCGCCGTCGCCGCCCTGCTGATCCTGCTGCGCTACGAGCCGCGCCGCGCCGAGCCGCTGATCGATCTGCGCTTCTTCCGCTCGGCCCCGTTCAGCGGGGCCACGGTGATCGCCATCAGCGCGTTCGCCGCACTGGGCGGCTTCCTCTTCCTGTCCACGCTCTATCTACAGAACGTGCGTGGCCTGGACGCCCTGCACGCCGGTCTGTGGATGCTGCCGATGGCCGTCCCGGCGTTCCTGTGCGCACCCCTGTCCGGCCGTCTGGTGGGCACCCGTGGCCCACGGCTCCCGCTCCTGGTCGCGGGTCTGGCGATCACCGCGAGCGCCCTGCTCTTCGCCGCCTTCGACGCCGAGACGTCCGACGGAACCCTCTTCCTCGGCTACGTCCTCTTCGGCATCGGCTTCGGCTTTGTGAACGCGCCCATCACGAACACGGCCGTCTCCGGCATGCCCCGCACGCAGGCCGGCGTCGCCGCGGCCGTCGCCTCCACCAGCCGCCAGCTGGGCCAGACCCTGGGCGTCGCGGTCGTCGGCGCCCTGCTGGCCGCCGGCATCGGCGAGTCCTCGTACTCGAGGACCTTCGTCGCCGCCGCCCGGCCCGGCTGGTGGGTCCTGGTCGCCTGTGGCCTGTCCGTCCTGGTCCTCGGCCTGCTCACCAGCGGCGCCTGGGCCCGCCGCACGGCCGAACGCACCGCCGAACGCCTGGAGTCCGGCGAGGTACGGGAGTCCGTGGGAGCCGGGAAGCAGGGCTAGCCCTGGTCCAGGGGGTCCCCCCGACGGGTGGCGGGGCCACCGCCATTCTCCCGAAGTTACGGTGAAGAAACCCCTGTTGATGTTGTTCCTGCTGCACACTCCTTGCTGCGCGACACAGATCGCCGGACCCGGACGTGGGAGACGTCATGCCCCAGATCGATACGAGCAAGGTGAGCCGCTGGGACCAGCACGGGCGGGAACACGTCGTGCGGGTCGAGCGCACCGGAGTGCAGCGCACGATCAGCTGTGACACGTGCGGCTGGCGCAAGGGAGCGCAGTTCCTGCCCTGGCTGAAGGCGGAGGAACATCTCGCGGAGGCGCACCAGGCGACGGTGGATCCGACGGAGTCGGCGCCGGGCCGCTGAGCGCCGGTCAGGCGGTGCCGGGGCCGGCCTCACGGGATCTCAGGCCCCGCAGCAGGAGTTCCAGCAGGGCCTCCAGGTCCGACTCCACGCCGGGGCGGACCCACTCCGCGGCATAGCAGGGGTCGTGGAAACGTCCGCTGGCGTGGAAGAGCGCGCGGGCCGTGACGGACTCGTCGGCGACGGTGAACACACCCGCGTCGGCGCCGTCGTGGACGATCCGGGTCAGCTGCGCGGTGAGGTCCACGAGGTGGTCGTCGACCGCCTGCACCGCCTCGCCGACCAGCACCATGTACGTGGCGAACAGCTCGGGATCCTCGCCCGCCTTGCGGCGCTTGGCGTCGAACAGGGCCCACAGCCAGGCGCGCAGCCGGGTCTCCGGGTCGCGGTCCTCGGCGACGATCACCGACAGCGTCTGCGACGTACGGTCCAGCCAGCGTTTGGTGACGGCCTCGCGCAGTGCCGCCTTGGTGCGGAAGTGGCGGTAGACGCTGCCGTGGCTGACGCCGAGCGCGCGTGCCACGTCGACCACGGTGGCCTTGGCCGGTCCGTGGCGGCGCAGCACGTCCTCGGTCGCCTCCAGGATGCGCTCGGCGGTCAGGGTCTCGCTGGTCGGTGGCATGGTTCAGACCGTACCCGGCGCCGGGATCAGCGCTCGCTGTCGAGGTGTGCCATCTGGGCCGCCGGGTAGCGGTCGCCCGCCGCCGCGTCCGCCGGGACGGCCGCCTCGATGCCCGCGAGGTCCGCCGCGTCCAGCGTGACGTCGAGTGCGCCCAGCGCCTCGGTCAGCCGGTCCCGGCGGCGGGCGCCGACCAGCGGCACGATGTCCTCACCGCGGGAGAGGACCCAGGCGATGGCGATCTGCGCGACGCTGACGCCCTTCTGCTCGGCGATCTTGCGGAGCTCCTCGACCAGGCTCAGGTTGCGCTCCAGGTTCTCGCCCTGGAAGCGGGGGGACATGGCCCGGAAGTCGTTGGCCGCGAGCCGGCGGTCGGCCGTGAAGTGGCCGGAGATCAGGCCGCGGGAGAGCACGCCGTAGGCCGTGATGCCGATGCCCAGTTCACGGGCGGTCGGCAGGATGTCCTGCTCGATGCCGCGCGAGATCAGGGAGTACTCGATCTGGAGGTCCGAGATCGGGGCGGTCGCGGCGGCGCGGCGCAGTGAGTCGGCGCCGACCTCACTGAGGCCGATGTGCCGGACGTGGCCCCTCTCGACCAGCTCGGCGATGGCGCCGACCGTCTCCTCGACCGGCACGTCCGGGTCGAGGCGGCCGAGCCGGTAGACGTCGATGTGGTCGACGCCGAGGCGCTGGAGGGAGTAGGCGGCGAAGTTCTTCACCGCGGCGGGGCGGCCGTCGTAGCCGGCCCAGCCGCCGTCCGGGTCGCGCAGGGCGCCGAACTTCACGCTGAGCAGGGCCTGTTCGCGGCGGGCGGCGGGGGCGGTGCGCAGGGCCTCGCCGATCAGCAGCTCGTTGTGCCCCATGGCGTAGTAGTCGCCGGTGTCGAGGAGGGTGACGCCGGCGTCGAGGGCGGCGTGGACGGTGGCGATGGACTCGGTCCGGTCCGCGTCGCCGTACAGCGCGGACATGCCCATGGCGCCGAGGCCGAGCGCGGAGACCTGGGGGCCGGTCGTGCCGAGGGTGCGGGTGCGCATAAGAACTCCTTGGTTCCTTGGTCCGGGGTGGACGTGGTGAACGGGGTGGACGTGCCTCCACCATGACATGACAGATGACAGATTTCAATATCTGTCATCTGATACCTGTCAGCCGTCATTCCATACTTGGCCAAGATGGTCCAGACCTATTGACGAGAGGTCTGGACCACGCGCAATGTCATGGCTACGACACCTCACCGCACCCCCACCGGGAGGCACGTATGCTCCGCCGCGCCCTGCGTCTGCTCTCCGCCGCCCTGGCGGCCGCCTGCCTCACCCAGCTCCCCGTCGCCACCACCGCGTCCGCCGCCGACACCTGCGCGGTCAAGTCCAAGCCCGCGGGCAAGGTGCTCCAGGGCTACTGGGAGAACTGGGACGGCGCCGCCAACGGCGTCCACCCGCCCTTCGGCTGGACCCCGATCACCGACTCCCGGATCGCCGCCCACGGCTACAACGTGATCAACGCGGCGTTCCCCGTCATCCGCTCCGACGGCACCGCGCTGTGGGAGGACGGCATGGACACCGGCGTGAAGGTGGCCACGCCCGCCGAGATGTGCGCGGCCAAGGCGGCCGGGCAGACGATCCTGCTCTCGATCGGCGGCGCCACCGCCGGCATCGACCTCAGCTCGGCCGCCGTCGCGGACCGGTTCGTCGCGACGATCGTGCCGATCCTGAAGAGGTACAACTTCGACGGCATCGACATCGACATCGAGACCGGCCTCGTCGGCAGCGGCAACATCAACCAGCCGTCCGCGTCCCAGGCCAACCTGATCCGGATCATCGACGGCGTGCTCGCCCAGATGCCGTCCAACTTCGGCCTCACGATGGCCCCGGAGACCGCGTACGTCACCGGCGGCAGCGTGGCCTACGGCTCGATCTGGGGCGCGTACCTGCCGATCGTCAAGAAGTACGCCGACAACGGCCGCCTGTGGTGGCTCAACATGCAGTACTACAACGGCAGCATGTACGGCTGCTCCGGCGACTCCTACTCGGCCGGCACCGTCCAGGGCTTCACCGCCCAGACCGACTGCCTCAACAGGGGCCTGGTCATCCAGGGCACGACGATCAGGGTCCCGTACGACAAGCAGGTCCCGGGGCTGCCGGCCCAGTCGGGCGCGGGCGGCGGCTACATGTCGACGTCCCTCGTCGGCCAGGCCTGGCGGAACTACGGCACCCGGCTCAAGGGCCTGATGACCTGGTCCATCAACTGGGACGGCTCCAGGAACTGGACCTTCGGCGACAACGTGAAGTCCCTGCAAGGACGTTGAGCCGCCCCGGCACGAACTAGCGGGCGGTGAGGGCGAGTTTGGCGCCCAGGGCCACGAACGACCCCGCGAACGTCCGGCGCAGCCAGGTCAGCACCCGAGGCCGGGACACGACCTGGCTGCGTACGGCCGCCGCGAGCAGCCCCAGCGCACCGAACACCACCAGGGTCACCAGCATGAACACACCGCCCAGGAACAGCATCCGGGGCACCGCGTGCGGCTCGGCCGGGCTGACGAACTGGGGCAGGAACGCCAGGAAGAAGATCGTCACCTTCGGGTTGAGCAGATTGATCAGCACGGCCCGCCGGATCACCCGCCACGAGCCGGGCGGCGCCGACTCCTCGCCGCCGAGGTCGATCGCGCCCTTGTCCCGCACCGTCGCCCACGCCATGTACAGCAGATAGGCGACGCCCGCGTACTTGAGGACCTGGAACGCCGTGGCGCTCGCGTGCAGCAGCGCGGCGAGCCCGGTGACGGTCGCCAACACATGCGGCACGATCGCGAGCGTGCACCCGACAGCGGCGGCAACACTTCCCCGCCGCCCCCCGGCAAGCCCGGCGGCAAGGGTGTAGACAAGCCCGGTTCCAGGGGTGACGACGACCACGAGGGTGGTCACCAGAAAAGCAATACTCATGAGCCCACCCTGGCGGCCGCGTTGGCCCCGCGACAGGACCAATCCACGCCCGCCATCGGGGACCAATGAGGGCCCCCTCAAAAACACCGGTTCCCCACACCCCGGTAGGGGGCGCGGGGAACTGCGCGACAAGCCACAACGGATCCGCAGCCGGAAACTCACACAAGCCCGGCAGGCGCGACCCGGCTCACCCCACTAGCAACCGGCGAGCCGGGAAGCCAGATACCCCTCGATCTGATCGAGAGAAACCCGCTCCTGCTTCATGGAGTCCCGCTCACGAACAGTCACCGCGTTGTCGTCGAGCGTGTCGAAGTCGACGGTCACGCAGTACGGCGTACCGATCTCGTCCTGGCGCCGGTACCGGCGCCCGATCGCACCGGCGTCGTCGAAGTCGATGTTCCAGTTCTGCCGCAGCGCCTGCGCGAGCCCCTTCGCCTTCGGGGACAGCTCGGGGTTGCGGGAGAGCGGCAGCACGGCGACCTTCACCGGCGCGAGCCGGTGGTCGAGGCGCAGCACCGTGCGCTTCTCCATCTTGCCCTTGGCGTTGGGCGCCTCGTCCTCGACGTAGGCGTCGAGCAGGAACGCCAGCATCGCGCGGCCGACACCGGCCGCGGGCTCGATGACGTACGGCGTCCAGCGCTCGCCGGCCTCCTGGTCGAAGTAGGAGAGGTCCTGGCCGGAGGCCTTGGAGTGGGCACCGAGGTCGTAGTCGGTGCGGTTGGCGACACCCTCCAGCTCGCCCCACTCGCTGCCGCCGAACTGGAAGCGGTACTCGATGTCGGCGGTGCGCTTGGAGTAGTGGGAGAGCTTCTCCTTGGGGTGGTCGTACCAGCGCATGTTCTCCTCACGGAGACCGAGGCCGGTGTACCAGTTCCAGCGCTCCTGCATCCAGTACTCCTGCCACTTCTCGTCCTCGCCCGGCTTGACGAAGAACTCCATCTCCATCTGCTCGAACTCGCGGGTGCGGAAGATGAAGTTGCCGGGCGTGATCTCGTTGCGGAAGGACTTGCCCATCTGGGCGATGCCGAACGGCGGCTTGCGGCGCGAAGTGGTCTGCACCTGGGCGAAGTTGGTGAAGATGCCCTGGGCGGTCTCGGGCCGCAGGTAGGCGACGGAGCCGCTGTCCTGGGTCGGGCCGAGGTGGGTGGCGAGCAGGCCGGAGAACTGCTTGGGCTCGGTGAACTGGCCCTTGTTGCCGCAGTTCGGGCAGTTGATGTCCGCGAGCCCGTTCTCCGGGGCGCGGCCCTTCTTCTCCTCGTACGACTCCTCCAAGTGGTCCGCGCGGAACCGCTTGTGGCAGGAGGTGCACTCGGTGAGCGGGTCGGTGAAGGTGGCGACGTGGCCGGAGGCGACCCAGACCTCGGGCGCGAGAATCACGGACGAGTCGATACCCACGACGTCCTCGCGGGACGTCACCATGTAGCGCCACCACTGGCGCTTGAGGTTCTCCTTGAGCTCGACACCCAACGGCCCGTAGTCCCAGGCGGCCCGCGTGCCGCCGTAGATCTCACTACTGGGGAATACGAAGCCACGGCGCTTGCTCAGGCTGACGATGGTGTCGATCTTGTCGGCGGCCACGGTGCTCTCTTCATTACGACGACGGGCGACGAAGCAGAGGTGCTTCCAGCGAATGACTCAGGTTACCGGCGGAGGCTCCCTCTCAACCAAATCGGGACGTGCTCGGGACCACTCCGGGCGCTTGTTGACAATCGTTTCCAGATGCATTGAAAATGACTGTCATGAACGTACGACGTCGCCTCATACCCACGGCAGCGGTGACCGCCCTCGGTCTCGCTGCCCTCACCGCCTGCTCCAGCGACAGCGGCACGGTGGGCAACACCGACAAGTTCGACGTCGTCGCGTCGTTCTACCCGATGCAGTTCCTCGCCGACCGGATCGGCGGCGACCATGTGAACGTCAGCACGCTGACCGAGCCCGGCCAGGAGCCGCACGACCTGGAGCTCAGCGCGAAGCAGACCGCCGGGCTCGGCGAGGCCGACGCGGTGCTCTACCTCAAGACCCTCCAGCCGGCCGTCGACGAGGCCGTCGACCAGTCCGGGGTCGGCACCAGGATCGACGCGGCGACGCTGACCACGCTGGAGGACCACGGCGACGTCGAACACGAGCACGCCGGGGAGGAGGCGCACGCCGAGGAGGAAGCGCACTCCGACGAGGAGGAGCACGCCCTCGACCCGCACATCTGGCTCGACCCGGTGAAGTACGCCCAGGTCGCCGAGGGCGTCGGCAAGGCCTTCGAGAAGGCCGACCCGGACCACGCGGCGGACTACCGGAAGAACACCGCGACCCTGGTCAAGCAGCTCGAAGACCTCAACTCCCGGTACACGGACGGCCTGAAGAACACCAGGACCAAGGTCTTCTTCACCAACCACGCCGCCTTCGGCTACCTCGCCGAGCGCTACGGCCTGACCCAGGAGGCCATCTCCGGCCTCGACCCGGAGAGCGAGCCCAGCCCGGCCCGGATCAGGGAGCTCCAGGAGGAGGCCAGGGCCGACGGCGTCACCACGGTCTTCTACGAGACACTGGTCTCCGACAAGACCGCGAAGACCCTCGCCTCGGACGCGGACCTGAGGACGGACGTCCTCGATCCGCTGGAGGGCATCACCGACAAGTCCAAGGGCGACGACTACCTCAAGGTCATGGAGTCCAACCTCACGGCGCTGAAGACGGCTCTCGGCGCCCGGTGACAGCTACGGAGGCCAGCGTGAGCGAGCCCGTCATATCCGTACGCGGCGTGACCGCCGAGCTGGGTTCGCGCCCGGTCCTGCGCGGCATCGACCTCACCGTGGGCCACGGTGAGGTCGTCGCGCTGCTCGGCGCCAACGGCTCGGGCAAGTCGACCGCGGTGCGCGCCGTGATCGGGCAGGTGCCCGTGAGCGCGGGCCGGATCGAGCTCTTCGGGACGGAACACCGCCGGTTCCGCGACTGGTCGCGGGTGGGGTACGTGCCGCAGCGCACCACCGCCGCGGGCGGGGTGCCCGCCACGGTCACCGAGATCGTCTCCTCCGGCCGGCTCTCCCGCACCCGCTTCGGCGTCTTCCGCAAGGCCGACCACGCGGCCGTACGGCAGGCCCTGGAGCTGGTCGGCATGGCCGACCGGGCGAAGGACTCCGTCAACGCGCTCTCCGGCGGCCAGCACCAGCGGGTGCTGATCGCCCGCGCGCTCGCCTCCCGGCCCGACCTGCTGATCATGGACGAGCCGATGGCCGGGGTGGACCTGGCCAGCCAGGAGGTGCTCGCCGGGACACTGCGCGAACAGGTCGCGGCCGGTACGACGGTCCTGCTGGTGCTGCACGAACTGGGCCCGCTGGAACCGCTGATCGACCGCGCGGTCGTCCTGCGCGACGGCTGCGTCCTGCACGACGGCCCGCCGCCGAAGGCCCTCGGCCAGCACGCCCTGCCCGGCCACGACCACGTCCACCCGCACGCGCCGGAAGGTGCCGAACCGATCCGCACGGGACTGCTGAGCTGATGGAGATCCTCGACTACGCCTTTATGCAGCGGGCCCTGCTCGCCGCCGTCCTCGTGGGCATCACCGCCCCCGCGGTCGGCATCTACCTGGTGCAGCGCCGCCAGGCGCTCATGGGCGACGGCATCGGCCATGTCGCCATGACCGGGGTGGGCCTGGGCTTTCTGCTCTCCTGGTCACCGGTGTGGATGGCGACCGTGGTCTCCGTGCTCGGCGCCGTCCTCATGGAGCTGATCCGCTGGTACGGCAGGACCCGCGGCGACATCGCCCTCGCGATGCTCTTCTACGGCGGTATGGCCGGCGGCGTGATGTTCATCAACCTCGCCCCGACCGGCTCCAACGCCAACCTGACCTCGTACCTCTTCGGCTCGCTGTCGACGGTCTCGGAGTCGGACGTCACCGCGATCTGCGTTCTCGCGGCCTTCGTGATCCTCGTCACCCTGGGCCTGCGCCGCCAGCTCTTCGCGGTCAGCCAGGACGAGGAGTTCGCCCGGGTCACCGGGCTGCCGGTGCGGGCGCTGAACCTGCTCACGGCGATCACCGCGGCGGTCACCGTCACCGTGGCGATGCGGGTCGTCGGGCTGCTGCTGGTGTCGGCGCTGATGGTCGTGCCCGTGGCCGCCGCGCAGCAGATGAGCCGGAGCTTCGCGGCGACGTTCGCGATCTCCGTCGCGATCGGCGTCGCCGTCACCCTCGGCGGCACGGTCACCTCGTACTACCAGGACGTGCCGCCCGGCGCGACGATCGTGCTGCTCACCATCGGCGCGTTCATCGTCCTGACGGTCCTCGCGGCTCCCCTGGCCCGGCGCCGGGCCCGAGCCGCCGCCGCGGCCCAACCGGCCGAGGACCCCGCGGAGTGCGCGATTCCGGCCGCCCGGCGGACGGAGAAGGAGATCGGCGTCTGACTCCGCACAGACCGGGCTGGCACAATGGCCCGGCAAGACGCAGACGCAAGGAGGCAACCAGTGCCCACCGCTGGACCGCCCGTCAAGGGCCGCGCCACCCGGCAGCGTGCTGCCGTGTCGGCCGCCCTGAACGAGGTCGACGAGTTCCGCAGCGCCCAGGAGCTGCACGACATGCTCAAGCACAAGGGTGACGCGGTGGGGCTCACCACGGTCTACCGCACCCTCCAGTCCCTCGCCGACGCCGGTGAGGTCGATGTCCTGCGCACGTCCGACGGCGAGTCCGTGTACCGCCGCTGCTCCACCGGCGAGCACCATCACCATCTGGTCTGCCGCGCGTGCGGCAAGGCGGTGGAGGTGGAGGGGCCGGCGGTGGAGTCCTGGGCGGAGGCGATCGCCCGGGAGCACGGGTATGTGAACGTGGCGCACACGGTCGAGATCTTCGGTACGTGTGCCGACTGCGCGGGCAAGGCGAGCGGTTCGTAAGCGCCGTTGTGGGCCGTTGACGGCTTCGGGGCGCGGGTAGTGGTGGGCTTGTCGCGCCCACGCGGCGGAGCCGCACACTGACACAGCCCCGCGCCCCTTAGGGCGTCGCACCCGAGGGCGTCAGTCCTGCTTGCCTTCCATGGCAAGGAGTTCCTCGTTGGGGATCGCACCGCCGAACCGTCGGTCCCGTGAGGCGTACTCGACGCAGGCGCGCCACAGGTCACGCCGGTCGAAGTCCGGCCACAGCACGTCCTGGAAGACCATCTCGGCGTACGCGCTCTGCCAGATCAGGTAGTTGGACGTGCGCTGCTCCCCGCTCGGCCGCAGGAACATGTCCACGTCCGGCATGTCCGGGTAGTACAGGTACTTCGCGAACGTCTTCTCCGTGACCTTCGACGGGTCGAGCCGGCCCGCCTTCACGTCCTCGGCCAGCGCCTTCGCCGCGTCGGCGATCTCCGCACGGCCGCCGTAGTTCATGCAGAAGTTCAGCGTGAGCCGGTTGTTGTCCTTCGTCTGCTCCTGGGCGATCTGGAGCTCCTTGGCCACCGAGCGCCACAGCTTGGGCATCCGGCCGACCCAGCGCACCCGCACGCCAAGACCGTCGAGCTGGTCGCGGGTCTTGCGGATGAAGTCCCGGTTGAAGTTCATCAGGAAGCGGACCTCGTCGGGCGAGCGCTTCCAGTTCTCGGTGGAGAACGCGTACAGCGAGATCGCGCCGACGCCCATCTCGATCGCGCCCTGGAGGACGTCGAGCACGCACTCCGCGCCCACCTTGTGGCCCTCGGTGCGCGGCAGTCCGCGCTCCTTGGCCCAGCGGCCGTTGCCGTCCATGACGATCGCCACGTGGCGCGGGATCAGTTCACCGGGCAGCTTCGGCGGACGGGCGCCGGACGGATGCGGTTCCGGTGTCGCGTACTCACGGCGCCGGCTCCCCAGGATCCCGCGTACCACCATGTGTTTCTCGTCTCCTCTTGGCCGTGCCTACTTCTCGGCTTTCCCGGCCTGCTCGGCGAACTTCTCGACGTACCGCAGGGACCGCAGTCCCCGCTCCAGATGCCAGTGCAGGTAGGCGGACACCAGCCCGCTGCCCTCCCGGACGTGTCGCGGCTCGCAGGCGTCCGCGGTGTCCCAGTCTCCCGTAAGCAGCGCGCCGAGCAGTTCCAGGGTCTGCGGCGAGGGTACGACGCTGCCGGCCACCCGGCAGTCCACGCAGACGGAGCCGCCGGAGGAGACGGAGAAGAAGCGGTTCGGGCCGGGCATACCGCACTTCGCGCAGTCGCCGAAGCTCGGTGCGTAGCCGTTCACGGCGAGGGAGCGCAGCAGGAAGGCGTCGAGGACGAGGTGCGGGGTGTGCTCGCCGCGGGCGAGGGTGCGCAGGGCGCCGACCAGCAGCAGGTACTGCTGGACCGCGGGCTCGCCCTCGTGGTCGGTGAAACGTTCGGCCGTCTCCAGCATGGCGGTGCCGGCGGTGTAGCGGGCGTAGTCGGTGACGATGCCGCCGCCGTACGCGGCGATGGTCTCGCTCTGGGTGCACAGCGGCAGGCCACGCCCGATCAGTTCACTGCCGCGTGCGAAGAACTGCACGTCGACGTGGGAGAACGGCTCCAGCCGGGCCCCGAACTTGGACTTGGTCCGCCGCACCCCCCGCGCCACGGCCCGCACCCGCCCGTGCCCGCGCGTGAGCATGGTGATGATGCGATCCGCCTCACCAAGCTTCTGGGTGCGCAGGACCACACCGTCGTCACGGAACAGGCTCATGAGGCCATTCTCGCCCACGCGGACGGTGCCCGGGGCCGCTCCGGGCCCTTCACAGGACCTCCCCTCTTCAAGGGACCTCCCCGCGGCTGCGGGCGTTCTCGTAGGCGGTCGCCGCGCGCAGGCGTTCGCCGCTGGTGGCCGCGCGGACCCCGTCGGGCGCGCAGTCCCACTCCCGGCCGCCGCCGACCGGCCGCAGCTGGACGTAGGGCCCCTCGTGGCCCATCACCACGCCCACCCGCCCACTGCGGGTGTCGACGACGTACGTGCCGACCGGTGGCTTGGACGTCCTCATCGCAGGGCCGCCCCGATGTGCTCCGACAGCAGCGGAATACCGGCCCATTCGCCCGCGACCCGCAATTCCCTCAAGGTTTCCTCCGTGTCTTCGGCGCACCGCGCCAGGTGTTGTGCTGACCCGTGGTTCCCCGGCTTTTCCGTATCTCAAGCTTTTCACCTCCGGGCCGGGTCCGTGCCCGTAGACTCGTCGTCGGCTTGTCTCCCGCGCGGGTCCAAGTTACGGCGTTTCCGCAGGTGTTGGCCATGGCCAAGGGCTCACGCGATTCATCTGGCGGGGTGTGACACGGAATCTCGACGCCCGTCAGAGAAAATCCCCCGCCGGATTTCCCGGGCCAATACAGGCATCCCGTTCCGAGCCGTGAATCGTCGGCGTTTTCGAGTGGTTGTGCCGGAATTCGATGAGATGACCGACGGACATGGCGGATTGTGGCGGACACCACGGGGCCACCCCCGCGCCGGACCGCGGTGTTAGTCTCCGGGTGCCTTCCCCGGGGGAAGTCCGGTGAGATTCCGGCGCTGACCCGCAACGGTGTGTACGAGGACACGGTCCCCGTACGAGCCCGATCACCCGTGGCCGGTATGCCACCTGTTGATCGCTCGCCGTGGACTGCGAGCCGAGGCGAAGGACCGCCCCGTGCGCCGACATCCGGGCCACATACGTACCGGCCGGACCCGTCCGGCCCTGCCGCGTCCCGGCCGGATGCCCGTACCCCTGCTCGTCGCCGTGCTCGCCCTGCTGCTGCTCGGCTCGCTGGTCTGCGGGGTCGCGCTCGGGGCCGCGGGGATCGGCTGGGGCGAGGTCCTCTCGCTGCTGCGGGCCGGGTTCACCGGCGGCACGATCGCCGAACGGGACGTGGCCGCGTACACGATCGTCTGGGAGCTGCGGCTGCCGCGGGTGGTGCTCGCGGCCGTCGTCGGGGCGGGGCTCGCCACCGTCGGGGTGGCCGTGCAGGCGATGGTGCGCAACGCGCTCGCCGACCCGTTTGTGCTCGGCATCTCGTCCGGCGCCGCCGTCGGCGCCAACGCCGTGATCCTGATGGGCCTGTTCGCGGGGCTCGGCGTGTGGGCGCTGTCGGTCTCCGCGTTCGTGTCCGCGCTCGCCTCGATGGCGATCGTCTACGCCGTCGCCCGTTCCGCCCACGGTCTCACCCCGCTGCGGCTGATCCTGACCGGTACGGCACTGGCGTACGGCTTCGAGGCGCTGACCACCGTGATGGTGTTCTCGGCGGCCCGCGGCGAGGCCGCGCGCTCGGCGATGATGTGGCTGCTCGGCAGCCTGGGCGGGGCGAGTTGGAGCCGGGTGCCGATCGCCGCCGCGACCGTGGCCGTCGGCTGGGTGTGGCTGCGGGCCCGCGCCGAGGCGCTGAACGCGCTCGCCATGGGCGACGAGACGGCCGCCGCGCTCGGGGTGCGGCCCGAGCGGCTGCGCCGGGAGCTGTTCGTGGTGACCGCCGCCGTCACCGGGACGGTGGTCGCGGTCAGCGGGGCCGTCGGCTTCGTCGGGCTGATGGTGCCGCACGTCGTACGGATGCTGGTCGGCGCCGATCACCGACGGGTCCTCGCGGTGGCGCCGGTGGCCGGGGCGCTGCTGCTGGTGTGGGCGGACGTGCTGTCGCGGCTGTTGCTCGCGCCGGCCGAGCTGCCCGTCGGGGTGATCACGGCGGTGGTCGGGGTTCCGGCGTTCCTGCTGCTGATGCGGCGGGGCGGCTATGCGTTCGGGGGGCGTTGATGCGGCTCGACGTGGAGGGTGTGTCCGTCGAGGTCGCCGGGGTGCGGCTGGTGGACGACATCCGAATGCGGGTGGACAGCGGGGCGTTCGTGGGCCTCGTCGGGCCCAACGGAAGCGGCAAGTCGACCCTGTTGCGGTGTGTGTACCGGGCGATGCGGCCCGCCGCCGGGGTCGTCCGGCTCGACGGCGACGACGTGCACGGGCTCGAACCGCGGGCCGCCGCACGGCGGTTGGCGGCGCTGCCGCAGGAGTCGTCGTCCGAGTTCGACTTCACGGTCGCCGAGGTGGTGGCGATGGGCCGGCTGCCGCACCGGGACCGTACGGCCGCGAAGGACCGGGCGATCTGCGCCGAGGCGATGGACCGGACCGGCGTCGGCCATCTCGCCGAGCGGGGGTTCCTCGCGCTGTCCGGCGGCGAGCGGCAGCGGGTGCTGATCGCGCGGGCACTGGCGCAGCAGCCGCGGGTGCTGGTCCTGGACGAACCCACCAACCATCTCGACATCGCCCACCAGCTGGAGGTGCTGTCACTGGTCGGAAACGGGGGCGGGGGCGGGGGCGTCACCGTGCTCGCCGCGCTGCACGACCTCAATCTGGCCGCCGCGCACTGCGAGTTGCTGTACGTCCTCGCGGGCGGGCGGATCGTCGCCTCCGGACCGCCGGAGCAGGTGCTCACGCCCGAGCTGCTGGCCGAGGTGTTCGGGGTCCGTGCCCATCCGGTACGGCATCCCGAGACCGGCGCCGTGCAGCTGCTCTTCGACCTGCTCCCACGGTCCGCGCCCGCCGGCCCTCCCGCGCCCTCCCCCGTGTCCTCCCTTCCGCCGTCCCGATAAGGAACCCCCCGTATGCGCAAGCCCGTTGCCGCCGCCCTCACCCTCGCCGCCCTGGTCACCGCCGGCTGCGGCGCCGAGGTGGAGAAGGACGCACCCGACGCCAAGGCGGACGCGTCCGTCACGCTCACCAACTGCGGCAGGAAGGTGACGTACGACAAGGTCCCGAGCCGGGTCGTCACCAACGACGTCGGTATCACCGAGCTGATGTTCGCGCTGGGTCTTGAGGACCGGATGGCCGGGTTCGCGATGCCCGACGACAAGGGCGAGGTGGACGGGGTGCCGTGGAAGGACGGCTACGACAAGGTCGAGTGGCTCTCGAAGAACGAGCTGACCAAGGAGATCGTCCTCGACGCGAAGGCCGACATGGTCTTCGCCGGCTGGAACTACGGCTTCAAGGAGGACGAGGGCTTCACCCCGGACGCGCTGAAGAAGCTCGGCGTCGCGTCGTACACGCTGACCGAGTCGTGCCGCAACGGCCGCACCGAGACCTCGCGCGGTGTGATGCCGCCGCTGGAGGCGCTCTACGCGGACCTCACCAACCTCGGTGAGCTGTTCGGGGTCGAGCAGCGGGCCGCCGGTCTCGTCGCCGACTTCAAGAAGCGGGTCGCCGCCGTCGAGGCGCAGGCGCCCGAGGCCGGCGACCGGCCCAAGGTCTTCCTGTACGACAGCGGCGAGGACCAGCCCTTCACCTCCGGCCGGTACGCGGCGCCGGACCAGATCATCGGCAAGGCCGGCGGCGACAACATCACCCACGACCTCGCGGACTCGTGGACGACGGTCGGCTGGGAGACGGTCGTCGAGCGCGACCCCGAGGTGATCGTCATCTGCGACTACGGCGATGTCGGCGCCGAGCAGAAGAAGGACTTCCTGCTGTCCTACGCGCCGCTGCGGAACGTCTCGGCGGTCAGGAACAAGCGGATCTTCACACTGGACTACGCGGACCTCGTGGAGAGCCCGCGCAACCCCTCGGCGATCGAGCGGCTCGGGGCGTACCTGCGGGAGAAGTAGCCCGGCCGGACACCGTTCTCGGGGATGACCCCGAGAACGGTGCCTGGGGTAAACCCCCGTGAAAACAAGGCTGTTGCCCGGATGTGGCGGCCCGCCGTGATCCGCGACGCTCTTCACATGAAGAAGATCACACGTACCGCCACCACACGTACCGCCACACTGATCGCCGCGTCCGGGCTGCTGCTCGGCCTCACCGGGCCGGTGGCCGCGTCCGCCGCGACCCCGTCCGGGCCCGCCCCGCTCGACTGGAAGAAGTGCTCCGGCGAGGGTCTCGATCCGCGCCAGGAGTGCGCCACCCTCGAAGTGCCCATGGACTACGCCCGTCCCGGCGGACCCACCATCGACATCGCCGTCTCCCGCATCCCGAGCGAGAAGCCGTCCGCGCGCCGCGGGGCGCTGCTGCTGATCCCCGGCGGACCGGGCGGCACCAGCCTCGACGACCCGTCCGGGAAGGGCCAGGAGCTGCCGCGGAAGGTACGCGAGACCTTCGACCTGATCGGCTTCGCACCGCGCGGCAACGCCCCCTCCACTCCGGTGAGTTGCCAGATCGCCACCGAGGACCTCGCCCTGACCAGACTGCGGCCCTATGCCGCCCCCGACGGCTCGGTCGCGGAGAACATGGCCACCGCACGCCGCGCGTCGCAGGCCTGCGCGGAGAACGGCGGCGAGCTGATCCGGCACATCAGCTCGGCGAACAACGCCCGTGACGTCGACCGCATCCGGGCCGCCCTCGGCGAGCGGAAGCTCTCCATCTGGGGCGTCTCGTACGGCACTTATGTCGGCGCGATCTACAACCAGCTGTTCCCGCACCGCACCGACCGGGTCGTCCTCGACAGCAATCTGAACCCGGACCCGGTGATCGGCTCGCGCGCCTGGCTCGCCGGGTTCGAGCAGGGCGTCGAGGACAACTTCCCCGAGTTCGCCAAGTGGGCGTCCCGGCCCGGTAATCCGGACCGGGTCGCCGACCGGGCCGCCGACGTACGCCCGCTGTTCCTGCGCCTCGCCGCCCGCCTCGACCGCGAGCCGCTGCCCTGGCCGGGCGCCAACCCGCCCGAGCTGAACGGCAACGTGCTGCGCCAGACCATGCTGGACAGCCTCTACGACCCCGACGGCTATCCGCGGCTGGCGAAGCTGATGCTGGCCGCCGGCGAGGGCACGGTGCCTCCGGCGCCGCCCGCGCCGCCGGAGGAGGTGTTGCAGAACGTCGCCGCGGTCGGTGCCGGGACGCTCTGCAACGACGTGGTGTGGTCGGGCGACGCCGCCGAGTACGAGAAGGGGGTCGCGGAGAGCCGGGTGAAGTATCCGCTGACGGATGGGATGCCGCGTAACGCCATGGTGTGTGCGGCCTGGTCCTTCCCGCCTCGGGAGGATCCGGTGCGGATCACCGACCGGGGGCCGTCGAACGTGCTGATGGTGCAGAACGCCCGGGACATCGCCACGCCGCTCGCCGGGGCGCGGAAGCTTCGGGCGGCGCTGGGGGATCGGGCGGTCATGGTGACGGTCGACTCGACCGGGCATGACGCTTATCTGGAGAACGGGAACGCTTGTGGGGACGCGACGGTGTCCCACTTCCTGGCGACGGGACAGCGGCCCGGCGCCGACAAGTACTGCAAGTAGGCCGGGCTCGGATCACAGCGGTCGGACGCGGTACCCGGCGCTTGCCGGGTGCCGCCCGCAGGCTGGGTCAGGCATATCTGCGGGCCACCTCGTGGAAGGCCTGTTTTGGTTTCCAGTGCCAGGTGGAGTTTGGGTCGCCCGGGTGGGATTTGATGGGCTTGGTTATGGCGTAGCTGGCCATGTCGAGGTCGTAGAGGGGGGCGTCGGGGCGGTGTTCGGCGTCCGCGGTGACGAATTCGAAGACCATCGCGCCGTACAGGCCCATGGACTCGAAGACGTCGAGAAGGTCGCCGACGTACCGGGCCTGGGTGTCCTCGTCGCGGATCAGGTCACCCTTGATCTCAGGGGGGTCCTTGTCGTAGTCGACGACGTCCCAGCCCATACCGCCGCTCTCCGGGGCGCCCCGGTAGGTGCAGCTGCCGAACTCGGTGATCGCGAGGGGCTTGCCCCAGCTGAGGTAGCCGCGGAGTTCGCGTACGTAGTCGGCGGGGCGCGAGTGGTACGAGTAGTAGTCGATGCCGATGACGTCGAAGAGGTCCCAGTCGACCTTGTCGTCCTGCGCGGCGGCGTAGCTGAGCCGGCCGCCGAAGACCTTGCGGCCGACGGCGGCGGCCTTGGCGGTGAAGCGGTCGAGGCGGCGCTGCATCTGCTCGGGGTCGACGGTGCCGTTGAGCAGGTTCTGGATCCGTTCGAGCACATTGGCGCCGGGGATGATGCCGGGTACGAACAGCCAGAACTCGCAGCCGACGCTGAGTTCGACGCTCGCGCCCTGCCGGCGCAGCCGCTCCGCGTGGCGGCCGGTCTCGGCGAGGTGTTCCAGGATGTCGCGCTCGGGCTGGTCGCCGAGGGTGGGCTGGAGCCAGACGTGCAGCCCGAGTTCGGCGGCCTCGGTGGCGGTGGCCCTGAGGCGGTCGACGCCGTCGCCGGTGACGTCGAGGGTGTCGGCGTGCAGTTGATCGCGGATGATCCGGACGTCCTCGCGCATCCGGGCGGCGCTCCAGGCGGTGCCGGGGGTCTCGCCGGCACCGAGGGTGTAGACGACGCCGTGGCGCTTGAGGCCCGCCTTCCTCGGTTCACCGCCACCGCGGCCGACTCCGGACTCCGCCACCCCGCTCGCCGTCGCGTTGGCCGTCGGCAGCAGTGCGCCCGCCGCGCCGAGGGCGACCGCTCCGGCCAGGAACCGGCCCCGGCTGATGCCCCCGGAACCGGCGGTGCTCTGTGTTCCCTTGGTCGTGTCCATACGCCCACCCTGCCGGGCGGGGCCGGGTCCGCGCCGTCCGCCGAAGGTCTACGGCGGCCCGTCGAAGGGATGAGACCGGCGCGCCGACCGGCCGTCAGGAGGTGGTGTCCGGGGTGTCCTTGAGGGCGTGTTCCAGCAGTGCGGCGGCGGCCCAGCGCATCACGTCCTTCGCCTCGTCGGGGTCGAGTCCGCAGGCGTCCCGGGTGCTGATCACGGCCTCCACTCCGTAGACGAGGGTGACGGCCATGGTGAGTCTGCGGTGCAGTTCGGGCGGGAGGGTGCCGGCGAGGGGCTCCAGGGCGGTGCGGGTGAGCTCCACGCGGGAGCGGCTGCGGATGGGGTGTTCACCGCCGGGGTCCTCGGTGCCGGCGGTCCGCTGCTCGAACCAGCGGTCCATCGAGGTCTTCAGCAGGGTCCGCCACAGCGCCTCGTCGCCGAGCTGGGCGTCGGCGGTCCGGGAGACCACGGTGTCCAGCCGCTCCGCGGGGTCGGCGGGCAGGTCGGCGAGGAACTCGGGGCCGCGCACCACGGTCCTGGTCTCCACCAGCAGGTCCTGCGGGTTGGAGAAGTACCGGTAGGCGGTGGCCACGGAGACCTGGGCGCGTTCGGCGGCCTCCGCGATCGTGATCGACCGGCCCTCGCGGACCAGGGCGGCGGCGGCGTCGATGAGCGCACGCCGGGTGCGCATCTTCTGCTTCACGCGCCCCTCCGTCATGCGATACCCCTCTTGTCGTGAGAAACTTTTCTCATTACGGTATCATCGTCTCAAAAAACGGGGGCCGCCCGCCTACGGACGAGCGGCATGACGAGAGGGGTGGTGCTCCATGGGCGCCATGACACCCGAGGCAATGGAAGCTCTGATCCAGGCCCACATCGAGGCCGAGGGAAACGGGGACGCGGAGGCGGCCGTGGCGATGTACACGGACGACATCGAGCACGACGTGGTCGGCTGGCCGGGCGGACCGGCCCGTGGCACCGCCGAGGCGCTGGACCGCTACCGCCAACTGCTCAAGGACTTCCGGTCCGAGAAGGAAGAGCGCACCCACACGTACTACGCGGAGAACGCGGCCACGGTGGAGGACCTGATCACCGGCGTGGTCACCGGGTCGATGCTCGGCATCCCGGGCAACGGCCGCCGGATCACCTTCCGGCTGCTGCACGTCTTCGAGTTCAAGGACGGCCGGATCTCCCGTGAGAACGTCTGGATGGACGGCGCCGCCATCGCCGCCCAGCTGACAGCGCCGTAGACGCCCTCACCATGTCGGCCGCGGTCCGGCAACCCCCTGGGGGCGCGGGGCTCCAGTCAAGATGCGGCTCCGCCGCGTGGGCGCGACACGCCACAACGGACCCGCGGCCGACCCAGCTCACTCGCCCCCACGACCCTCCGTCGCGGCCCGAGCCTCGATGCCGTGGAAGTGCACAGCCATCGCCCGCTGAGCCGCCAGAACATCGCGGGAGCGCAACGCGTTCACGATGTCCCGGTGGCGCGCCACCGTCACCTCGGGCGCCGGCACCCCCGGCCGCCCCAGCGCCCCGGACACCCGGTGAAACACCGTCCAGAACGCCCCGAGCAACTGCGGCACCAACGCGTTGCCGAGCGACACATACAGCAACTCGTGGAACTCACGGTCGAGTTCGTCGAACCGCTCCCCCAGCCGCCCCGCACTCTCCATCCGGTCCACAACCGCCTCAAGACCGTCCAGCTCCGCCTCGGAGAGCGTCGCCGCGACCCGCCGGATCAGCCCCTCCTCCAGCACCTCCCGTACCTGGAGGATCTCGGCGAGCGCGCCCGCGTCGGCCCCCTGCCGGGTGAGCGTGCGGAAGGTGAGCCCGTCGACGAGCGGGGTCATGGAGGCCTGGCCGACATAGGTGCCGTAGCCGTGCCGTATCTCGACGATGTCGAGGGCCTGGAGGGCCTTGAGGGCTTCCCGGACGGAGTTGCGGCTGACGCCGAGGTCCTCCATCAGCTCCGTCTCGGTGGGCAGCGGCGCCCCCGCCTGGAGCCCCCGGTCCAGGATCAGCTGGACGACCGCTCGCTGGAGCCGACTGTTCCTGGTGTCCGTGGACATGCGCCGCATCGTACGCGTGAACGATGCCTCACGCCCCTCCCCCGCCCGGTGACCAGCGTCAACTCCCGTCCTGCGGCACCGTCATTGGTCCGACCTGTGGCAGATGGGCCATTCGTGTGCGATCCCTTGACCGCCCCCCGCGCCTTTCCTAGGGTCGCGCCCACCAGGACGTAGAACGTCGTATCTCCCTCGCTCGCCGTTCCCCTCCCGCTCGCCGCCCCCTCCCTCTCGCCCCCTCTCGCCCCCTCTCGCTGCCTCTCCCCTCGCCGCCCTCCCCCGCCGCAGTTCTCCCCCCACCGCTGGAGGCCACGTGCGCGACGTCCCGGCGACCGGCCGTCGGTCCGGCCGTTCCTCGGACCGCCGGTCGTTCCTGAAACTCTCCGGCGCGCTGGCCGCCGCCGTGGCCGGCCCCTCGGCGCTCACCGCGTGCGGGCCGGAGTCGACGATCTACGCCGGGGACGGCGGCTCGGGCGCGGACCGCGCGGTGACGGCGGTGATCGGGTACGGCAACGACGGCAGCTGGGACCCGACGATGACGGCGTCCGCGTTCTCCATGGCCGCCAACAACCACATCTACGAGGGCCTGGTCGACACCGACCCCATCACGCGCGCCCCCTACCCGGCGCTCGCCACCGCGCTGCCGCCCGATCCGGACGCCACCACCTGGGACTTCACCCTGCGTGAGGGCGCCACCTTCCACGACGGGAAGCCGGTCACCGCCGACGACGTGGTCTTCGTCTTCGACCGGATCCTCGACCCGGACACCCCGACCCTCGCCAAGGGCTTCTTCGCGTCCTGGCTGGACCGGGTGGAGCGGATCGACGCGCGCCGGGTCGGGCTCACCCTCAAGTTCCCCTTCCCGGACGGGATCTCGCGGCTCACGCTGGCCAAGGTCATGCCCCGGCACATCTACTCCCGGCCGGGCGGCTGGGACGACGCGATCAAGGGTCTCGCGATCGGCTCGGGCCCGTACCGGCAGTCCGCGCACCACCCGAAGTCGAACACCACGTTCGAGGCCTACGACCGCTACAACGGCCCGCGCCCGCCCGCCTTCGCCCGGATGAACTGGCTGACGATCGTGGACGCGGCCCCCCGGGTCGCGATGATCTCCGGCGCCGGGGCGGGGGTGCAGATCGCGGACAACATCCCGTACGCCAACATCGCGCAGTTGCGGGGCGGTGGGATGGACGTGGGCAGCGGGGCCGGGATGAACAACCTGTTCCTGATGTTCAACACCGCGCACAAGCCGTTCGACGACGTCCGGGTGCGCCAGGCGCTGCACCACGCCATCGACACCGACACCATCGTGGACGTGGCGCTCAAGGGCCACGGCAGGGCGGCCAGCTCGTTCCTGAACGAGGCGAACCCCTCGTACCGGCGGGCGAGGACGGTCTACGACCACGACCCCGACAAGGCGCGGGCGCTGCTGAAGGCGGCCGGGGTGCGCGGGCTGAACGTGGAGCTCATGGCGGTGAACGTCAGCTGGATCACGGACTGTCTGCCCACCATCAAGGCGTCGTGGGACGCGATCGGGGTGAGCACCACGCTGGCGCCGCAGGAGACCACGGCCGTCTTCACCAAGCTGGACCAGAAGCAGGACTACCAGGTGGTGGCCGCCGCCTCGAACCCCAACCAGTTCGGCCTCGACGCCGATCTGATCATGCACTACAACTACGGGCCCGAGAACCTGTGGATGGGCTACACCCGGTGGGCGGCCGACCCGGTGGCGAAGCAGCTGTTCAAGGACATGGACCGGGCGACGCGCGAGCCGGACGCCGCCCGCAAGAAGGCGATGGTCCAGGACTACATCGATGTCGTCGCCGAGCAGGCCGTGCTCTATCCGGTCGTGCACAACGAGCTGATGACCGCCTGGGATCCGCGCCGGCTGACCGGGGTGCGGGCCCAGCCGTACCCGGGGATCAATCTGCTCCAGGCCAAATGGGTCTGACGAAGGGGAGTCGTCCATGGTCGCCGTCGTCAGGATCCTGATCCGACGGATCCTGCTGCTGGTGCCGCTGATGCTCGGCATCGTGCTGTTCGTGTTCGTGGTGATGCGGTTCTCGGACGTCGATCCGGCGTCCGCGTTCTTCCAGGGCGCCAATCCGACGCCCGAGCAGCTGCACGACTTCCGCGAGGAGCACGGGCTGCTCGATCCGCTGCCGGTGCGCTACCTCGACTTCGTGGTCGATCTCGTCCACGGCAATCTCGGCACCAGCGTGCTGACCCGCGGCGAGGTCCTGGACCAGGTGACCACCGCCCTGCCGCTGACCGTGCAGCTCACCTTCCTCGGTCTGGCCATCGCGGTGGTGCTGTCGCTGGCCGGCGGGGTGACGGCCGCGATCTACCGGGACCGGCTGCCGGACCAGATCATCCGGATCGTGTCCCTGATCGGGGTCGCGGCGCCCGGCTTCTGGCTGGCGCTGCTGATGATCCAGTACTTCGCGGTGGGCCTCGGCTGGTTCCCGGCCGGCGGCTACATCAACCCGGCCGACTCCTTCACCGGCTGGCTGAAGACGATGACCCTGCCGGCGCTGGCCCTCTCGCTGCCGGTCGCCGCGCAGCTCACCCGGATCGTGCGCACCTCGGTCGTGGAGGAACTGGACAAGGACTACGTCCGCACCGCGATCGGCAGCGGGCTGCCGCCCCATGTCGTGGTGGGGCGGAACGTGCTGCGCAACGCGCTGATCAACCCGCTGACCGTGCTCGGCCTCCGGGTCGGCTACCTCCTCGGCGGCGCGGTCGTCATCGAGACGATCTTCTCGCTGCCCGGCATGGGGAAGCTGATGATCGACGCCGTGAAGAACGGTGACCCGGCGGTCGTCCAGGGGGTCGTCATCACCACGGCGGTCGGCTTCGTCGTGGTGAACCTCGTCATCGACATCCTGTATCTGCTGGTCAACCCGCGACTGAGGGACTCGACGGCATGATCATGACCCGCAGGGCCCTGACCGAGGCCCTCTCCCGTCCCGGCGTCCGGCTGCGCGGCTGGCGCCGGCTGCCGCTCCTGTCGAAGGTGGCCGTCTGCTTCCTCGTGGTGGTCGTGGTGGTGGCGGTGTTCGCGCCGCTGCTCTCCCCCTACGACCCGCTGGAGCAGTTCCCGCCGGTCGACGGCACCGGGCGTCCGTCCGCCGCGCACTGGATGGGCCAGGACAGTCTGGGCCGGGACATCCTCAGCCGGCTGATGTACGGCGCCCGCTGGTCGCTGGCGATCGGGCTCGGCGCGACCGGGCTGGCGCTGGTCGCGGGCGCGCTGATCGGGGCGGTCGCGGCGACCTCCCGCAAGGCGGTCGACGAGACGCTGATGCGCTGCCTGGACGTCGTGATGGCGTTCCCCGGCATCGCGCTGGCGGCCGTACTGGTCGCGGTCTTCGGTGGTGGCATCACGGTCCTGATCTGTGCGATCGCGTTCCTGTTCACCCCGCCGGTCGCCCGGGTCGTCCGCGCGAACGTGCTGGCCCAGTACGGCGAGGACTACGTGACGGCCGAGCGGGTGATCGGCGCGCGCACCCCGCACATCGTGTGGCGGCACGTGGCCATCAACTGTGCCGCGCCCGTCCTGGTGTTCTGCACGGTCCAGGTCGCCGAGGCGATCGTGTTCGAGGCGTCGCTGTCGTTCATCGGGGCGGGGGTGCGGCCGCCGGACCCGTCCTGGGGCAGTGTCATCGCGGACGGCAAGAACATGGTGCTGACCGGCGGCTGGTGGGCGACCGTCTTCCCCGGCCTGGTCATGCTGGTCACCGTGCTGTCGCTGAACATCCTCTCCGAGGGCGTCTCCGACGCGTGGGCGGCGCCCGCGGCCCGGGACGTCGAGATCCCCGAGGACCGGGGCGACGAGCTGGAGACACCCGAACCCGGCAGCGGAGTGGTGGTCCAGCTGCCCGGGATGGCGGAGGCGGCCCGCCGGCTGCGCTCCCGGGCCCGGCCGCTGCCCGACGGACAGCCCGTGCTCGCCGTGGAGAACCTCGCCATCGGCTTCGACGCCCGCCACCGGGGCGTCGACATCGTCGACGGCATCAGCTTCGAGGTGCGGCCCGGCGAGGTGCTGGGCCTGGTCGGCGAGTCCGGCTGCGGCAAGTCCCTGACCGCGCTGACCGTGATGGGGCTCCAGCCCAAGGGCGCCCGCGTGTCCGGCCAGGTCCGCTTCCACCAGCGCGACCTGCTCGCCGAGCCGATGCGGGTCCGCCGTAGGCTGCTCGGCCACGAGATGGCGATGATCTACCAGGACGCCCTCTCCTCGCTGAACCCGGCGATGTCGATCCGCTCCCAGCTGAAGCAGGTCGTCCGCCGCGGTGGGCACCGCAGCCCCGCGGAGCTGCTGGCCCTGGTCGGCCTCGACCCCGACCGCACCCTGCGCAGCTACCCGCACGAGCTCTCCGGCGGCCAGCGCCAGCGTGTCCTGATCGCCATGGCCCTGTCCCGCGACCCGAAGCTGATCGTCGCCGACGAGCCGACGACCGCGCTCGACGTGACCGTGCAGGCCCAGGTGATACAGCTTCTGCTGCGCCTGCGCGAGGAGTTGGGCTTCGCCCTGGTCCTGGTCTCGCACGACCTGGCGCTGATCGCGGACATCACCGACCGGGTGGTGGTGATGTACGGCGGCCAGATCGTCGAGAGCGGTGTGACGGCCGACCTGGTGGAGGCACCGGCCCACCACTACACACGCGGCCTGCTCGGCAGTGTGCTGTCCCTGGAGGGCGCGGCCGAACGCATGACGCAGATCAAGGGTGTCGTCCCCTCTCCCGCCGACTTCCCGGCCGGCTGCCGTTTCGCCGACCGCTGCCCGATGTCGACGGACGTCTGCCGCACCACGGCCCCCGTCCTGTCCGGCACCCCCACCCACACGGCGGCCTGCCACCACCCGGCCATCGACCTGGTGACGACGGAGAGCGAGGCGGTCACGTGAACACGAGCGTTGCCGTCGGGGCCGTCGAGGCCACGGTCAGGAAGGCGGTCCGATGAACGCGCTGGTCAAACCCGAGGACGCCGGCGGGTCCGACGGGAGGTCCGCGCTGATCGAGCTGAAGGGCGCCGCCGTGGTGCACAGGGCCCGCAGCGGGGGGCTGTTCACCCGGGACCGGGTGCACGCGCTCACCGGCGCCGACTTCGCCGTACGGGCCGGGGAGACGGTCGGGGTCGTCGGGGAGTCCGGCTGCGGCAAGTCCACCCTGGCGAAGGTGCTGGTGGGGGTCGAGCGGCCGACCGCGGGCACGGTGGAGTTCCGCGGGCGGGATCTGTGGGCGATGCCGCCCGGCGCCCGGCGCGCGGCCGTCGGCGCCCACACCGGCATGATCTTCCAGGACCCGTCGACGGCCCTGAACCGCCGGCTGAGCATCCGCCAGATCCTGCGCGACCCGCTCGACGTGCACGGCCGCGGCACCCGGGCCCAGCGCGAGGAGCGGGTACGGGAACTGATGGCGCTCGTGGGCCTGCCGACCGCGCTCGCCGACGGGCTGCCCGGACAGCTCTCCGGCGGCCAGCGCCAGCGCGTCGCGATCGCGCGGGCCCTCGCCCTCGACCCCGACCTCGTGGTGGCCGACGAACCGACCAGCGCCCTCGACGTATCCGTACGCGCCCAGATCCTCAACCTCCTGCTCGACCTCAAGGACCGCCTCGGGCTCGCGCTGGTGTTCGTCTCGCACGACATCCAGACGGTCCGCAGGATGAGCGACCGGGTGATCACCATGTACCTCGGCCGGATCGTCGAGGAGGCCCCGGCCGGCCGGGTCACCGACCACGCCCGGCATCCGTACACCCGCGCCCTGTTCTCCGCGACACCCGGACTGCTCGATCCGATCGACCCGATTCCGCTGGTGGGCCCGGTGCCGTCGGCGACCCGGCCGCCGTCCGGCTGCCCGTTCCGTACCCGCTGCTGGAAGGCCGACGACGTCTGCGCGGGCGAAATGCCCGATTTCTCGGCCGCGTCGGCGCCCGGCCACCGCTTCCGCTGCCACCATCCTGTGGAGGAGGACGAGTCGACCCGCGACCTCGTCCGCCAGACCCACCTCCGGGAGATCTGATGTCCCTGCCCGCCCCCCTCACCGGCGTCGTCCCGCCCGTCTGCACCCCCCTGACGCCGGACCGCGAGGTGGACGTCCCCTCGCTGCTGCGGCTGGTCGACCACCTGACGGCGGGCGGGGTGCACGGGCTGTTCGTGCTCGGATCGACGTCGGAGGCCGCGTATCTGACGGACCGGCAGCGGCGGCTCGTCGTCGAGACCGTGGTGGGCCATGTCGGCGGACGGCTGCCGGTGCTCGCGGGCGCGATCGACATGACGACCCCCCGCGTCCTCGACCACGTCGCCTCCGCCGCCGCGGCGGGCGCCGACGCCGTGGTCGCCACCGCGCCCTTCTACACCGCCACCCATCCCGCGGAGATCGCCCGCCACTACCGGCTGCTCGCCGAGCGCAGCCCGGTCCCCGTCCTCGCGTACGACCTTCCGCGCTCCGTGCACTCCAAGCTCTCCGCCGGGCTGGTCCTTGAACTCGCCGCGGACGGCACGCTGGCCGGGCTGAAGGACTCCAGCGGTGACCTCGGGGGGTTCCGGGAGGTCGTCGTGGGCGCGCGGTCACTGCCCGGGTTCAGTGTGCTCACCGGGTCGGAGGTCGTTGTCGACGCGGCGCTCGCCATGGGGGCGGACGGGGTGGTGCCGGGGCTCGCCAACGTGGATCCGCACGGGTATGTGCGGCTCTACCGGCTGTGCCGGGCGGGGGACATGGGGCTCGCCCGGGCCGAGCAGGAGCGGCTCTGTGCGTTGTTCGGGCTGGTGGGGGTGGGGGACTCGGCGCGGATGGGGGGCAGTTCCTCGGCGCTGGGAGCGTTCAAGGCTGCGCTGCATCTGCGGGGGGTCATTGACTGCCCGGTTACCGCTGAGCCGCAGGTGCCGCTTGCTTCGCATGAGGTGGAGTGTGTGGCGAAGTACCTTGCCGGTGCGGGGCTGGTGTAGATCGCCCGGGGTGGGGGCGGGGAACTCCTGTTGCGCGGGTGCGGGCTCGTCGTGGCTTGTCGCGCAGTTCCCCGCGCCCCTGGCGGCGTTGCAGGGCCCGGGGCATGTCGGTGACCGGTCGCGCCCCGCGGCGGAGCCGCGAATCCAACACAGCCCCGCGTCCCTGTCAGGGCGGTGCGGGCGCCCTACGTCAGGTCGGTGACCCGCAGTCTGCGGAACTCGATCGTGTCGTACGTTCCCGTCTTGCCCGTTTCGTAGAGAATGCCGAACGTTCCTCTGCCCAGAGGGACCAAGTCCGAGTAGGCGGCCTTCTGTTGGGACAAGGTGATGGCCTTGGTGAAGGTTCTGCCCCCGTTGCTGCTGCTCCAGATCGCCATTGACTGGCGGGCCGTCGGGACCGAAGGGGACGAGAAGAGCAACGGGGCTCCCCTGCCCGGGAGTTGGAGGACGCTCGCCTGGACCACTGGGGCCTCGTTCAGGGTGGGCTGGACCGTGTACGGGCGGGTGAGGGTGCGGGCGCCGTCGCGGGAGTAGCTGTCGAGGCGGTTGCCGGTACTGGTGCCGTTCTGGTCGCGGGAGGAGAAGTAGAGCCTGCTGTCGGGGAGTTGGGCGGCGGTGGACTCGTTGGAGTTGTTCACACCGTCGTAGGAGTCGTCGACGAAACCGACCTTCCAGCGGCGGCCTCCGTCGTCGCTGTAGAGGGCGTGGGCGCCGTACCAGCGCGGCTCCTGGCCGGTGTCCGGGGAACCGGCGGGCGGGGCCGCGGAGTGGTTCGCGGGGACGACCAGGCGACCCGCGTGCCGGCCGTGGGTGAGGGCGACGGCGTGTCCGGGACCGGTCGCGTACCAGCGCCAGTGGGGCGCCTTGACGTCGGCCGTGATGTCGCGGGGCGCGTCGAAGTGGGCACCGTCGTCGCGGCTGCGCTGGACGAACACTCGGCGGCTCTGCTCGGGCGTGACCTCGCCGCGCATGATCTGCGCCTCGGTGACCTTTCCGCTGTTGTACGAGGTCAGCAGGACGACCGTGCCGGTGCGCGGGTCGACCACGGGCGCCGGGTTGCCGCGGGTGTCACCCTGGCCCGCGGCGACCACGGAGAGCGGGCCCCAGGTGCAGCCGCCGTCGGCGGAGCGGCGCAGCACCACGTCGATGTCTCCGGTGTCGCCCGCGCTGTTGTGCCGTCCCTCGGCGAAGGCGAGGACCGTGCCACGGCGGGTCGTGACGGTGGCGGGGATGCGGTAGGTGTCGTAGCCGCCCTGTCCGGAGACGTAGGGCACGGAGGAGGCGCAGCCGGTGGCGGCGGTGGCGTGGGGGGTGAGGGCGGTGACGGGTGCGCAGAGCACGGCGGTGGTCAGCAGGGCACGGCTCAGGAGTCTCATCGCTCTCCCTGACGGGGCGTCGGATGTCTTCTCCCCCATCGTCCCTGACGGGGCGTCGGATGTCGTGCGTCACATGCCGCCCGGCCGTACCAGTCCCGATTCGTACGCCACGATGACGAGTTGTGCCCGGTCCCGCGCGCCCAGCTTGCCCATGATCCGGCTGACGTGGGTCTTGGCGGTGAGCGGGCTGAGGCCGAGGGACTCGCCGATCTCGGTGTTGTTGAGGCCGCGCGCGACCAGGGTGAGGACCTCGCGCTCGCGGTCGGAGAGACAGTCGGGGCCGCCGGTCAGCGGCACGGTGGGGCTGCGCAGGAACCGTTCGATCAGCCGTGCGGTCGGGCCGGGCGACAGCAGGGCCTCGCCGGCGGCCACCGTGCGGATGGCGTCGAGGAGTTCGGCGGGGTGGGTGTCCTTGACCAGGAAGCCGGAGGCGCCCGCGCGCAGGGCGGCCACGATGTTCTCGTCGGTGTCGTAGGTGGTGAGGACCAGGACCTTCACGCCCGCGAGGTCGTCGTCGGCGGCGATCTGCCGGGTCGCCTCGATGCCGTCGAGGTCGGGCATCCGGATGTCCATGACGACGAGGTCGGCGCGGGCGCTGCGGGCGAGTTCGACGGCCTCGCGGCCGGTGCCGGCCTGGCCGACGACCTCCATGTCCTTCGCGGACTCGACGAGCATCGCGAACGCGGCCCGTACCAGGGTCTGGTCGTCGGCGAGCAGCACTCGGATCGCGTTCAACGGGCTCGTTCCCTCTCGTCGTCCCTCACGGCGCTCACGGGCAGTACGGCACTGACCTCGAAGCCCCGGCCGGGCAGCGGCCCGGCGTCCAGTGTGCCGCCCACGCTGCGGGCCCTCTCGCGCATGCCGACCAGGCCGAAGCCGGGTGTTCCGGTGCCGGCGCCCGCGCCGTCGTCGGTGACGGTCACGCGCAGGACACCGGTGTCGGCGTACACCCGTACCCGCACGGTGAGGTCGTCGCGTCCGCCGTGCCGCAGGGCGTTGGTGAGCGCCTCCTGCACGATCCGGTAGGCGGCGGCGCCCACGGCGGGCGGCACGTCGTCGTCGGTGACGGACAGGTCGACCTTGGCGCCGGCGAGGCGGGCGGTGTCGGCGAGGTCGCCCAGGCCACGCAGGTCGGGCAGCGGGCCGCGGGTCTCGGAGCCGTCCCGCTCGCGCAGCACCTCGAGGGTGGTGCGGAGTTCACCGCGCGCCGAGCGGCAGGTCTCGGCGATGTCGTCGAGGGCGGCGGCGACGGCGGCCCGGTCGAGGCGCTCCGGGTCGGCGTTGAGGACATGGGCGGCGACCGAGGTCTGCACGCCGATCACGGTGATGCTGTGGGCGAGCAGGTCGTGCAGGTCGCGGGCGATGCGCAGGCGTTCCTCGGCGACCCGGCGGCGGGCCTCCTCCTCGCGGGTGCGTTCGGCCCGCTCGGCGCGTTCGACGACGGCCGCGAAGTACTGGCGGTAGTAGCGCACGTCGATGCCGAAGAAGAGGACGGCGAGGATCCAGCCGGAGATCCGCAGCACCTCCCGGACGCCGTCGGGATCGAACAGGGCGTTGATGACCAGCGTCACGCCGATGACGGAGACGGCGGTGAGCAGTGTCCGCCGCACGGTTCCGGTCGCCGCGACCGTGTAGAGGACCAGCATGGTCGCGGGGATCGGCGCGGTGTGGTTGTTGTCGAGGGCGTGGTACGGGCCGACGAGGGCCACCACCGCGAGCAGGACGAGCACCGGGCGGCGGCGGCGCCACACCAGGGGCACGTGGGCGGCGAGCAGCAGCGTCAGGCCGAGCGCGTCGGCCCGCAGCCCGTGGTCGCCGAGCTGCGAGAGGACGACGGCGACGACGGCGGTCGCGGCGGCGAGCACGACGTCGTTGCGGGTGCCGTGCGGTGCCGTCGACGGCTCGCGGTTGATGGCCGCCATGACGCGTTCGCCGATACGCAGCCGGGTGGCCGTGGTGGATGCCTGCACGGGCTCATCCTCCGGGAGGAGGGCGCCCCTCCGGGAGGGAGGGGCGCCGGTCGATCAGTGGGCCGAGGCCGTCACACGCTCGGGTTCCTTCGGCGGGACGTGCGCCGGGGGCGCCTTGGAGAGCGGTCCCGGCCACCACACCTTGCGGCCCAGGGCGACACTCGCGCTGGTCACGAGGTACGTCCGTACCAGGAAGGTGTCCAGAAGCACACCCACCGCGATGACGAAGCCCAGCTCGACGAGGGGCACCAGCGGCATGTTGGTGAGCACCCCGAACGTCGCCGCGAGGACCAGTCCCGCCGACGCGATGACCCCGCCGGTGGTGCGCAGCGCGGTCAGGGCCGCCGCCGCGGGTTCGGCGCCGCCCAGTGACTCCTCCCGCATGCGGTGCATCAGGAAGATGCCGTAGTCGACGCCGAGGGCGACGAGGAACACGAAGGACAGCAGGGGCAGTCCCGGGTCGGTGCCCTCGAAGCCGAACAGCGGCTCGAAGACGAGTCCGCCGATGCCGAGCGACGCGCCCCACACCGCGACTACGGCGGCGACCAGCAGCAGCGGCGCGACCAGGCTGCGCAGCAGCGCCACGAGGATCAGCAGCACGGAGAGCAGCACGATCGGTATGACGATCAGCCGGTCCCGGGCGTTGGTGTCCTTCAGGTCGAGCTGCTCGGCGCTGGGTCCGCCGACGTAGGAGCCGTCGAGCCGGTCGCGCAGTTCCTCGATGGTGCGGGTCTCCCCGTCGGACTGCGGGGGCGAGGCGGCCATCACGGCGATCTCGGTCCAGCCGTCGCCGCTGCGCCCGCGTTCGGCGCTCTCCACACCGCCGGTGTCGCGCACCGCGGCGAGGGTGGCGTCGGCGCGGTCGGTCGGTGTGATGACGGCGATGGGCTGGGTGCCCTGCTCGGGGAAGGCCTCGCCGAGGGTCTGCATCGCGGCGACCGCGTCGGGTGTGCTCGTGAAGGAGTCCTCCTGCTTGAGGTTGCCGGGCAGGTTGAGCGTGCCCAGGGCGAGCGCCCCGAGCAGTACCGCGCCGCTCGCGAGCACGGTCAGCGGCCGGCGTCCGGCGGAGCTGCCCATCGCGGAGAACAGCGACCGGCGGGCCTTCGGCTCACTGCCGTAACGCGGTACCAGTGGCCAGAACACCCGGCGCCCGAGCAGCACCAGCAGGGCGGGCAGCAGGGTCAGCATGGCGAACAGCGCGCACAGCACACCGACCGTGCCGAGCGGGCCCATGCCCCGGCTGGAGTTGAGGTCGGCGGCGAGCAGGCACAGCAGTCCGGCGGCGACGGTGCCGGAGGAGGCGAGCACGGCGGGCCCGCAGCCGCGCAGGGCGCTCACCATGGCGTCGTAGGGCCGCTCGATGCGCCGCAGTTCCTCCCGGTAGCGGGCGACGAGCAGCAGCGCGTAGTCGGTGCCCGCGCCGAAGACCAGGATCGTCATGATCCCGGAACTCTGGCCGGACACGGACGTACCGAACCACTGGTTGAGCCCGTAGGCCACGCCCATCGACAGGAAGTCGGCGATGCCCGCGACGACCAGCGGCACCAGCCACAGGAACGGGCTGCGGTAGATGATGATCAGCAGCAGGGCGACGACGGCGACGGTGGTGTAGAGCAGCGGCCCGTCGAGGGAGTTGTAAACCTCGGACGCGTCGGTCGCGAGCGCCCCTTCGCCGCCGACCTCGACGCTCAGCCCGTCCCCGCCGCGGGCCACCTCCCGCACGTCGTTGACCAGCGCGTCACGCGCCTCCTCGTCGGTCCCCGGCTCGTTGCTGGCGACCGGGTACATCAGGGTCGTCCCGTCCCGCGAGGGCACCCCCTCGGGCCGGTCGGTCAGGGTGTGCGCCCCGGCGATCTCCTCGATCTGCCGGGCCGCGGTCGCTCTGTCGGCGCCGGTCAGTCCGCCGTCGCGGTGGTAGACGACGACCATCTCGGTGGTCTCGCCACCCGGCAGCCGGTCCTGCACCTTGGCGACCTGCGTCGAGTCGGCACTGGCCGGCAGATAGTCCACGGCCCGGTCGCGCTGCACATCACCGAGTTTCGAGGCGAACGGCGACGCGATCGCCAGCACGGCGATCCACAGCCCCAGCATGAGCCAGGGCACGGCACGCCGGCGCCGTGTCGATGTAGTAGCGGCCCCCATGAGTCGGGCCTCCCTCCGGTCGGGGTGTCTGGGTCGGTTCCCAGACTTCCGGGGTGGGGGCGCCGATTCGTCGCGCGGCAGAGGGAGTTGGCGGCTACTGCCGCGGGTGGCGCGGGGGCGCCCTTACTCCCCCGGGAGTACCGCGGGGCGCGGGCGGAGGGCGCGGGCGGCGCGCAGCCGGCGCCAGTGGCCGGTGGCGAGGCAGAGCAGGGGGTAGCGCCAGGCGGCGAGGTTGCGGACCTGCGGGCTGTCGGGGCCGAAGAGGCGGACGCCGTCCTGGAGCACGGTGTCGAACGCGGCGACCGACCGGTGCGGGTGGAGCGCCCAGAGCAGCGCCTTGGCGTGGTGGACGCGGGCGTACCAGGCCAGGGGGTGGTCCGCGCCGTGGACGCGGGCCCGGTCGGCGGCCAGCGCCGCGTATTCGCGGAGCGCGACGCGGGGCCGGCCGGTCAGCCGGTTGACCATGGCGACACGTAAGCGGGCGTCGAGGGTCCGGGGATGGTCCGGGCCGTGGACGCGTTCGCAGGCACGTCGGCAGGCCTGCGCCACGGCCGACGCCGCGCCCCGGCGGCCGGTCCTGAGCAGGGCATGGGCCAGCCAGTGGTGTTGGGTCAGCACGGCGCCGTGGTCCGGGCCGTACCGCTCCGTGAGGTCGTCGAGCAGACGGCGCTGGACGGCGACGCCGCGGTGGACGAGACCGACGGAGGCGTAGGCGGTGCCCAGACGCCGGCGCGCGCCGACCGACTCCCCGTGCCAGGGGTCCGCCCGTGCCTCGTGCGCGGCGAGGACCCGCCGCCGGATCCGCAGTGCCTTGAGGCGCCGTTGGACCTCCCGGTGGCCGTCGGCCACGTCGTCGAGACAGCGGATCGAGAAGGGGTGGCCGACGCCGAGGAGGCGTACGTAGTCCGCGAGCAGCTGTCTCCTGCCTCGGCGGGCCTCGCGCCGGCGCCCCACGGCGCGCAGCGCCCACATGTACTCGTCCCGCGCGGCCAGCGTCACCAGGCTGTCGGCGCCGTGGGTCCGCTCGGTGTCCAGCGCGGCCCTGTGGGCCAGTTCGCACCGCTCCCCGTGCCGCTCCGCCTTGCCGCAGGCGTCGGCCAGCCAGCGCCGGGCCAGGGTGGTGGAGGGGTGGTCGGCGCCACGGAGGCGCGCGATGTCCTCCACGACCTCGCGGTGCAGCGCGAGCGCCTCCTCGTGCTGCGAGCACGCGGTGAGCGCGTCGGCCAGATCGCTGCGCGCGTACACGACCTCCATGTGCTGGTCGCCGTAGAGCCGGACGGATTCGGTGACGGCGTCCTCGCGCAGCGCGCGGGCCTCGTCGAACGCACCGACCTCGGTGAGCACCGAGGCGAGGCGGGAGCGGGCGGAGAACGTGTGGCCATGACCGGGACCGAGGGCCCGAGTGGTGTCCAGGAGGGTCTGCCGGAGCAGCGCGACGGCCTCCGGGTACCGGGAGGACGCCGTCAGGGCGTCGGCGAGGGCGAGACACACGTCGAAGGTGCGGGGATGGGTGGAGCCGTGCACCCGCTGGTGGTCGGCCAGGACCTCGCGGGCGAACTCCACCCCCTCCTGGATCCGGCCGTGCCGTGTGCACAGGTGGATGTGGAACCTGCGGACGCCGAAGGTGCTCGGATGGTCGTCGCCGAGCAGCCGTGTGTAGTCGGCGATCAGTTCACGCTGCTCGGTGTAGGCCTCGCGGGGGCGCCGCGACTCGTCCAGGGACCACACCAGCCGGGCGCGGGCGGCCAGCACACGCGGGTGTTCCGGGCCGTGCACCGCGATCCGCTCGGCGACGACCCGCCGGAACAGGGCCATCGCCTCGCTGTCGCGGTCGACGGACTGGAGGCAGGTGGCGAGGGTGTCGCGGATCTCCGTGGTGTCCTCGGCCTCGTCGCCGAAGACCCGCTCGGCGTCCGCCAGCGCGCGCTCGGCCGCGGCGAGGCCCTCGGTGTACAGGGCCGCGTCCATGCACTGGAGGGCCAGGTCGTTGCGCGCCCAGATCGTGTCGGAGGCGTCGGGGCCGTGGGTGGCTTCGCACTCCGCGAGGTAGCGGCGCAGGAGGGCCGCCCCCTCTTCCTGCCGGCCCACCGATCCGTAGGCGTCGGCCAGGCTCGGCAGGGAGTCGAGGTCCGAGGTGGTGGTGCCGGACGCCTGGAGCAGGTCCCCGCGCAGGAGGTCCACGATCCGCACGGCCTCGCCCAGCCGGCCGGCGGTGGCGTAGGCGTTCGCCAGGCGCCGCTGCGCACCGCGGGTCTGCTCGTGGTCCGCGCCGTGGATACGCCGTACGTCCCGCTCCAGCGCCTCGTACAGGGGTACGGCCAGCTCGTACCGCCCGGTGTTCTGGAGGGTGGCCGCGAGGGAGCGGCGCGCTTCGAGGGTGTCGGTGTGCTCGGGTCCCCGGCGCCGCTCGACGAGTTCGAGGAGCCGCTCCCGGTCGGCGATGGCCTGCCGGGTGTGGCCCACCCAGGCGTGCATGTCGCCCTCCAGCTCCAGGGCGATCAGGAAGGCGCCGGAGTCCTCGCTCAGCACCCGCTCGCAGTCCCTGCGCGTCTCGGCCGCCCAGTCCACCGCCCGCGCCAGCGCGCCCACTTCACCGAGGTGGTCGTACGCGGCCCAGTACCGCAGCCGTACCAGCGCCTCCTGCTGCTCCTCGTCGTACGCCGCCAGGTCCTCGCGTACGACGCCCCACAGGGTGTCGATCTGGTCGACTAGCTGGCCCCCGAACTCCCTGCGTTCCCAGGCCTGTGAGTCCGGTATCAGCACCTCGGTCAGATGCCCGGCGACGGCCCCGACGACGGGCCGGATCGCGTCGCCGGACCGCTCCCGCACCACGCGCCGCACCAGCCGGTGCACGGCCACCGCGTCCGCTCCGGCGTCGGTGGCAAGGGAGACCTGGGTCAGCGCTCCCAGCGCGGCCTCCGGGTCGGCGGTGTCGTCGAACCCCGCCTGCCGCAGCACACCGGTGAGGACGTCCCGGGGCACTCCGGCCGGTGACAGCACGGACAGCGCCTCCAGCAGGACCCGCACCAGCCGTCCGTGCTCGCCGCGCTCGGCCTCCTCCACCGCCATCAGCACGGCCTCGGCCACGCGGTGCGGGTAGCGCTCACCGGGCACCCGCTCCAGGACGTCCTCCAGCGGATAGGTCCGCAGCCGGTGCAGATAGCCCTGGTATCCGCTCCCCCGTACGCGGATGACGTGCGCGGCCTGGGCGAGGGCGAGGGGCAGCCGGCCCAGTTCCTCGGCGACCTCGAGCGCCTCGGCGTCGGTGTGCGGGTCGTGCGGGAGCCCGGTGCGGTGGCGCAGGAAGTCGAGTGCCTCCTCCCGGCTGAAGACGGTGACGTCGACGCGCGCCCCGGCCAGGTTCTCGAAGGCCCGGTCGGTGGCCGTGACCACGACCTGGGCGCGTCCCGCGGTCGGGAGCCGGCCCAGCACCTCGTCGGGGTCCGTCGCGTTGTCGAGGACCAGCAGACACGGGTCGGGGTTGCGGCCGATCCAGGTGAGGGCGGCCCGCGCGGCCGTCGGCTCGTCGTCCCCGGCCTCGCGCACCTCCAGCTGGTCGGCGAGGTCGGCGAGTCCGCGGGTGAGCTGGCCGCTGTTCTCCGCGGTGATCCAGGCGACGACGGGCCAGCCCTCCTCGATCCGGCGCCGGGCGTAGGCGGCGGCGAGCTGGGTCTTGCCCACACCGCGGGCGCCCGTCACGGCGTGGACGACGGTCAGGCTGTGCCGCTCGGTGGCGGCGGCGAGTTCGGCGAGCAGGTCCTCGCGCGGCTGGAAGCCGGCCGGTTCGCGCGGCAGGTCGCCCGTGCGCACCGGGCGCGGGGCGGCCGGTGGGTCGGAGGGGTCCCGGTGCACGGTCACGGTCGCGTGCGGCAGCTCCCAGCGGACCCCGGGTTCCGGCGGCGCCGCGGGTGCCGCCGCCGTCCGGGGCGCCCACCAGGCGCCCCATGCCCCGCCCGCGGTCGCCGCGACCGTGGCCGCGGCGACACCGAGGGCAATACGGCCCTCGTCGGACGTGGGAAGCAGTGGCAGGTCGGCGGCGTAGAACCCGAGGAACACGGCCGCGAACGCCGCGATGTCCAGAGCCACCACAAGCGCCCAGCGCAGGCCGTGTCTCACGTGCTCCCCCTCGTCCCCCAGCACGTACTGGAAAGACGATTGTGCCCCCGCACACCGCCGCCCGGGGGCCGTCCGGGAGAGCTACGTCGGTGTACCGGCCGCCGTGAGCAACCGGGTCACGTCGTCCGCCGTGATGGTCAGCGCGGCGCCCACCGTGGCGAGGACCTCGCGCTCGGCCGCCGTGTAGGGCCCGTCCGCGAGGGCGATCCGCGCGCCCTGGAGGAGGATCGCCTCCCGGCCCGCGGGGGCGAGATGCGGCGCCAGCGGGTCCAGGGCCTCGTGGAGCTCTATGGCCAGGCCCGGTCCGCAGGCCCGCCCGTACACCCGGCCGGTGTCCGCCGCGAGGGCCTCCACGAGGGCGTTGAGCTGTTCCTCGGTGCAGTCGTCGAAGCCGGCCGCCCGGACCGTGCCGGCGGCGGCGGAGAGCGACGTACGCGCCCGGGTGCCGCCGGCGGCCAGCACCGCGAGGGCGACGGTGTGCACGGCGTCCCGGAGCATCGCGGAGAAGCGGGTGGTCGTCGGGTGGTCGAGTACGTCGGTGCCGTAGTGCCGGCGGCAGGCCGCGCACTCGACGGTGGGGCCGGTCTCGCCGCGCGGGAGCACCGGTAGGCCGAGCAGGGTGAAGCGGCGGCGGCCGGTGAGCCGCTGGTAGTTGCGGTCTCCGCCGCAGCCCGGACAGAAGAACTGTCCGTCGCCGACGGCCGTCCACGCGGTGCGGGTGCCCAGGATGCGCGAATGCCTGGCAGCACGGCCGTCTCGTTCGCGTCCTGGCAGCACGTCGCACCTCCGTAACCCCACGGCAACATCGCCGCGCTGGCGTGATGTTAGCCACATAGTTGAGCCCGAGTCAGCACCCCCGACGAGACCTTTCCGTGACCTGTGCGGCGACATGGCCGGTAATCGACGGGGTCCCGCCCGCCGTGATCGGCGGACGGGACCCGTAAACCCCCGGTCAGAGCGGTCAGCGCGCCGCCCGGTTGACGGCGGAGACGACCGCCTTCAGCGAAGCGCGCGTCGTGTTCGCGTCGATACCGATTCCCCAAAGAATCTTGTCGTCGATCGCACACTCGATGTACGAGGCCGCCTGCGCGGACGCCCCTTCGCTCATCGTGTGCTCCTGGTAGTCCAGCAGGCGTACGTCGATGCCGATGGACTGGAGGGCGTCGAAGAACGCGGAGATCGGGCCGTTTCCGGACCCGGTCAGCACGGTGTCGACGCCGTCGACGCTGGCCTCGACCGTGAGCGTGTCCACCCCGTCCTTGTCGGTGGTGGTCTGGCCGGTCTTGACCTGAATCCGACCCCAGGCGTTGTCGGGGTTCGGCAGGTACTCGTCCTGGAAGATCGCCGAGATGGCCTTCGGCGTGACCTCGCCGCCGTCGGCGTCCGTCTTCGCCTGGATGATCTTCGAGAACTCGATCTGCATCCGGCGCGGCAGGTCCAGCTTGTGCTCGTTCTTCAGGACGTACGCCACGCCGCCCTTGCCGGACTGCGAGTTCACGCGGATCACGGCCTCGTAGGAGCGGCCGACGTCCTTGGGGTCGATGGGCAGGTACGGCACGGCCCACTCGATGTCGTCGACGGTGACGCCCTTCGCGGCCGCGTCGGCCTCCATGGCGTCGAAGCCCTTCTTGATGGCGTCCTGGTGGGAGCCGGAGAAGGACGTGTAGACCAGGTCGCCCACGTACGGGTGGCGCGGGTGGACCTCCATCTGGTTGCAGTACTCCCACGTACGACGGATCTCGTCGATGTCGGAGAAGTCGATCTGCGGGTCGACGCCCTGCGAGAACAGGTTCATGCCCAGGGTGACCAGGTCGACGTTGCCGGTGCGCTCGCCCTGTCCGAACAGACAGCCCTCGACGCGGTCGGCGCCGGCCATCAGGGCCAGCTCGGCCGCCGCCACGGCCGTACCGCGGTCGTTGTGCGGGTGGACGGAGAGGCAGACGTGCTCGCGGCGGCTCAGGTTGCGGCCCATCCACTCGAACCGGTCCGCGTGGGTGGACGGGGTGGAGCGCTCGACCGTGGCCGGCAGGTTCAGGATGATCTCGCGGTCCGGGCCGGGCTGCCAGACGTCCATCACGCCCTCGCAGACCTCCAGGGCGAAGTCCAGCTCGGTGTCGGTGAAGATCTCCGGCGAGTACTGGTAGCCGAACGCCGTGTCCGGGCCGAGCAGCTTCTCGGCGTACTCCATCACCAGCCGCGTCCCGTCGACCGCGATCTGCCGGATGTCGTCCTTCGAGCCGCGGAAGACGACCCGGCGGAAGACGGGCGCGGTGGCGTTGTACAGGTGCACGTTGGCGCGGCGGGCGCCCTTCAGGGACTCCACGGTCCGCTCGATCAGGTCCTCACGGGCCTGGGTCAGGACGGAGATCGTCACGTCCTCGGGTACGGCGTTCTCGTCCTCGACGATCGACCGGACGAAGTCGAAGTCGGTCTGCCCGGACGCCGGGAACCCGACCTCGATCTCCTTGTAGCCCATCTTCACCAGCAGATCGAACATCGCCCGCTTGCGTACCGGGGACATCGGGTCGATCAGGGCCTGGTTGCCGTCGCGCAGGTCGGTGGAGAGCCAGCGGGGGGCGGTGGTGACGCGGTTCTGCGGCCAGGTGCGGTCGGGGATGTCGACCTGCTCGTAGCGGCCGTACTTCTGAATCGGCATGGAACTGGGCTGCTGGCGGTTCACCATGTCTGCGGGGCTCCTCAGAGGTCCGGAAGGACGGCCGACGCAACGCCGAGCTCCGCGGGGAGGGAGTCGACCTGTCTTACAGGCCCTCGCCGCGGCAGCTAAGAAGAAGCAGCCCAAATCGCATGATGCGCAGCATGCTATCCGACACCCCGCGCCCCGACCGACCCGTATCAACATGCGGGACTGCACCGGCGGGGGCGCTGCGCGACGGGCGCGGGTCGGGGGGAGGGCTTTTGCTTTAGGGGCGCGAGGAACTGCGCGACAAGCCCCCACCGACCCGCAGCCGACCAACGACCTTCTCAGGGGCGCGGGGAACTGCGCGACAAGCCCCCACCGGCCCACGGCCGACCAACGACCTTCTCAGGGGCGCGGGGAACTGCGCGACGAACCCCCACCGGCCCGCGGCCGATAACACACCGCGACCACCCCACCCGAAGGCATCCGCATATTTCACCAATCAAGGTTGCCCCTAGTGACAGCCCCCTAACGGAGTGCCATCGTGCCGCACATGAACACAAACGGGGTCCAAGAGCCCACCTTCTGCACGGTCGTGCCACCCCACGTCCTCGACAAACTGGCCCAGGCCGAAGACCCGGCACTGGCCGGCCCGGCCCGCCGCACCCTCCAGCGCGACGCCTACGAACGCACCCACCGCCGGCTGACCACCGTCCTGGGCGCCCCCGCGATCGCCGCCCCCGAGGACGCCGAGGCCGGCAAACCACAGCGCACCATCTACGACGCGACACACGGCACCACCCTCCCCGGCACAAAGGTCCGCGGCGAGGGCGAAGAACCCGGCAGGGACGCCACCGTGAACCGCGCGTACGCGGGCCTGGGCGCCACCTTCGAGCTGTTCTTCAACGCCTTCGAGCGCGACTCCATCGACGGCGACGGCCTGCCGCTGGACGCCACCGTGCACTACGACGAGGACTACAACAACGCCTTCTGGAACGGCGAGCAGATGGTGTTCGGCGACGGCGACGGCGAGATCTTCCTCGACTTCACCATCCCGATCGACGTCATCGGCCACGAACTCGCCCACGGCGTCACCCAGTACACGGCGAACCTCACCTACTTCGGCCAGCCCGGCGCGCTCAACGAGTCACTCTCCGACGTCTTCGGCTCCCTCATCAAGCAGTTCACGCTGAACCAGACCGCCGACCAGGCGGACTGGCTGATCGGCGCCGGCCTGCTCGCCCCGCGCGTGACCGGAGTGGCGCTGCGCTCGATGAAGGCCCCGGGCACGGCGTACGACGACGACGTCCTCGGCAAGGACCCGCAGCCGGCGACGATGGACGACTTCGTGCGCACCGGCCGCGACAACGGCGGCGTGCACATCAACTCCGGTATCCCGAACCACGCCTTCTACCTCGCCGCGACCACCCTCGGCGGCCACGCCTGGGAGCGGGCCGGGCAGATCTGGTACGACGTGCTGACCGGCGGCGAGCTGACGGCGCAGGCGAACTTCGCCGAGTTCGCCGGACTCACGGTGGCCGCGGCCAAGGCCCGCTTCGGCGAGGGCGAGGAGTTCCAGGCGGTACTGAAGGCCTGGGAGCAGGTCGGGGTGCGCGGGGCGTAGTTCCGTACTAGACAGGGACCCATGCGGATTCAGGTGAGGCGTACGGGCGGCTTCGCGGGTATCGAGCGGCAGGCCGAGGTGGACACCGCGGGGCGGCCCGACGCGCAGGACTGGCACACCCTGGCCGAGCGGGCGGTCGCCGCCGGCCGGGGCACCCCGCCGGCGGCCGTACCGGACGGCTTCAGCTACCGGATCACCGTCGACGACCGGACGGTCTACTGCACGGACCCCCGGCTCACGGACGAACAGCGCAGCCTGATCACGAAGGTACTCAAAGAAGGGGCGTGACCGGCCCCGGCCCGGGCCCCTTCTTCCCGTCCGCCCGTTGACTTCCGTTACCAGGGGTACGGATGATCCGCGCATGGCGACTGACCAACGCACGGCGACGGACCCGATCCCCCGCTTCCCTGACGGCTTCCTGTGGGGCGTGTCGACGTCCGCCCATCAGATCGAGGGCGCGGCCGACCAACGGGGACCGTCGGTGTGGGACACCTTCACCGCGGAGCCGGGACATGTGAAGGACGGCTCGACCGCGGCCGTGGCCTGCGACCACTTCCACCGCTACCGCGACGACGTGGCGCTCCTCGCGGGCCTGGGCGTCGACGCGTACCGCTTCTCGATCTCCTGGCCCCGGGTCGACTCCCCGGGCGGACTGGACTTCTACGACCGGCTCGTCGACGAGCTGTGCGCGGCGGGCGTACGGCCGGTGCCGACCCTCTTCCACTGGGACCTGCCCGCGGAACTGGACTGGCTGGACCGGGACACGGCGGCCCGCTTCGCCGCGTACGTGTCGGCCGTCACCGAGCGGCTCGGCGACCGTGTGACCAAGTGGATCACCCTCAACGAGCCCGCCGAGCACACCCTGCTGGGGCATGCGCTCGGCGTCCACGCGCCGGGCCGGCAGCTGCTGTTCGACGCGCTGCCGGTGGCCCACCACCAGTTGCTCGCGCACGGTCTGGCCGTGCAGGCGCTGCGCGCGGGCGGCGCCTCGGACATCGGCATCGCCAACTCGCACGGACCGACCTGGCCGGCGTCGCGGGACAGTGCCGACGTCGAGGCCGCCGACTTCTACGACGTACTGCTGAACCGGCTCTTCGCGGACCCGCTGCTGCTCGGTGAATACCCGGCCGGGCTCGGGGAGTTGATGCCGGGGGACGTGTCGGCCGACCTGAAGGTGATCTCCGAGCCGGTCGACTGGTACGGCGTCAACTACTACGCGCCCACCCGGGTGGGCGCGCCCGAGGGTGCCGAGATCGACTTCGGCGGGGTGCGGATGCCGGCCGAACTGCCCTTCTCCGTGCGGGAGATCGAGGGCGTGCCGGTGACCGACTTCGGGTGGCCGGTGATCCCCGACGGACTGACCGAACTGCTCACCGGCTTCCGGGAGCGGTACGGGGAGAAGCTGCCGCCGGTGGTGATCACCGAGAACGGGTGCTCGTACGAGGGCCTCGACGACCAGGAGCGGATCGCCTATCTCGACGGGCACGTCCGGGCGTTGCACCGGGCCGTGGAGGCCGGGGTGGATGTGCGCGGGTACTTCGTGTGGTCGCTGCTCGACAACTTCGAGTGGGCCGAGGGCTACGCGCGCCGGTTCGGGCTCGTGCACGTGGACTACGAGACGCTGGCCCGCACACCGAAGGCGTCGTACGGGTGGTACCGGGCGATGGTGGCGTCGCAGCGCGCCTGATCCACTCGCTCCCCCCTCACAGGGCTCCCGCCTCCCTTGCCGACCACACGCTCGGGAAGTGGGGGCGGTAGCCCAGTTCGCGGCGGATGCGCTCGGTGGACATGATGCCGGACCACGGGTCCGGGTCCGTGGTGGTGCGCAGGGCCTCCGGGATCTCCACCCCGTTCAGCTGGTGGAGTTCGACCGCCGTGACGGGGGTGTCGTCGGCGATGTTGTAGGTGCGGCCCGCCACTCCCGGCGCCCACAGCAGGCGGAGCAGGCCCTGGGCCACGTCCGCGTGGTGGGCCATCTGGAGGCGCTTGGTGCCGGCCCAGTGCGCGGCCCAGCGCAGGGACTGGGCGAGGTGCGGGTCGCCGTCGCCGTAGACGAAGGGCAGGCGCGCGACACGTACGTCCATACCGTCCAGGGCGAGCAGTTCGCGTTCCGCCTCGACCTTGGACTCGGTGTAGGCGCCCCACATGTCGCCGCCCGGCCGGATCTCGTCCTCCTCGGTCAGCGGACGGTCCCGGCCGGTGCCGTACACCAGCCCCGTGCTGAGCTGGACGAAGCGCCGGACGCCCGCGGCCCGTGCGGCGCGGCCCAGGGCGGTTGCCGCCCCGTGGTTCACCGCCCAGGCCTCCTCGTCGGGGACCCCGCGGAAGGACGCGGCGATGTTCACGACCGCGTCCGCGCCGGCCACCGCCTTGCCGAGGGACTCCCCGTCCAGCAGGGAGCCGACGACGATCTCGGCGCCGAGCTCCGCCAGGGACTCGGCCCGGGCCGCTTCCCGGACCAGTACACGTACCTCCTCGTGGGGGCGCCGCCGTGCCAGCAGCCGGGGCACAAAGCGCCGTCCGACCTCGCCCGTCGCCCCTGTCACCAGTGTCAGCATGATCTGCCTCGCTCTCGTTGGTCCGATGCCCTCAGCCTGGGGCGGCGGGGCGCGGGGCGGGAGAGACCTGTTGATCGGGGGACCGGCGGTCCCTGGTTAACGGCGGTGCGATACCGCAGGCTGGAAGGGTGAACCGCGTCGAACTCGCCGACTTCCTGCGCCGTGGCCGCGCCCGTCTCACCCCGTCGGACGTGGGTCTCGCTCCGGGCAGCCGGCGCCGTACGCCCGGCCTGCGCCGCGAGGAGGTGGCGTCGCTCGCCGGGCTCTCGGTGGACTACTACACCCGCCTCGAACAGTCCCGGGGTCCGCGGCCGTCCCGGCAGACCCTCACCGCGCTGGCCCGCGCGCTGCGGCTGTCCGACGTGGAGTACGACCATCTGTTCCACCTGGCCGGTGAGGAGCCGGGCCGGCGCGAGACGGCGTCCACGCATGTGCGGCCCGGGCTGCTGATGATCCTTGACCGGCTGGACGACGCGCCGGCGCAGGTCGTCAGCGACCTCGGCGAGGTGCTGGCGCAGAACGCGCTGGCGCGGGCGCTGACCGGGGACGTGATGTCCCGGCCGCGGCGCGAGCGCAATCTGGTCCGGCGGTACTTCCTCGACCCGGACGCGCGCTCGCTCTTTCCCGAGGAGGACCGGGCCGAGCACGCCCGGGTCCATGTGGCGAATCTGCGCGCGCTCGCCGCGGCGCGGCCCGACGATCCGGAGCCGGCCGCGCTCGTGGCCGAACTCCGCTCAGGGAGCCGGGAGTTCGCCCGCTTGTGGGCCGAGCACAATGTGGCGCTCCGCCACCGGGCCACCAAGCGGTTTCTGCATCCCGTGGTGGGGCTGCTGGAGCTGGACTGCGAGGTCATGCTCAGTCACGAGCACCACCAACTCCTGGTCATCCACACGGCCCGCCCGGCCACGGCCTCCTACGACCGCCTCCGGCTCCTACGCGTCGTAGGCCTACAGAACCTCGCCCCCGCCGCCCTTACCCGTCCCATCCCGGGGGCTGCGCCCCCGGACCCCCCTTCGGCCTGAACGGCCTCGTCCTCAAACGCCGGACGGGCTGTCTCCAGCCCCTCCGGCGTTTGAGGAGCGGGGTCCGGGGCGGAGCCCCGGGATGGGACGGGTAGGGGCGGCGGGGGCGAGGGAAGAGGGGGTCAGAAGCCGAGGCGGCGGAGTTGCTTGGGATCCCGTTGCCAGTCCTTGGCGACCTTCACGTGGAGGTCCAGGAAGACCGGCGTACCGAGCAGCGCCTCGATCTGCTTGCGCGACTTGATCCCCACGTCCTTGAGCCGCTTCCCCTTCGGCCCGATGATGATCCCCTTCTGACTGGGCCGCTCGATGTACAGGTTGGCGTGGATGTCGAGCAACGGCTTGTCGGCCGGCCGATCCTCACGGGGAAGCATCTCCTCGACAACCACCGCGATGGAGTGCGGCAACTCGTCCCGCACCCCCTCCAACGCCGCCTCCCGGATCAACTCCGCGATCATCACCTGCTCGGGCTCGTCCGTGAGATCACCCTCGGGATAGAGCGCGGGCCCCTCGGGCAGCAGGGGAACAAGCAGATCCGCCAGCAGATCGATCTGCTGGTCCGCGGTGGCGGACACCGGCACGATCTCGGCCCACTCGAACCCCAGCTCCTTGCCGAGCTGGTCGATGGCGATCAGCTGCTCGGCGAGTGCCTTGGACTCCACGAGGTCGGTCTTGGTGACGATGGCGATCTTCGGGGTCTTGCGGATCCCGGCGAGCTCCTTGGCGATGAACCGGTCGCCGGGCCCGATCTTCTCGTTCGCCGGCAGACAGAAGCCGATCACGTCGACCTCGGCCCACGTGGTGCGCACCACGTCGTTCAGCCGCTCACCGAGCAGCGTGCGCGGCTTGTGCAGGCCGGGGGTGTCCACCAGGATCAGCTGCGCGTCGGGCCGGTGCACGATGCCGCGGACCGTGTGCCGCGTGGTCTGCGGCTGGTTCGCGGTGATCGCCACCTTCTGCCCGACCAGAGCGTTCGTGAGGGTGGACTTGCCCGCGTTGGGGCGGCCCACGAAACAGGCGAAGCCGGCGCGGTGGGGGGCCTCGGACGGCTCGGATGAAGGGGTACGGACGCTCATGGCGCCCATTGTCCCTGATCCACAGCACCCTGCCGTACGACTGCGCGATCGGTCCCCCGACGGGCCGGGCACCGCCAAGGGTGCCCGGCCCGTCGTCGTAGGTCCGTCAGAAGACGAACGGACCCGGGGACTGCGGTCCGCTCGCGGTGCAGGTGAAGGTGATGAAGCCGAAGACCGTCAGCGACAGCGAGCCGCCGAACGACTCCAGGGTGTCGCCGGCGGCGACGGTGCCGTTGAGCGGGCCGACGGTGACCGGACCGCCGCTGGCCAGTGCCGGGTTCTTGGTGCCGGAGAAGACGACGGTGCCGCCGCCGGCCTTCACCAGGGTCAGCCGGGACGCGATGGAGTCCGCGCCCAGGGCGATCGGGGCCTTGATGTCGGTCGAGTTGACGGTGATCGTGGCCGCCGTGCCGTTCTGGGTGGCCGTGAGCGTGGCCGCGCCGCTGCCGAGGCTTTCGCAGCTGGCGTTGATGGTGGCCGTCTGGGGCGTGACGGCCAGCGCCGTCGGGGCGAACGCGAGCCCGGAGGCCGCGAGCGCGGCGACAGTGATGGCCGCGCCGGTGCCTATCCGCTTGGGTGTCATGGATGGTTCCCTTCCCGTGTGGGGGTGCCATGTGGGGTGGGGCGGGAAACGCACGTGCGGTACAGCGGGGGAGCTGAGCGAGGGACGGCAGTCGCGGGGCGGGTACGGACACGCTCCGCGAGAGACGAATCTGACGGCCCGTCGTGGTTGACGCTTCATTGATACCGGAGCGCGGAGCCCCAGCAACGTTGAAAACCGGCCATGTTACCGCCGGTAAGCCTCAGGTCGCGGAGACCGTCCGGCGCAACTGCCCGTCCGGCCCCGCCAGATGCACCGGCGTCCCCGCACCCCCGAGGTCCCGTACGGCCGCCAGATCCTCGGCCGGCACCTCCTCGGCCCCGCTCACCACGGCCGCCGCCTCCAGGGACCGCGCGCCGGACGCCACCGCCATGGCCACGGCCGTGCGCAGCGCGCTGAGCCGCAGCGACTCCAGTGCCACCGTCCCGGCGACATACGTACGGCCGGTCTCGTCCCGTACGGCGGCACCCTCGGGCACACCGTTGCGGGCACGGGCCGAACGGGCCAGGGTGACGATCTTGCGGTCCTCGGCGTCGAGCGCGCTGCTGTCGGTCATGGTCCGAGCATACGAAGGCGTTCCGGGCGACCGCCCACCGGCGTCAGGGGCGGTCGAGCCGGAGCCGCTCGGCCCTCGGCAGACCCGCCACGACCAGGTCGTACGAGTCCTCGATCAGCTCCCTGACCAGGCGGTCCGGGAGGTCCCCTTCGACCGTCACCGTGTTCCAGTGCCTCTTGTTCATGTGTCAGCCCGGGATGACCAGTTCCGGGTGGTCGGCGCGCAGCCGGATCGCGTGCTCCGGGTCGCACTTGAGGTTGACCTTCAGGGGCCGCGCGTCGAGATGCGTCAGCGCGAAGAGCTTGCCGAGGACCCGGAAGACCGAGGTCTCCGGGCCGAACGGGAAGTCCTCCACCGACGCGTTGAACGACAGACAGAACGCGCGCAGCTCCTGAGGGGTCACTCGGTCTCCTCCGCCGGTGGTCCGGCCGGGCCCAGCGGCTCCACCAGCACCGTCACGATCTTGTTGCGGCGGCCGGCGGCGGCCTCCGCGGTCAGTCGCAGGGAGCGTCCGTCGGGCAGTTCGACCACCGAGGAGGCGCCGGCGATGGGGACCCGGCCCAGGGCCTTGGCGAGCAGTCCGCCGACGGTCTCCACGTCCTCGTCGTCGTACTCGTCGAGTCCGTACAGCTCGCCCAGGTCGCCGATGTCGAGGCGGGCCGTCACCCGGAAGCGGTCGTCGCCGAGGTTCTCCACCGGCGGCAGTTCGCGGTCGTACTCGTCGGTGATCTCACCGACGATCTCCTCCAGGATGTCCTCGATGGTGACGATGCCGGCCGTGCCGCCGTACTCGTCGATGACGACGGCGACGTGGTTGCGCTCCTTCTGCATCTCGCGGAGCAGATCGCCGGCGTTCTTGGTGTCGGGCACGAAGAACGCCGGGCGCATCGCCGTCGACACCAGCTCGGACTCGGCGTCCCGGCTGATGTGCGTCTTGCGGACCAGGTCCTTGAGATAGACGATCCCGACGATGTCGTCCTCGTTCTCCCCGGTGACCGGGATACGGGAGAAACCGGAGCGCAGGGCGAGGGTGAGGGCCTGGCGGATGGTCTTGTAGCGCTCGATGACGATCAGGTCGGTGCGCGGCACCATGACCTCGCGCACCAGCGTGTCGCCGAGCTCGAAGACCGAGTGCACCATCCGGCGCTCCTCGTCCTCGATGAGCGACTCCTTCTCGGCGAGGTCGACCAGCGCGCGCAGCTCGGCCTCGGAGGCGAACGGGCCGCGGCGGAAGCCCTTGCCGGGGGTGAGCGCGTTGCCGATGAGGATCAGCAGGGGCGGGATCGGGCCCATGATCCGGGCCAGCGGCAGCAGGACGTACGCCGCCGCCGTGGCCGTGTTCAGCGGGTGCTGGCGGCCGATGGTCCGCGGGGAGACCCCGACCGCGACGTACGACACCAGGACCATCACGGCGATGGCGATCAGCAGCGCCTCGGTGGTGCTGCTGAACTCCCGCAGACAGGCGTGGGTGACCAGCGCGGCGGCGGCCATCTCGCAGGCCACGCGGACCAGCAGCGCCACGTTGAGATAGCGGGTGGGGTCGGCGGCGACCTGGGCGAGCTTGGCGCTGCCGCGGCGGCCGGAGCGGACGGCCTCCTCGGCGCGGAAGCTGGAGACGCGCGCGAGGCCCGCCTCCGCGCAGGCGGCGAGCCAGGCGACGACGACCAGGGCGACCGCGCCCGTGACGAGGGGAAGGCTCATGACACGGTCGGGGCCGGGGACGGGCCGGTCAGGCCCTTCTCCGCGCGCCAGCCGTCCACGATGGCCGCCTGGAGGCCGAACATCTCGGCCTTCTCGTCCGGCTCCTCGTGGTCGTACCCCAGCAGGTGCAGCACTCCGTGGACGGTGAGCAGCTGGAGCTCCTCGTCCATGGAGTGCTGCGTCGACGCCTCCGTGCCCTGCTTGGCGGCGACCTCAGGGCAGAGCACGATGTCACCGAGGAGGCCCTGGGGGGTCTCCTCGTCGTCCTTGGCCGGCGGGCGCAGCTCGTCCATCGGGAAGGACATGACGTCCGTAGGCCCCGGCAGGTCCATCCACTGGATGTGGAGCTGCTCCATGGCGTCCTCGTCCACGACGATCACCGAGAGCTCGGAGAGCGGGTGGATGCGCATCCGCGCGAGCGCGTAGCGGGCGATGTCGAGGATCGCCTGCTCGTCGACCTCGGTTCCGGACTCGTTGTTGACGTCGATCGACATGGTGCTGGCTTGTCTACTTCCGTTTTGTGCGGCTGCCCTTGTGGGTGCCGTTCTCCGTACCGTTCTCGCTGTCGTACTGCTCGTACGCGTCGACGATACGGCCCACCAGCTTGTGCCGTACGACGTCGTGGGACGTCAGCCGGGAGAAGTGGACGTCGTCCAGGCCCTCCAGGATGTCCTGCACCTGGCGCAGTCCCGACTTGGTCCCGCTCGGCAGGTCCACCTGGGTCACGTCACCCGTGATCACGATCTTCGACTCGAAGCCGAGGCGGGTGAGGAACATCTTCATCTGCTCGGGGCTCGTGTTCTGGGCCTCGTCCAGGATGATGAAGGCGTCGTTCAGGGTACGGCCGCGCATGTACGCGAGCGGCGCGACCTCGATCGTGCCGGCCGCCATCAGCCGGGGGATCGAGTCCGGGTCGAGCATGTCGTGCAGCGCGTCGTACAGCGGGCGCAGATAGGGGTCGATCTTCTCGTAGAGCGTGCCCGGCAGGAAGCCGAGCCGCTCGCCGGCCTCGACCGCGGGGCGGGTCAGGATGATGCGGTTGACCTGCTTGGACTGAAGGGCCTGGACCGCCTTGGCCATCGCCAGATACGTCTTTCCGGTACCGGCGGGGCCGATGCCGAAGACGATGGTGTGGGTGTCGATGGCGTCGACGTACCGCTTCTGGTTGAGCGTCTTGGGGCGGATCGTGCGGCCACGCGAGGACAGGATGTTCTGCGTCAGCACCTGCGCCGGGGTCTCCACCCCGTCGCTCTCCCCGTTCTCGCTCGCCTTGAGCATGGCGATCGAGCGTTCCACGGCGTCCTCCGTCATCGGCTGTCCCGTGCGGAGGACCAGCATCATCTCGTCGAAAACACGCTGGATCAGGGCGACTTCCGCCGGGTCGCCGACCGCGCTGATCTCATTGCCCCGGACGTGGATGTCGGCCGCCGGGAAGGCCTTCTCGATCACGCGCAGAAGGGAGTCGCCGGACCCCAGCAGAGTGACCATGGGGTGCTGGGCGGGGACCGAGATCTCTGCTCTCGCCTGCTTCTGCACGGGGGTGTGAGCTGTGGGTGTCTGAGTCATGGGCCGGCGCTTAAGGCCTGCTTTTCCTCCTCGATACGGCCGCGTCGCTGAGGGCGGCCTCGCGATTCCAAGAGTACGACGCAGGACTGACATCGCCGTAGGGCTTTTCGTACGGCACTTCGACACCTCCGTTCACACCGGGCACGGCACAGGGGCGCGGCGCACAGGCGCACGGCACCCGGGCGCGGCCCGTTCAGGTCGAGCGGCCGAAGCCGATCGTGGGGACCGCCCGACGCAGCGGCCAGGGTCTGGCCCGCTCCCCCGGGACGAGACCGTCCAGGAACGCGTACCGCTTCAGGGCGGCCTTGTCCTGGCCCTCCACGGAGTGGACCTGGCGCCACCAGGCGCCGATCTCGGACCAGCCGGGGGCGGACAGGGAGCCGCCGAACTCCTGGACCGAGAGCGCGGCGGTCAGACCCGCGAAGGCGAGCCGGTCGGCGAGCGGCCAGTCGGCGAGGGTCCCGGTGACGAAGCCGGCCACGAAGACGTCACCGGCGCCGGTCGGGTCCAGGGCCTCCACTTCGATCGCGGGCACCGAGGCCGTCTCGCCGGTCCGTCCGTCGACCGCGTACGCGCCCTCGGCGCCCAGGGTGACGACCGCGAGCGGTACGTGCCGGGTGAGGGCGTGGGCGGCCTTGCGGGGGCAGTCGGCGCCCGTGTAGAGCATCGCCTCCTGCGCGTTCGGGAGGAAGGCCTCGCAGTGCTTGAGGTCGGGCAGGCCCTCCAGGTCCCAGGCGCCGGTGTCGTCCCAGCCGACGTCGGCGAAGATCCTGGCCCCCTTGCGGACGGCCTGCTCGATCCAGGGGGCGCGCTTGCCCGGGGTGAGCGACGCGATGGCGGCACGCGCGCGGGGCGGGCAGTCCGGGGCGGGCTCCTCGGGGGGCGGCTCGTGGCCGTGCGAGACCATCGTGCGCTCGCCCTCGTAGGCCATGGAGACGGTGACCGGGGAGTGCCAGCCGGGGACCGTGCGGGACGGCGAGAGATCGATGCCCTCGCCCTGCTCCAGGGCGTCCCAGCAGTACTCTCCGTAGTGGTCGTCGCCGAACGCGGCCGCGAGGGACGTACGCATGCCGAGGCGGGCGAGTGCGGTCGCCATGTTGGCGACGCCGCCCGGGCTCGACCCCATGCCGCGCGCCCAGGACTCGGTCCCGCGCACCGGAGCCGTGTCCAGGCCGGTGAAGATGATGTCGAGGAAGACCGTGCCCGTGAGATAGACGTCCCACGGCGGATCCTCGGGTCCACGCAGGTCGACCAGTGGATCGACCTGGCAGTGCGGCGGCGCCTTTCCGGCGATGGCGTTGGAGGCGGTCACGGTGCGCTCCCTGACGTGGTGCGGTTCTCGCCAGTCTGCACCACACCACCGACAACAGACGATGACCTGCGAAAACGGAGGGCGCGTGCCGCGCGCGGAGGCGTACGGCACCTGACGGGCGCCCTCACCGTTGGCCCTCTGTGGGCCGCATGTTTACCCGGGCTTCCCTACCCCAAACGGAATATGGCCCAGATCACACGACCCGGCCTCCCGTGGCGCTCCCCCCGCTTGATACAAATTGCCCGCGCGTTCCTGTCCGTCGACGGTCGTCGCCCAATCCCCCTCTTGTGCCGCTCCTTTCGCATGCCCTGGGAACGCCCGTGTTCGCCCGCACCACCACGCCCTGGCCCCTCGTCGCCCTCTTCACGGCCGGGTACCTCGCCCCCTACCTCCTCCCGACCGTCGTCGGCAGACTCGACTCCGGACTGCCCGTCTCCGCCACACAGGCGGGCGCCATCGGCAGTGCGCTGCTGCTGAGTTCGGCGTCGGCGGGCTTTCTGCTCGCCTCGCGTGTCGACCGGATCGGCGCCCGCACCCTCGCCCGCGCGGGCCTCACCCTCGCCGTCCTCGGCTTCGGCGGCGCCGCCCTGACCACCACCGTCCCGGCCGTGGTCGTCGGCGCGGTGCTCGGCGGCTTCGGCTCGGGTACGGCCACGGCGGTCGCGGCCACCGGTATCGCCGCCCAGCGCGAACCGCACCGCGTGACGACCCTCGGCCTGCTGTCGGTCTCCGCGCTCGCCGGCACCGTCTATCTGACGGTCCCGCACCTCGGCCCCGGCCACGGCCTCCCGCTGGCCGCGATCGCGCTCACCGCGCTGGCGGTCTGGCCGCTCACCGCCCGCGTCCCGACCCGGATCCCGCTGCCGGAACGGCACGTGAGCCCCCGGCGCGAACCCCTCCCCCACCTCCGCTCGGGACTACTGCTCGCCGCCGCGCTCCCCTGCTGGTCGATGGCCCAGAACTCCCTCTGGGGTGTCAGCGGCCGGATCGGCCTCACCCAGGCCCACCTCGACGAGGCCACCGTCGGCATCGTCTTCGCCGTCGGGCTGGGTGCGGGCCTCTTCGGCGTCGTGGCCGCCGGCGCGCTCGGCCCACGCTTCGGACTCGCCCTGCCGATCGGCGCGGGCACGGCCCTGATCGCCGTATGCATCGCGCTCAGCGCCTCGGCGACGGACCTGACCACGTTCGCCGTCGGCGAGATCGCCTGGAACGCCGTCTACCCGGTCGTCCTGTCCTACGTCATCGGCCTCGCCGCGTCCCTGGACCCACGCGGCCGCTGGGCGGTCCTGGTCGGCTCGGCATCCTCCCTGGGCACGGCGGCGGGCCCCCTGGCCGGCAGCCTCCTGTCGACCTGGGCGGGCTTCCCGGCCATGGGCCTGTTCCTCGCGGCCGGCCTGCTGGTGGTGGCGGTACCGATGACGACGGTGGCGGTACGGGCGGGACGGTCGCGGACTCCGGAGGTCACGGCGGTCACAGCGGTCACAGGGGGCATGGGGATCACGGAGGTCACAGGGATCACGGAGGTCACAGGGATCACGGGAATCACGGAGGTCGCAGGGATCACGGAGGTCACCGAGATCGTCGAGATCGCGGTGGACACTCCGGCGCTGGAGCAGCAGGCGTACGACACGACGGACTGAGGTGCCGGGGCGCATTCCAGCCCGTCCGGCGCCTGAGGACGAGGCCCCTTCGGGGCCGATACAGCGGCGCCCCACCCGCCCTCACCCGAACTCGTACGCCTCCACCTCGGCGAGGTACCGCGCCCGGAGCCCCTCGTCGTCCTCCAGGAAGGAGGCGAGGAAGGAGTTCCGGGCAAGCTCCCGCAACCGCCCCTCCCCCAGCCCAAGGGCCAACCCCACCGCGTCGAGGTTGTCCCCCGCGTACCCGCCGAAGTACGCCGGGTCGTCGGAGTTGACCGTGCACATCAGCCCGGCGTCGAGCATCGCGGCCAGCGGATGGTCGGCCAGGTTCGCCACGGCCCGCAGCCGGACGTTGGACAACGGGCACACCGTCAGCGGAACCCGCTCACGCACCAGCCGCTCCACCAGCGCGGGATCCTCCATGCACCGCAGCCCGTGGTCGATCCGCTCGACGCCGAGCACGTCGAGGGCTTCGGTGATGTACGCCGGTGGCCCCTCCTCGCCCGCGTGGGCGACCCGGCGCAGCCCCAGCGCGGCGGCGGCCTCGTAGACCTCGCGGAACTTCGCCGGCGGATGCCCCACCTCGGCGGAGTCGAGTCCGACAGCGGTGATCCGGTCGAGGAAGGGCTTGGCCGCGTCCAGCGTGGCCAGCGCCGACTCGGCGGACTCGTCGCGCAGGAAGCACATGATCAGCCGGGTGGAGACACCGTGGTTCTCCGCACTGGGCCCGAGCGCGCGCCACAGCCCTTCGACCACCGTCTCCATCGGCACTCCGCGCGCGATGTGGGCCTGCGGGTCGAAGAAGATCTCGGCGTGCCGGACACCCTGCGCGGCGGCGCGGGCGAGATAGGCGCTGGCGAGGTCCTCGAAGTCGCGCTCGGTGCGCAGGACGGCCATCAGCGCGTAGTACAGGTCCAGGAACGACTGGAGGTCGGCGAAGAGATAGGCCTCGCGCAGCGCGTCGGTGTCCGCGTACGGGAGCGTCACACCGTTGCGCGCGGCCAGCTCGAACGCGAGGTCCGGCTCCAGCGTGCCTTCGATGTGGAGGTGCAGTTCGGCTTTCGGGAGGGGCATCAAATTATCGTACGGGTGTTTTACCAACGTTTCGGAAGCGGCACCCGCTGGAGATCGTGCGCCACGGTCAGCTCGCCCTCGAACCCGGCGGCCCGCGCCTGCCGCTCGAACTCCTCCGGTTCGGTGTAGCGCTGGCTGAAGTGCGTGAGCACCAGATGCCGTACGGCGTGTTCGCGGGCGACGCGGGCGGCCTGGCCGGCGGTCAGATGGCCGTGATCGACGGCGAGTTGCTCGTCCTCGTCGAGGAACGTGGACTCGATGACGAGCATGTCGGCGCCCTCGGCGAGCGCGTGCACACCGTCGCAGAGCCGGGTGTCCATGACGAACGCGAACCGCTGTCCGCGCCGCACCTCGCTGACCTCGTCCAGACCCACGCCGTCGAGCGCGCCCTCGCGTTGGATGCGGCCGATGTCGGGGCCGCTGATCCCGTGCGCGACGAGCCGGTCGGGGAGCATCCGGCGGCCGTCGGGTTCGACGAGCCGGTAGCCGTAGGACTCGACGGGGTGCGAGAGGCGGCGGGCCTGGAGGGTGTACGTGGCGGTCGTCGCGAGGTCGCCGTCGGAGTCGACGGGGGCCTCGGTGAGCGCGACGGTCTCGCGGTACGCCGTGGAGTACCGCAGGCGTTCGAAGAAGTGCTGCCCGGAACGCGGGTAGTGGGCGGTGATCTCGTGCGGCACCCGGTCGAGGTTGATCCGCTGGATCACGCCGGCGAGGCCGAGGGAGTGGTCGCCGTGGAAGTGGGTGACGCAGATCCGGTTCAGGTCGTGCGCGGCGACCCCGGCGCGCAGCATCTGCCGCTGTGTGCCCTCGCCGGGGTCGAAGAGGATGCCCTCGCTGTCCCAGCGCAGCAGATAGCCGTTGTGGTTGCGGTGCCGGGTCGGGACCTGGCTCGCGGTGCCGAGGACCACCAGTTCACGTACGGACACGGGGAGCTATCCCGGGGGCCACTGGAGGCCGCGGCCGCCGAGGATGTGGGCGTGCGCGTGGAAGACGGTCTGGCCGGCGCCGGCGCCGGTGTTGAAGACGATGCGGTAGCTGTCCAGGTGTTCCTCGTCGGCGACGGCCTGGGACTCGCGCAGGACGTCCGCGGCGATCTGCGGTTCCGCGGCGGCGAGTTCGGCGGCGTTCGCGTAGTGGGCCTTCGGGATCACGAGGATGTGGGTGGGCGCCTGGGGGTTGATGTCCCGGAACGCGACGGTCGTGTCTGTCTCGCGGATGATCGTCGCCGGGATCTGGCCCCCGACGATCTTGCAGAACAGACAGTCGTCCTGCGGCTCCCCTGCCATGGTCCCTCCGGGGGTTAGACGCTTTACAACGGTCATCGTATCGTCGCCTTCCGCGGCCCGGCGGGGGCTCGTCGCGCAGTTCCCCGCGCCCCTGAGGGGTGGCCGTTCGGCCGCGGCCCGGCGGGGGCTGATCGCGCAGTTCCCCGCGCCCCTGAAAAGCAAAAGCCCTCGCCGCTTCCCCCGCCTCCCCGCGTAGCCGCGTAGCCGCGTAGCCGCGGGCAATCGTGCCGCAGGGCGGCACGGGTGGGCGCGGCGGCACCCCGTCAGCGCCGGGTTGCGCAACGCCCCGTGCCTCAGCCCCCGCGCCGGTTACGGCAAGGACGGCGGGAGTTTCGCCGGGGTGTCCTCCAGCGCGGCCAGCGCTATGCGGATCGCCTCGTCCAGCTGGACGTCCCGCCCCGCCGCGTAGTCCTGAGGACGCTGCACCACCTCCACGTCAGGATCGACGCCGTGGTTCTCCACGCCCCACTCATACCCCTCCAGCCAGAACGCGTACTTCGGCTGAGTGATCAACGTCCCGTCCACCAGCCGGTACCGGCTGTCGATCCCAATCACCCCGCCCCACGTCCGCGTCCCCACCACGGGCCCGATCCCCAACGCCCGGATCGCCGCGTTCACGATGTCCCCGTCGGACCCGGAGAACTCGTTCGCGACGGCGACCACCGGCCCCCGGGGCGCGTCGCGCGGATAGCTGTACGGCTGCATACCGCGCGGCACCGCCCACCCCACGATCCGCCGGGCGAGCTTCTCGACGACCAGCTGGGACGTGTGCCCGCCCCGGTTCTCCCGGACGTCCACGACCAGGCCCTCCCGCGCGACCTCGACCCGCAGATCACGGTGGATCTGCGCCCACCCGGGCGCCTGCATGTCCGGCACGTGCAGATACCCGAGCCGCCCGCCGGACCGCTCGTGCACATACGCCCGCCGGTCCGCGACCCACGCGTGGTACCGCAGCGGCTCCTCGTCGGCGACCGGTACCACCACCGCGTACCGCGGGTCACCGCCGCCGGCCGGCGAGATGGTCAGCTCGACCGCCCTGCCCGCCGTACCGATCAGCAGCGGGCCCGGCCCGGCGACGGGGTCCACGGCCTGCCCGCCGACCGCGACGATCGCGTCCCCGGCGCGCACCGCCACGCCGGGCGCGGCGAGCGGCGAGCGGGCGTCGGGGTCGGAGGTCTCCGAGGGCAGGATCCGGTCGATGCGCCAACTGCCGTCCTCGTGCCGGGAGATGTCCGCGCCGAGCAGCCCCTGCCGGGCGCCGTGCCCGTGTCCGGCGGAGGGGACGACGTAGGCGTGCGAGGTGCCCAGTTCGCCCTGCACCTCCCAGAGGAGGTCGACCAGGTCGTCGTGGGTGGCGACCCGGTCGACGACGGGCCGGTAGCGGTCCAGTACGCCGTCCCAGTCGACGCCGTTCATGTCGGGCCGCCAGAAGTGGTCCCGCATGACGCGGCCGGTCTCCTCGTACATCTGCCGCCACTCGGCGCCGGGGTCGACGAGCTGCCGTACCCGGCCGAGGTCCACGCTGATGTTGGAGTCGCTGTCGTCGTCGCCGGAGGCGCGCCGGTCGCTGGGGACGACCTTCAGCCGGCCGTCGGTCCACAGCAGGACCCGCTTGCCGTCGCCGCTGACCTCGAAGTGGTCGGCGTCGGCGGCGAGATGCTCGATGCGCTGCTGGACGAGGTCGTAGCGCTCCAGCTCGGTCTTGGGGTCCGGGTCGTCCGGGGTGGCCCGGGAGGAGCCGAGGACTCCGCGGACCGGGTGGCGCAGCCACAGGACGCCGTCCTTGGCGGCCCGGAGGTTGGAGTAGCGCCCGGCCTCCACGGGGAACGGCACGATCCGCTCGCCGAGCCCGTCGAGGTCGATCCGGGTGGCCGGGGTGCCCTCGCTGTCGGGGGTCTCGTCCTTGTCCGGCGCCTCGAAGGCGCGCCCGTGGCGCTGCGGCCCGAACGGGGACGGGGTGGTCGCGGCGAGGGTGATCAGGTGCGGCCGGTCGCCGACCACGAAGGCCAGGTCGAAGACGTGTTCGTCGTAGACCGGGTCGAAGGAGCGGTTGGAGAGGAAGACCAGGTGCTTGCCGTCGGCGGTGAAGGCGGGCGCGTAGTCCTGGAAGCGCAGCGGGGTGGCCTCGGTGACCGTCAGGTCGGTGGTGTTGGCGAGGCGGAGCTGGCTGAGCGGGCGGGGGCCGGGGTGGCACCAGGCCAGCCAGCCGGAGTCGGGCGAGAAGGCGAGGTCGGAGACGTCGCCCTGGTCGCTGCTGTCGACCTCGCGGATCTCGCCGGTCTCCCGCTCGACGAGCAGCAGCCGTCCGTCGTGCGCGGCGACGGCGGCGCGGCTGCCGTCGGGTGCCATGGCGAGTTCGAGGACTCGGCCGAGGCGGCCCGCGCCGATCCGGCGGGGGGTGGCACCGGGTGCGGTGCCGGTGGCGGGCGTGAACTCCAGGGCGTCCTCGCCCTCGGCGTCCGTCACCCACACCACCCACTCCTCGCCGTCGGCGCGGAAGGCGCGCGGCAGCCGGGCGCGTACGCCGGGTTCGGCGGCGAGTGCGCGGGCGGGTCCCGAGCGGTGGGTGACCCAGTGCACGGCGCCGCGGACGGCGACGGCGCTGCCGCGCGCGGTGTGGTCGGGCGCTGCCTCGCCGAACCAGCGCGAGGCGTTCAGCGGGTGGGGCTGCCGGTCGGTGCGCTGGCCGCCGAGCAGGATGTCGAGCCGGCGCGGCTCGGCCCCGTCGAGGTCGTCGAGCAGCCAGAGTTCCCCGGCGGAGACGTACGCGACACGTGTGCCGTCGCCGGCGGCGTGGCGGGCGTAGAAGCCGTCGATCGGGGTGTGCCGGCGCAGGTCGGTGCCGTCGGCCAGGGACGAGTAGAGCGCGCCGGTGCCCTCGTGGTCGGAGAGGAAGGCGAGCCGGTCGCCGGTCCAGACCGGGAACTCCAGGTTGCCGTCGAGGTCCTCGTGCAGCCGTACGAACTCGCCGGCACCTTCTTCACCTTCGGCGGCGCTGTCGATCCACAGCTTGCCCGCCGTACCGCCCCGGTACCGCTTCCACCAGGCGGCCTCGCGGCCCATGGGCGCGGAGAGCAGCACGGTGGACGGGCCGTACGCGAGGTCGCCGACCGGGCCGAACGGCAGGGTCTCGGCGGGGCCGCCGTCGAGCGGGATCGCGCGGGCCCAGGTGCGGCGCAGGCTGGCCTGGCCCTGGGTGCTGATCGCGAGCACCCGGCCGTCCGGGGTCCAGCCGCGGACCTGGGTCTTGGCACTGCCCCAGTAGGTGAGCCGTCTGGAGGGGCCGCCGTCGACCGGCGCGACATGTACCTCGGGGGCGCCGTCGCGGGTGGACGTCCACGCCACGGTGGTCCCGTCGGGCGAGATGCGCGGCAGGGTCACGGGGGTGTTGTCGGCGCTGACCCGCCAGGCGCGCCCGCCCGCGAGCGGGGCGATCCAGACGTCGTCCTCGGCGACGAAGGCGACCAACTCGCCCTGGACGTGCGGAAACCGGAGGTAGGCAGGCACTGGGGACTGAATCACCCGGTCACCCTACGCAGGCGCGACGCCCGCGCACAGGGGTTTGGATCACTTGCCGCGCACTTCAGCACGTCTTCCGCCGTCACGTGCGGTCATGTGCCGTCACTTGCCGTCGGGCCAGCACTGCGGGTCGCTCTGGCAGTAGACGGTCTTCGTCACGGTCACGGTGGTGGTCGGGCCGCCGCCGGGCAGGTCGGCGGGCGGCGCGCTGGTGGCGTCGCAGTCGCCGAGCCCGGTGACGTGGAACAGCTGCCTGCCGTCGATCTTCGCGGTGAGGTCACCGCGAACGCAGGCCCCGCTGACAGCCCGGGTGACCTTCCCGGTGACCTCGATGTCCCGGCCGTCGTCGGTCTGGCCCTCGCAGTCGACGTCGGCCACGGTGTTCTCGCTCGCGGAGGGGCTGGGGGTGCCGCGGTCGCCGAAGTCGGCGACGCAGCTGAGCCATTGGACCTGGGCCCTCTGCCGCTCCAGCTCCTTCGTGACGAGCTGGTCGGTGGTGTACGACACGGTGGCGGCGCTCAGCGTGCCCGGTTCGCAGGCCACCATCGCGCCCACGCCGACGACCACGCCCGCCACGACACCGGCCGTGCGCCGCGCCCGTCGCGTACTCACACTCCGCCGCAGTACCCCCATGGACGGCAGCCTGCCACCGTCCGGGCCGTCGCGGTAGGGCGCATGCGGCCACTGTCCGCCCGCCCTCAGGTGAGCAGCAGTTGCCACTCCTGGATCTCCACCAGGTTGCCCTCGGGATCCTTGAGATGGGCGACGCGCATCCGCTCGGTCATCGGCGCGGGACCGTGCAGCAGGGTCGCGCCGCGCTCGGTGAGCTGTGCGCAGTAGGCGTCCAGGTCGTCCACGCGCAGCACCACCAGGGAGCGGTGCCCGGCGACCGAGTCGCCCAGTTCGCCGAGGAGTCCGGCCATCGCGACCCGGTCCTGGAGGGCGATGCCCGCGGACCCGACGGTCGGGCTGAACTTCTCGTACGGCCCGTTCTCGGCCCCGGACTGCGGTTTGAGGCCGAGCACGTCGGCGTAGAAGCGGTAGCAGGCGGCGAAGTCGGTGACCAGCAGTCTGACTTGGGCGAGTTCCATGACGTCCTCCCGCACGGGGATCAGGACCAGCGTCCGGTACGGCCGAGCAGCAGCGCGGCCGCGGCGGTACCGGCCGTCGATGTGCGCAGCACAGTGGGCCCGAGGCGGTACGCCCGCGCTCCGGCCTCTTCGAACAGCGTCAGCTCTTCGGGGGACACGCCCCCTTCGGGGCCGACGACCAGCACGATCTCGCCCTCGGTGGGCAGTTCGGCGACGGCCAGCGGCTGTGTCCCGCTCTCATGGAGTACGGCGGCGAAGTCGGCCTTGGCAAGGAGTGCCGCGACCTGTTTCCCGGTCGCCGCGTCCGCGACCTCGGGGAAGCGCACCCGGCGGGACTGTTTTCCGGCCTCGCGGGCGGTGGCCCGCCACTTCGCGAGCGCCTTGGCGCCCCGGTCGCCCTTCCACTGGGTGATGCAGCGGGCGGCGGACCAGGGCACGATCGCGTCGACGCCGACCTCGGTCATGGTCTCCACGGCGAGTTCACCGCGGTCGCCCTTGGGGAGGGCCTGCACCACGGTGATCCGCGGCTCCGGCGCCGGTTCCTCGGAGACACCGTCCATCCTGACGACCAGCCGGTCCTTGCCCTCGGCGTCCAGCACCACACAGTCCGCCCAGCGTCCGGCCCCGTCGGTGAGGGTGACGTCCTCGCCGGGCCGCAGCCGCTTCACGGAGACCGCGTGCCGCCCCTCGGGGCCGTCGAGGACGTACCGTCCGCCCGCTCCGGCGTCGAAGTGGTCGACAACGAAAACGGGGGCGGTCATCCCGCACCGCCTCCGGAGGACAACGCTGTCCCGGCGGCGGCGAGTTCGGCCGCGAGCACCTCCACGAGCTGCGCGGCGGGCATCTCGCGGGCCATCCGGTGGCCCTGTCCCGCCCACAGCGCCATGCCCTGCGCGTCACCGGCCTTGGCGGCGGCCTTGCGCAGCGGCGAGGTGAGGTGGTGGATCTCCGGGTAGGCGGCGGGCGCGTACGGGCCGTGCTCGCGCATAAAGCGGTTCACGAGGCCGCGGGCCGGGCGGCCGGAGAAGGCCCGGGTCAGCTGGGTGCGGGTGAACAGCGGGTCCGTGAGGGCCTGCTTGTGCAGGGCGTTGGCGCCGGACTCGGGGGTGGCGAGGAACGCGGTGCCGAGCTGCGCGGCCTGCGCGCCGGCCGAGAGCACGGCGGCGATCTGGGAGCCGCGCATGATGCCGCCGGCGGCGACGATCGGCAGGCTCACGGTCTCGCGGACCTGGGCGATCAGCGACAGCAGCCCGAGGCCGGAGCCGTCGCTCTCGGGGAGGTCGCGGTGGGTGCCCTGGTGGCCGCCGGCCTCGACGCCCTGCACGATCACGGCGTCCGCGCCGGCCCGCTCCACGGCGAGCGCCTCGTCCGGGGTGGTCGCGCCGACCAGCGTGACGGTGCCGGCCTTGCGCAGCGACTCCAGGACCTCGCGGGTGGGGACGCCGAAGTGGAAGGAGACCACCGGCACCGGGTTGTCGAGCAGCACCGCGAGCTTGGCGTCGTAGCCGTCGTCCCGGCCGCTGTCGGGGTCGCCCAGCTCGGCCTCGTACCAGGAGGCCTCGCCGGCCAGCTGGTGGGCGTACACGTCGACGGCCGCGGGGTCCGCGGAGTCGGGCTGGGGCATAAAGAGGTTCACACCGAAGGGGCGGTTGGTGAGCCCCCGCAGCTGCTTGATCTCCTGGTACATCCCGTCGGCCGTTTTGTACCCGGCGGCGAGGAACCCGAGCCCACCGGCTTCGGACACGGCGAGGGCCAGATGCGGAACGGAGACGCCGCCCGCCATGGGGGCCTGCACGATCGGGTAGGGAAAGAGATCGGTCAGTGCGGAGGACATGACGGCATGTTGTCACGTCCTCCGAACAAGTCCGAATCCGGCCTGACCGTTGGCATAGGCCGGGGGCATACGGGCCGCTTCCGGGCGACCACGGCCGGAAACTCCCCCGGTCCGGGGCCGCACCCCAGCGGCTACGGCCGGAGAATCCAGCCCGTCCGGCGCTTGAGGACGAGGCCGTTCTGGCCGAAGCGGGGCCGGGGGCGGCAGCCCCCGTGCCCTAACGCCCGTTGAACGCGTCCTTCAGTCGGGAGAAGAGTCCCTGCTGCCCCGGCTGAAACTGGCCCGTGGGCCGTTCCTCCCCGCGCAGCTTCGCCATCTCCCGCAGCAACCGCTCCTGCTCGGGATCCAGCTTGGTCGGGGTCTGGACCTCGACATGGACGATCAGGTCACCCCGGCCGCCGCCCCGCAGATGCGTGACACCGCGGGTGTGCAGCGGGATCGACTGCCCGGACTGGGTGCCGGGCCGGATGTCGACCTCCTCCATGCCGTCCAGCGTCTCCAGCGGCACCTTCGTGCCGAGGGCCGCCGCCGTCATCGGGATCGTGACCGTGCAGTGCAGGTCGTCACCGCGCCGCTGGAACGTCGAGTGCGGCAGCTCGTGGATCTCGACGTACAGATCGCCCGCGGGGCCGCCACCGGGGCCGACCTCGCCCTCGCCGGCCAGCTGGATCCGCGTGCCGTTGTCCACACCGGCCGGGATCTTGACCGTGAGGGTCCGGCGCGACCGCACCCGGCCGTCGCCCGCGCACTCCGGGCACGGGGTCGGCACCACGGTGCCGAAGCCCTGGCACTGGGGGCACGGGCGCGAGGTCATGACCTGGCCCAGGAAGGACCGGGTGACCTGCGACACCTCACCGCGTCCGCGGCACATGTCGCACGTCTGCGCGGTGGTCCCCGGCGCGGCACCCTCACCGCTGCACGTGGTGCAGACGATGGCCGTGTCGACCTGGATGTCCTTCGTCGTGCCGAAGGCGGCCTCGTTGAGCTCGACCTCGATCCGGATCATGGCGTCCTGGCCGCGGCGGGTGCGCGAGCGCGGCCCGCGCTGCGACGCCGTACCGAAGAAGGCGTCCATGATGTCCGAGAAGTTCCCGAAGCCACCCGCGCCGAAGCCACCCGCACCGGCTCCGCCGGCCTGCGAGAGCGGGTCGCCGCCGAGGTCGTAGACCTGCTTCTTCTGCGGGTCCGACAACACCTCGTAGGCGGCGTTGATCTCCTTGAACCGCTCCTGGGTCTTCGGATCGGGGTTGACGTCCGGGTGCAGCTCGCGGGCGAGCCGCCGGAAGGCCTTCTTGATCTCTTCCTGCGACGCGTCTCGGCGCACGCCGAGAACGGCGTAGTAGTCCGTGGCCACTTACGACTCCGCCAGGATCTGTCCGACGTACCGTGCCACTGCGCGTACCGCTCCCATCGTTCCCGGGTAATCCATGCGGGTCGGTCCGACCACGCCGAGCTTGGCAACCGCCTCGCCGCCCGAACCGTAGCCCACCGACACCACGGACGTGGAGTTGAGTCCCTCATGGGCGTTCTCGTGACCGATCCGCACGGTCATGCCCGAATCCGTCGCCTCGCCAAGCAACTTGAGAAGCACGACCTGCTCCTCCAGCGCCTCCAGGACGGGCCGGATGGTGAGGGGGAAATCATGTCCGAAGCGTGTGAGATTGGCGGTGCCGCCGATCATCAGCCGCTCCTCGGTCTGCTCGACGAGCGTCTCCAGGAGTGTGGAGAGTACCGTCTGGACGGCGCCCCGGTCCTCGGCTTCGAAGCTCTCGGCCAGATCCTGCACCAGCGTCGGCACGTCCGCGAAACGCCTGCCCGCGACCCGGCTGTTCAGCCGCGCCCGCAGGTCGGCGAGGGACGATTCGCCGAAGGGCGCCGGGCAGTCGACCATGCGCTGCTCGACCCGGCCGGTGTCGGTGATCAGGACCAGCATCACGCGCGCGGGTGCCATCGACAGCAGCTCGACGTGGCGCACGGTGGACCGGGTCAGCGACGGGTACTGCACGACGGCGACCTGCCGGGTGAGCTGCGCGAGCAGCCGTACCGTACGGGCCACCACGTCGTCGAGGTCGAGGGCGCTGTCGAGGAAGCTCTGGATCGCGCGCCGCTCGGGGGCGGTCAGCGGCTTGACCTCGGCCAGCTTGTCGACGAACAGCCGGTAGCCCTTGTCCGTCGGGATCCGCCCGGCCGACGTGTGCGGCTGCGCGATGAAGCCCTCGTCCTCCAGGGCCGACATGTCGTTGCGCACGGTGGCCGGGGAGACACCGAGGTTGTGCCGCTCGGTGAGGGCCTTGGAGCCGACCGGCTCCTCCGTGCCCACGTAGTCCTGGACGATGGCGCGCAACACCTGCAACCTTCGCTCGCTGAGCATCGCGCACACCTCCAGCGGTCGGTCTCTCGGCGACTGCCTGGCACTCTGCGCATGCGAGTGCCAGCCCTGTCCGGCCCAGTGTACGGCCGTCGGGTACGCCCCGGGCAAGGCCGGGCCTGCGAGGTTCGCACGAGGTCGTGCGGTGCAGGGCGTACCGCTAGCGTCGCCGTATGACGGTGACTTGGGAAGAGCTGGGGTGGGAGCGGCTGGGGGCCGGGGTCGGACGCCGCCGGCTGCCGGGGTGGGACTGCACCGTGGGGCTGGTGGTCGGGGAGGGTTCCGTGCTGCTGATCGACGCCGGGTCGAGCCTGCGGGAGGGTGCCCTGCTGCGGGCCCAGGCGGAGGCGCTCGCCGGTCACCGTGTGACTCATCTCGCGCTCACCCACCCGCACTTCGACCACGTCTTCGGCGCGGCGGCGTTCGCGGGCGCGGAGGTGTTCGGCGCGGTCGGGGCGGAGGCGGCGCTGAGCGGACGGCACGCGCGCGAGGAGCTGCGTTCGGACGCGGTCGGCAACGGGCTCGCCGAGGCCGACGCCACGGAGGCGGTGGACGCCCTCGTGGCGCCCCGGCACCACGTCGGCGGCGAGTGGACCCTCGACCTCGGCGGCGGCCGTCAGGTGCTGCTCGCGAACGTCGGCCCCGGTCACACCGCCCACGATCTCGCCGTACTGGTGCCGGGCGGGCCCGAGGTGGTCTTCTGCGGTGACCTCGTGGAGGAGTCCGGGGTGCCGCAGGCGGGCCCCGACGCCGTACCCGCGCGGTGGCCGCACGCCCTGGACCGGCTGCTGTCGCTCGGCGGCGAGGACGCGCTGTACGTGCCCGGTCACGGAGCGGTCGTGGGCGCGGCCTTCGTACGGGAACAGCGGGACGCGCTGGCGGTGCGTTTCGGCGTGTCGACGTGATCGTCCCGCCGGTTCTCCTATCGTCATCCGAATGCGCCCGTACTCTCCGGATCTCACGCCTCCGTGGAAGAAGCCCAAGCCCGTGCCCGAGGTCCCGGCGGACCCCGGTCTGGTGGTCGAGGAGCCCGGCACCGGTTTCTGCGGCGCGGTGATCCGCTGCGAGGCGGGCACGGTGACGCTGGAGGACCGCTTCGGCAAGCACCGGGTGTTCCCGCTGGAGCCGCGCGGGTTCCTCCTGGAGGGCCGTGTGGTGACCCTCGTACGGCCTTCGGGCGCGCCGCTACGGCCCTCCCGGACCGCCTCCGGTTCGGTCGCCGTGCCCGGTGCACGCGCGCGGGTGGCCCGTGCCGGGCGGATCTACGTGGAGGGGCGGCACGACGCCGAACTCGTCGAGCGGGTCTGGGGCGACGACCTGCGGATCGAGGGCGTGGTGGTGGAGTACCTGGAGGGCGTCGACGATCTGCCGTCGATCGTGGACGAGTTCGCGCCGGGGGCGGACGCGCGGCTCGGGGTCCTGGTGGACCATCTGGTGCCCGGCAGCAAGGAGTCGCGGATCGCGGAGGCGGTGACCAGTGAGCATGCCCTGGTCGTCGGTCATCCGTACATCGACATCTGGGAGGCGGTGAAGCCGGCCTCGGTCGGCATCGAGGCGTGGCCGCGGGTGCCGCGGGGGCGGGACTGGAAGACGGGGGTCTGCGAGGCGCTGGGGTGGCCGGAAAGCACCGGTGAGGTGTGGCAGCGGAGGATTTTGGGGCGGGTGCGGTCGTACAAGGACCTGGAGCCGGAGCTTCTGGGCCGCGTGGAGGAACTGATCGACTTCGTCACGGGGTAGCCATTCGCCTGCGGCCCGGTGGGGGCGTTCGCGCAGTTCCCCGCGCCCCTGAAAACCGTCGTTCGAGCGCGGGCCGGTGGGGGTTCTCGCGCAGTTCCCCGCGCCCCTGAAAACCGTCGTTCGAGCGCGGGCCGGTGGGGGGTACTCGCGCAGTTCCCCGCGCCCCTGAAAACCGTCGTTCGAGCGCGGGCCGGTGGGGGTTCTCGCGCAGTTCCCCGCGCCCCTGAAAACCGTCGTTCGAGCGCGGGCCGGTGGGGGTTCTCGCGCAGTTCCCCGCGCCCCTAAAAGCCTCATGGCTTGCGCTCGCTGAAACGTGCGGCCCCGCGGAGCCCAACCCCTCTCGCCGCAGCCGCGGGCATGCGTGACGCCGTACTGAAGCCGACTCCTCTGCCGTAGCCGCGGGCATGCGTGCCGCCTGGGGCGGCACGGGTGGGCGCGGCGGCACCCCGTGAGCGCCGGGCTGCGCAACGCCCCCTACCCGCACCCCCACGCCGGGTGCTAGTCCACCAGGTCCCGGACGACCGCGTCGGCGAGCAGGCGGCCCCGCAGGGTCAGTACCGCGTGGCCCGCGGCGTACGGGCCGGCGTCGAGCAGGCCTTCCGCAAGGGCACGGCGGGACGCCGCAAGCCCCTCCTCCCGCAGCAGGGACAGCGGCACACCCTCCCGCAACCGCAGCTCCAGCAGGATGCGCTCCACGCGCCGGTCCTCGTCGGACAGCAGCTCCCGCCCCGCCCCCGGCGACCGCCCCTCCCCCAGCGCCGCCGCATACGCGCCCGGATGCTTGACGTTCCACCACCGCACACCCCCGACGTGGGAATGCGCCCCGGGCCCGGCACCCCACCAGTCGGCCCCCCGCCAGTACAGCTCGTTGTGCAGGCACCGCCCGGCCGCCGAGGTCGCCCAGTTCGACACCTCGTACCAGTCGAACCCGGCCTCGGACAGCGCGGACTCCGCGATCAGATACCGGTCCGCGTGCTCGTCGCCGTCCGTCATCGGCACCTCCCCGCGCCGGATCCGGCGGGCCAGCTGCGTGCCCTCCTCGACGATGAGCGCGTACGCCGAGACATGGTCGGGACCCGCCGCGACCGCCGCGTCGAGGGACGCCCGCCAGTCGTCGTCCGACTCACCGGGGGTGCCGTAGATCAGGTCCAGGTTGACGTGGTCGAAACCGGCCGCGCGGGCCTCCGCGACACACGCCTCGGGGCGCCCGGGGGTGTGGGTGCGGTCCAGCACCTTCAGGACGTGCTGCTTCGCGCTCTGCATCCCGAAGGAGACCCGGTTGAAGCCGCCCTCGCGCAGGGCCGCCAGATACGCCGGGTCGACCGACTCCGGGTTCGCCTCCGTGGTGATCTCCGCGTCCGCCGCCAGGCCGAACTCCTCGCGCACGGCCGCCAGCATCCGTACGAGATCACCGGCCGCCAGCAGCGTGGGCGTACCGCCGCCGACGAAGACCGTGCGGACCTCGCGCGGATCGTCGCCGAGGACCTTGCGGGCGAGCCGGATCTCGTCGATCAGGGTGTCGGCGTAGTTGTCGCGGGAGGCCAGGACACCGCCGGTGCCGCGCAGCTCGGTCGCCGTGTAGGTGTTGAAGTCGCAGTAGCCGCAGCGGGTCGCGCAGTACGGGACGTGCAGATAGAAACCGAGGGGACGGTCCGCGGCCCCGGAGAGCGCGGCTGCGGGCAGCGCGCCGTCGGCGGGGACGGGCTCGCCGTCGGGGAGGGCGGAAGGCATGTCTTCCATTGTCCCGCATGGACGGAGTGCCTCAGGGCGCGTGGAAGCGCTCCCCCCGCGCCTCCGCCTCCCCCAGCTCCTGGTCCGCCTGGAGCACCAGCAGCGCCAGGTCGTCCTCCGGCAGGCCGCCGCCGAACTCGTGCACCAGCCGTTTGATCCGCTCGGCGATCAGCTCCGCACTGAGCCCCGTACAGCCCGCGAGGGCCGTCGCGAGGCCGTCGCCGTCGTCGAACTGGCGTGAGCCGTCCCGCCGCTCGGTCACCCCGTCGGTGACGCACAGCAGGGTGTCGCCGGGCCGCAGCTCGAAGCTCTCGCTGGTGTACGTCTCGTCCTCGACGACCCCGAGCAGCGTCTGCGGGCGCGCGACCGTACGGACGTCCCCGTCGGCGCCGAGGAGCAGCGGGAGCGGGTGTCCGGCGGAGGCGAGGGTGCAGCGGACGCCGCCGTCGAAGGGGACCAGCTCGCCGTAGAGCAGGGAGAGGAAGCGGGTCTGCGGGCCGTCGCCGGGGGCCGCCGGGCCGGCCAGGGCGCGTGCCGCCGCGTCGGCCACCTCGGTGGCGTCGTCGAGGAGGAGCTGGTTGAGGCGGTCGAGGACGTCGGCGACGCGGTAGCCCTCGCGGGCCAGCAGCCGCAGCCAGGGCCGGGCGAGACCGATCACCACGGCCGCCTCGGGGCCCTTGCCCTGGACGTCGCCGACCGCGAAGCACCAGCGGCCGTCGCCGGCCGGGAACACGTCGTAGAAGTCGCCGCTGGGGCCGCCCTTGTCGCACGGCTCGTAGACGAGGGCGCTGCGCACGCCGGGGATCTCGGCGACCGCGCCGGGCAGCAGCCCGCGCTGGAGTACGGCGCTGATGGTGGCCTGCCGGGTGTACTGGCGGGCGGCGCCGATCGCGAGGGCGACCCGGCGGCTGAGGTCCTCGACGAGCCCGCCGACCTCGTCGGGGAAGCGCTGGACCCCGGAGCGTCCGATCACCAGCGTGCCGAGCGGGCGGCCGCCCGCGACCAGCCGGTACGCCAGTGCCGAGCCGTGCGCGCCCCGCCCGCCGAGGCTCTGGCCGGGCCAGGGGTACGGTTCCGGGCCGGACGCCATGCCGTCCGCGCGGTGCGGCGGCTCCTTCTCCAGCACCCGGCGCAGCTCCTCGATGCGGTCCTCGCTGCCGTGCCAGACGCGGGCGAGCCGGGCGCCGGGTGCGGCGTCGCCCCAGCCGCGTCCCATGGCCTCGTCCTCCAGCCAGATCGCGCACCAGTCGGCGAGCCGGGGGACGAGGAGCTGGCCGGTGAGGGCGGCCACCAGGTCCTCGTCGAGCTGCCCGGCGAGCAGGTCGGAGGCCTCGGCGAGGAAGGTCAGGGCACCGCGGCCGAGCCAGTCGCGGTCGCCGGCGGCGCGCTGCGGTTCGGGGGCGAGGAGTTCGGCGAGACCGGGGGCGCCGGGTTCGTCGTAGGGCTCGATCTCGTCGGCGGGGACGCGGGCCCAGACGGTCTTGCCGCCTCGGCGGTAGCTGACGCCCCACTCCTGGGATAGGGCGGCGACGATCCGCAGTCCGCGGCCGAACTCGGGTGTTTCGGTGGGGGGTTGGGTGCTGTTCTCGCGTGGGGCGCGGGAGGGGTGGTGGTCGGTGACCTCGACGACGAGGGAGCCGCAGTCGGGTTCCACCCGGCAGGACAGTTCGACGTCGGTGCCGGCGTGGACGACGGCGTTGGTGACCAGTTCGCTGAGCACCACGAGGGTGTCGTCGGTCTGCCGGTCGGTGAGGTGCCGGCTGCCGGGGAGGTCGCGGGCGGCCCATTCGGTGAGGGCTGCGCGGACCAGGCCGCGGGCGGCGCCGGGGGCGAGCGGGCTGCCGGCGAGGGTGGTGCGCAGCAGCGCGTGGCCGCTGACGGCGCTCATGGCCTGCGCCAGTGCGTCCGCGCCGCCGGAAGCGTGCGCGGGCGCATCGGTGGCAAGGGAGATGGTCTCCCGTTGCGCCGGAATGGCCCCCATGGACAGCTCCCCGAACAGTTCGGACGATTAGCCCTCGATCGATGCCGACAGGGTGACAGACTGGCCACGCCCATAAGCGCCGAGTTACCGAAGTGGGCCGCCATGAGTGAGATCCGTGCTACGCGTGTGCTCGAAAGCGGACAGATTCGACCGTCGGAGCTGCGTCCTCTGCTCGCGGCGATGACCGCGGCACGTGACGGCGACTTCTCGAAGCTCGCGGAGTCGGAGTCGGTGTCGGAGACCGAGACGGCGAGCGGTCACGGCATCGTCGCCGAACTGACCGCCGTCTTCAACCAGATCATGGACCGCAGTACGCACTTCAACGGGGAGACGCGCCGGGTCAAGCGCGAACTGGTGCGGCACGGGCGGCTGGACGAGCGGCTGTCCGCCAGCCCCGGTCAGGGTGGCTGGACTTCGCGGGTGAACGACGTGAACCAGATCCTGGACGCCCTGGTCGCTCCGGCGGCCAACGCCACCCGGGTGCTGGACGCGGTGGCGGGCGGCGATCTGACCCAGCGGGTCGATCTGCACGACGGCAGCCGCCAGTTGCGCGGGGATCTGCGCCGGCTGGGCCGTGCGGTGAACACGATGGTCGACCAGCTCTCGCTGTTCACCGGTGAGGTGACGCGGGTGGCCCGGGAGGTCGGCACCGAGGGGCGGCTCGGCGGGCGGGCCAAGGTGCAGGGCCTGTCGGGCAGTTGGCGGGACGTGACCGAGGCGGTCAACACGATGGCGTCCCGGCTGACGGCCCAGGTGCGGGACATCGCGCTGGTGACGACGGCGGTGGCGCGGGGCGATCTGACGCGGACGGTCACCGTCGAGGCCACCGGTGAGCTGCTGGAGCTGAAGCTCACCGTGAACACGATGGTGGAGCAGCTCTCGGCGTTCGCGGACGAGGTCACCCGCGTCGCCCGAGAGGTGGGCACGGAGGGGCAGTTGGGCGGTCGCGCCCAGGTGCGGGGGGTGTCGGGGGTCTGGAAGGACCTCACCGACAACGTGAACTTCATGGCCTCGAACCTGACCTCCCAGGTCCGCAACATCGCGCAGGTGACGACCGCCGTCGCCAACGGCGATCTGAGCCAGAAGATCACGGTCGACGCGCAGGGCGAGATCCTGGAGCTGAAGTCGACGATCAACACGATGGTCGACCAGCTCTCCGCCTTCGCCGACGAGGTCACCCGCGTCGCCCGAGAGGTCGGCACCGAGGGCAACCTCGGCGGCCGGGCTCAGGTGCGGGGCGTGTCGGGGGTGTGGAAGGACCTCACGGACAACGTCAACTTCATGGCGGACAACCTCACTTCGCAGGTCCGCAACATCGCCCTGGTGTCGACCGCCGTCGCCCAGGGCGATCTCGGCAAGAAGATCACCGTGGAGGCGAAGGGCGAGATCCTGGAGCTCAAGTCGACGATCAACACGATGGTCGACCAGCTCTCCGCCTTCGCCGACGAGGTCACCCGCGTCGCCCGAGAGGTCGGCACCGAGGGCAACCTCGGCGGTCAGGCGCAGGTGCGGGGCGTCTCCGGGGTGTGGAAGGAGCTGACGGACAACGTCAACTTCATGGCGCTGAACCTGACTTCGCAGGTGCGGAACATCGCGCAGGTCACCACGGCCGTCGCCAACGGCAATCTGTCGAAGAAGATCACGGTCGACGCGCGCGGCGAGATCCTGGAGCTGAAGGACACCGTCAACACGATGGTGGAGCAGCTGCGGGCCTTCGCCGACGAGGTGACGCGGGTGGCCCGCGAGGTCGGCACCGACGGCCGGCTCGGCGGGCGGGCCCGGGTGCTGGGTGTGTCCGGGGTCTGGCGGGACCTCACGGACAACGTCAACTACATGGCGGACAACCTCACTTCGCAGGTGCGGAACATCGCCCAGGTCGCCACCGCGGTCGCGCAGGGCGATCTGTCGAAGAAGATCGACGTGGACGCGCGCGGCGAGATCCTCGAACTGAAGACCACCATCAACACCATGGTCGACACGCTGTCCTCCTTCTCCTCGGAGGTGACGCGGGTGGCCCGCGAGGTCGGCAGCGAGGGCCAGCTCGGCGGCCAGGCCCGGGTGGAGGGTGTGTACGGCACCTGGAAGCGGCTGACGACCAACGTCAACGAGCTGGCCTCCAACCTCACCACCCAGGTCCGGGCGATCGCCGAGGTCGCCTCGGCCGTCGCGCAGGGCGACATGTCACGGTCGATCACGGTGGCGACGCGCGGCGAGGTCGCCGAGCTGAAGGACAACATCAACCTGATGGTGGCCAACCTGCGCGAGACGACCCGCGCGAAGGACTGGCTGGAGTCGAATCTGGCCCGGCTCGCCGCGCTGATGCAGGGCCACCGCGATCTGATGGAGGTCGCCGACCTGATCCTGCGCGAGCTGACCCCGCTGGTGAACGCCCAGTACGGCGCCTTCTACCTGGCCGATCCGGCCGAGGACGGCGCGGCGCTGACGGAGCCTACGAAGGGGCTCGCGTTCATCGCCGGGTACGGGGCGGCCCAGGGCGCCACCGTGGAGACCGGCGGTCTTCCGGTGCACGGCCTGGTGGCGCAGGCGGCCCGCGAGAAGAAGCGCATCCTGGTCGAGGACGCCCCACCCCACTACATCAAGATCAACAGCGGCCTGGGCGAGGCGGCGCCCTCCACGATCGTCATCATCCCGATCCTCTTCGAGGACAACCTCCTCGGTGTGATCGAACTGGCCTCGTTCTCCCGCTTCTCGGACGTCCACCTGGCCTTCTTCGACCAGTTCGTGAACACCATCGGTGTCGCCATCAACACGATCATCGCCAACTCCCGCACCGAGTCGCTGCTCGGCGAGTCCCAGCGGCTCGCGATGCAGCTCCAGGAGCGCTCGGACGAACTCCAGAAGCAGCAGGCGGAGTTGCGGCGCTCCAACGCCGAACTGGAGGACAAGGCCGCCCTCCTGGCGACGTCCTCGCAGTACAAGTCGGAGTTCCTGGCGAACATGTCGCACGAGCTGCGCACCCCGCTGAACTCCCTGCTGATCCTGGCGCGGCTGCTTTCCGACAACCCGGACGGCCATCTCACCGACCAGGAGGTGCAGTTCGCGACGACGATCCACCGCTCCGGCTCCGACCTTCTCCAGCTGATCAACGACATCCTGGACCTGTCGAAGATCGAGGCGGGCCGGATGGACGTACGGCCGAAGCGGCTGCCGCTGATCAAGCTCCTCGACTACGTCCACGCCACGTTCCGCCCGCTCACCCTGGACCGGGGGCTCGCCTTCGACGTCGCGGTCGGGGAGGACGTACCGCGCGAGATGTTCTCCGACGAGCAGCGGCTCCAGCAGATCCTGCGCAACCTGCTCTCCAACGCGATCAAGTTCACCGCGAACGGCCGTGTCGAGCTGCGGGTCGACCGGCTCAAGGACCCCGAGCACCACTACGTCCGTGACGGCGACGACGTGATCGCGTTCGCGGTGTCGGACACCGGCATAGGGATCGCGCGGGAGAAACTCCCGGTCATCTTCGAGGCGTTCCAGCAGGCCGACGGCACCACCAACCGCAAGTACGGCGGCACGGGCCTCGGTCTGTCCATCAGCCGGGAGATCGCGGGGCTGCTCGGCGGCCGGATCGTCGCCGAGAGCGAGCCGGGCAAGGGCTCCACCTTCACGCTGTACGTCCCGGTCGTCAGCCCCGGCCACGCGGCGGCCTCGGAGAGCGCCCGGCCGGCCGCGCCGGAACCGCCGGCCACCGAGCCGGACGACAGCTGGCCCGCGCCCACCAAGCTGGAGGAGTGGCAGTCGGGCCGCGCCGGGCAGGTCCTGCACGGGCGCCGGGTGCTGATCGTGGACGACGACATCCGCAACGTCTTCGCGCTCACCCATGTCCTCGGGCGGGTCGGTATGCCGGTGCTGTACGCGGAGAACGGCCGCGAGGGCATCGAGACCCTGGAGCGCAATCCCGACGTCGAACTCGTCCTGATGGACATCATGATGCCGGAGATGGACGGCTACGAGACCATCGCCGCCATCCGCCGCACGCCCCGCTGGACCGACCTGCCGATCGTCGCGCTCACCGCGAAGGCGATGCCCGGCGACCGGGAGAAGTCCATCGCGCAGGGCGCCAACCACTACGTACCGAAGCCGGTGGACGTCGACCGGCTGCTGACCGTCGTCTGCGCGCTCCTCGACCCGGAGGGAGCGGAGGGGGCGCCGGCGCCGGCGCCGGCGCCGGTGCCGGACGAGGAGGCCGCGTCATGAGCGCCGGCGCGGCGGGCGACGAGCACGCGGGCATCCTCCTCGTCGACGACATGGAGGACAACCTGATCGCCCTGGAGGCGGTCCTCGGCTCCCTCAACGAGCCGCTCGTCCGGGCCCGTTCGGGCGAGGAGGCGATGAAGGCACTGCTCCGCCGCCGCTTCGCCCTGGTGCTCCTGGACGTCCGGATGCCCGGCATGGACGGCTTCGAGACGGCCGCGAACATCAAACGCCTCGACCAGACCAAGGACGTCCCGATCATCTTCCTGACGGGCGCGGACGACGACACGGGGTACGCGTTCCGCGGCTATGCCACCGGCGCCGCGGACTACCTGACCAAGCCCTTCGACCCCTGGGTCCTCAGAGCCAAGGTCAACGTCTTCCTCGACCTCCACCGAAAAACCCGCCAACTGGAACGCGAACGCGACGACTACGCCCGCCTCAAAACCCGCTTCGCGGCAATGGAGGAAGAGCTGAGAGACCTACGGGACCTATTGGGCAAGGGCCGGTGATCCCCCCCCAGGGGCGCGGGGAACTGCGCGATCTTTTCGGCGCGAGGACTTGCGGCACCATCCAGGGGCGCGGGGAACTCCGCATCTTTCAGGGGCGCGGGGAACTGCGCGTCTCTCAGGGGCGCGGGGAACTGCGCGACCAGCCCCCACGCACCCGCACCCCGCACCCGACCCCGCACCCCCAACGCCCCTACTTCTCCCGAGCCCCCTCGTACATCTCCTCCAACAACCCCCGATACTCCCGCTCAACCACCGGCCGCTTCAGCTTCAGGCTGGGCGTGATCTCCCCATGCTCAATATCAAGATCCCGGGGAAGCAACCGGAACTTCTTGATCGTCTGCCACCTCTGCAACCCGGCATTGAGCTGCTCCACATACCCCTCCACCATCGCCACGGTCACCGGCGCGGCCACCACCTCCGCATAGGAGGCCCCCTCCAGCCCGTTCTCCTTCGCCCACGGCACAAGAGACGGCTCGTCGAGCGAGATCAACGCGGTGCAGTAGTTCCGGTCGGCCCCGTGCACCAGGATGTTGGACACGTACGGGCACACCGACTTGAACGCCCCCTCGACCTCACTGGGCGCCACGTACTTCCCGCCCGAGGTCTTGAAGAGGTCCTTCTTGCGGTCGGTGATCCGCAGATACCCGTCGGGCGACAGCTCACCGATGTCCCCGGTGTGGAACCACCCGTCGGCCTCCAGCACCTCGGCGGTCTTCTCGGGCAGCCCGTGGTACCCCTCCATGATCCCGGGCCCGCGCAGCAGGATCTCCCCGTCCTCGGCGATCCTGACCTCCGTCCCGGGCAGCGGCTTGCCGACCGTGCCGGTGCGGTACGCCTCACCGGGGTTCACGAACGACGCGGCGGAGGACTCGGTGAGGCCGTACCCCTCCAGCACGTGGATACCGGCGCCGGCGAAGAAGAACCCGATCTCCGGCGCGAGCGCGACCGACCCGGACACACACGCCCGCAGCTGCCCGCCGAACGCCTCACGCAGCTTGGAGTAGACGAGGGTGTCGGCGACCTTGTGCTTGGCGCCGAGTCCGAACGGCACACTCGCCGACCCGGTGTGCCGGAAGTTGTCCTGCGAGACCTTGGCGTACTCGCGGGCGACCCCGGCCGCCCACTGGAAGATCTTGTACTTGGCCGGGCCACCGGCACGGGCCTTCGCGACGACCCCGTTGTAGACCTTCTCGAAGATCCGCGGCACGGCCGCCATGTACGTCGGCCGCACGACCGGCAGATTCTCGATGATCTTGTCGACCCGGCCGTCGACGGCGGTGACGTGCCCGACCTCGATCTGCCCCGAGGTGAGCACCTTGCCGAAGACGTGCGCGAGCGGCAGCCACAGGTACTGCACGTCGTCACCGCTGATCAGCCCGGTCGCGGCGATCGCCTTCGCCATGTACGACCAGTTGTCGTGCGGGAGGCGGACGCCCTTGGGCCGGCCGGTGGTGCCGGACGTGTAGATGAGGGTGGCCAGTTGGTCCCCGGTGATCGCGCCGACCCGCTTGGTGACCAGGTCGGGGTCCTTCTCCAGCCGGGCCGCGCCGCGGGCCTCCAGGTCGGCGAGGCTGAGCACCCAGTCGCTCGTCTCGACGCCCTCCGCGTCGATGACGACGACATGCGTCAGCTCGGGCAGTTCGGCGCGCCGCTCGACGGCCTTGGCCAGTTGCTCGGCGTTCTCCGCGATCAGCACCCGGCTGCCGGAGTCGGCGAGGATGAACGCCGACTCGTCGGCGTTGGTCTGCGGATAGATCGTGGTGGTGGCCGCGCCGGCGCACATGATGCCCAGGTCGGCGAGGATCCACTCGATCCGGGTGGCGGCGGCCAGCGCGACCCGCTGCTCCGGCTCGACACCCAGCTCGATCAGCCCCGCCGCCACCGCGTACACCCGCTCGGCGGCCTGCGCCCAGCTCAGCGACTTCCAGTCGTCCGGTCCCTCGCCCGCGGCGGGCGGGACGGGGTAGCGGTACGCCTCGGAGTCCGGCGTGGCCGAAACTCGCTCCAGGAAGAGGCCCGCGACGGACGGCGGACGGTTCTCGATCAGGGTCTGTGTGTCGCTCACGACATCCTCCGGGGCCCGCGACGATGCGGCTGGCTCAGGTGCGGCATGCGCCATCACTACGGCTGCAAACGCCATCACTGCGGCTGTTTTCACTCACGAACCGTTAATTAACTCGTGAGTAACTATCGAGCAGGGACAGAGTAGAGCCCGACCGGCCGGTACGTAAGCCTCCCGGCCCCGTCACTTCGCACGACTGCCACCTGAAGCCTGCACGAACACCCCGCCGAACATGCACAAGGGCCCGCCGCACTTTCGTACGACAGGCCCTTGCGTGTCTGGTTCATCCGACTACGTCGCTTTACTCGCGGGTAACCGAAGCCATCCGGAGTGGCTACTTCTTGCCCTTGCCCGACCCGGCGGCGTCGTCGCTGGAGAGCACCGCGATGAAGGCCTCCTGGGGAACCTCCACGGAACCCACCATCTTCATCCGCTTCTTGCCTTCCTTCTGCTTCTCCAGCAGCTTCCGCTTACGGGAGATGTCACCGCCGTAGCACTTGGCGAGTACGTCCTTGCGGATGGCGCGAATCGTCTCCCGGGCGATCACCCGGGAACCGATGGCGGCCTGGATCGGCACCTCGAACGCCTGCCGCGGGATCAGCTCGCGCAGCTTGGCGACGAGCCGCACCCCGTACGCGTACGCGGCGTCCTTGTGCGTGATCGCGGAGAACGCGTCCACCTTGTCGCCGTGCAGCAGGATGTCGACCTTGACGAGGCTGGAGGTCTGCTCGCCGGTGGGCTCGTAGTCCAGCGAGGCGTAGCCGCGGGTCTTGGACTTCAGCTGGTCGAAGAAGTCGAAGACGATCTCGGCGAGCGGCAGGGTGTACCTGATCTCGACGCGGTCCTCGGAGAGGTAGTCCATGCCGAGCAGGGTGCCGCGCCGGGTCTGGCACAGCTCCATGATCGCGCCGATGAACTCGGTCGGCGCGAGCACCGTCGCCCGGACGACCGGCTCGTACACCTCGTTGATCTTCCCCTCGGGGAACTCGCTCGGGTTGGTGACGACATGCTCGGTGCCGTCCTCCATGACGACCCGGTAGACCACGTTCGGCGCGGTCGCGATGAGGTCGAGCCCGAACTCCCGCTCCAGCCGCTCCCGGATCACGTCCAGGTGCAGCAGGCCCAGGAAACCGACGCGGAAGCCGAAGCCGAGGGCCGCGGAGGTCTCCGGCTCGTAGACCAGGGCCGCGTCGTTGAGCTGGAGCTTGTCGAGGGCCTCGCGCAGCTCCGGGTAGTCCGAGCCGTCGAGCGGATACAGACCGGAGAACACCATCGGCTTCGGGTCCTTGTACCCGCCGAGAGCCTCGGTGGCGCCCTTGTGCAGGGTGGTGATCGTGTCACCGACCTTGGACTGGCGGACGTCCTTCACACCGGTGATCAGATAGCCGACCTCGCCGACCCCCAGCCCGTCGGCGGACAGCATCTCCGGCGAGTTCGTACCGATCTCCAGCAGCTCGTGCGTGGCGCCGGTCGACATCATCCGGATCCGCTCGCGCTTGTTGAGCTGGCCGTCGATGACACGGACGTACGTCACGACACCGCGGTAGGAGTCGTAGACCGAGTCGAAGATCATGGCCCGCGCGGGGGCGTTCTGGACACCGACGGGCGGCGGGATCTCGGCGACGGCCTTGTCCAGCAGCGCCTCGACTCCGAGCCCGGTCTTGGCGGACACCCTGAGCACGTCGTCCGGCTCGCACCCGACGAGGTTGGCCAGTTCCTCCGCGAACTTCTCGGGCTGCGCGGCCGGCAGATCGATCTTGTTCAGTACGGGGATGATCGTGAGGTCGTTCTCCATCGCCAGGTACAGGTTGGCGAGGGTCTGGGCTTCGATGCCCTGGGCGGCGTCGACGAGGAGGATCGTGCCCTCGCACGCGGCGAGCGACCGCGAGACCTCGTAGGTGAAGTCGACGTGCCCCGGGGTGTCGATCATGTTGAGGATGTGCGTGCTGCCCGGGTCGTGGGAGGGAGCCCAGGGCAGGCGCACGGCCTGGGACTTGATCGTGATGCCGCGCTCGCGCTCGATGTCCATCCGGTCGAGGTACTGAGCACGCATCTGCCGCTGCTCGACCACACCGGTCAGCTGGAGCATCCGGTCGGCGAGAGTGGACTTGCCGTGGTCGATGTGCGCGATGATGCAGAAATTGCGGATCAGAGCCGGGTCGGTACGGCTCGGCTCGGGCACATGGTTAGGGGTCGCGGGCACGCAGGGTCCTGTCTCTTGAGGCGCCTTATGCCTCGGGTCGGATCGATACGTAGCCACCATGGTCCCATGGGCGGGAACCGGAGACCGGTTTGGGCCGCTCGCGGGGCCGCTGGTACCCTGGGTCGCTGTGCCTCATGCCTTTGTCCGCAGGAGGCGCACCCCAAGAAAATCAAACGGTGAGTGAGACGTGCTGTCCTGCTCGCCAGAACCTGAGAAGGCTCATTCGTGGCGAACATCAAGTCCCAGATCAAGCGGATCAAGACCAACGAGAAGGCCCGGCTGCGCAACAAGGCCGTGAAGTCCTCCCTCAAGACCGCGATCCGCAAGGCCCGCGAGGCCGCGGCCGCGGGTGACACCGAGAAGGCCACCGAGTACCAGCGCGCTGCCGCGCGTCAGCTCGACAAGGCCGTCTCCAAGGGCGTCATCCACAAGAACCAGGCCGCGAACAAGAAGTCGGCGCTGGCTTCCAAGGTCGCTTCCCTCAAGGGCTGAGACTCTCTCCTCTGATCTGAATTCCTGATCCGACTGGGTCACCCCGCCGGAAGGGGTCTGAGCGGTCCCTCTCACCCGCTCCCGACCGGCACCAAGGAGCCACGCGCGACTGCGTTCGCCACGCGGGCGTGGCACCAGGATTGTGAACATCGCAGCAACCGAAGGCCCCGGCTGCCACCCTTCCCCAGGGTGATGACCGGGGCCTTTGGTATGACATCGGATGGGGCTCCCCGGTAGGCCTAGCGGCCGCGCGAGCGCGCAGCCCGGGCCACCGTCACCACGGCCTTCTCCAGCGCGTACTCCGGATCGTCCCCGCCCCCCTTGACCCCCGCGTCCGCCTCCGCGACCGCCCGCAACGCCACGGACACCCCGTCCGGAGTCCATCCGCGCATCTGCTGCCGCACCCGATCGATCTTCCAGGGCGGCATCCCCAGCTCCCGGGCCAGGTCGGCCGGCCGGCCACCGCGAGCGGACGACAGCTTGCCGATGGCCCGCACCCCCTGGGCCAGCGCGCTGGTGATCAACACCGGCGCCACCCCCGTCGACAACGACCACCGCAGCGCCTCCAGCGCCTCCGCCGTCCGCCCCTCGACCGCCCGATCGGCGACCGTGAAGCTGGAGGCCTCGGCCCGCCCGGTGTAGTACCGCCCCACGATCGCCTCGTCGATGGTCCCCTCGACGTCGGCGACCAGCTGCGAAACCGCCGACGCCAGCTCCCGGAGATCACTCCCGATCGCGTCGACCAGCGCCTGGCAGGCCTCCGGAGTGGCGGCCCGCCCCAGCGCACGGAACTCCCCCCGCACAAACGCCAGTCGATCCGCGGGCTTGGTCATCCTGGGGCACGCCACCTCCCGCGCCCCCGCCTTGCGCGCGGCGTCCAGCAGCCCCTTGCCCTTGGCGGCACCCGCGTGCAGCAGCACCAGCGTGATCTCCTCGGCGGGGGCCCCGAGATACGCCTTCACGTCCTTGATCGTGTCGGCCGAGAGGTCCTGTGCGTTGCGCACCACCACGACCTTGCGCTCCGCGAAGAGCGAGGGACTGGTCAACTCGGCGAGCGTGCCGGGCTGCAACTGGTCCGGGCTCAGATCCCGTACGTCCGTGTCGGCGTCGGCGGCCCGGGCAGCGGCCACCACCTCCTGCACCGCACGGTCGAGCAGAAGGTCCTCCTGGCCCACGGCAAGCGTCACGGGGGCGAGAGGGTCGTCGTTCGCAGTCTTCCTGGCCATCGCGACCAGCATGTCACGCACCACTGACAACGACCGGCCCGCCCGGCATCCCGAGGCCGCCCCGAAGCGCCCTCCGCTACGGCTCCTCCCGCCACCCCTCCCACTCCCCCGCGAACTCGTCCAGCTCGGCCGGGTCCAGCCGCCCCTTCTCGTCCCGCAGCACCACAAGCCACTGCGCGTCCTCGGCATCGTCCTCACCGGCCAGGGCGTCCCGTACCAACTGGGGCTCCTCGTCGAGCCCGAACCGCTCCCCGAGCGCCTCCAATGCCTCCTCCGCCGCATCGCGGTCGGGCAGCACCAGCACATGTCTCACATCACTCACGCCCCCATTTTCGGACACCGACGACGCCCTCAGCGCCTCGGGGGGCAAGCCGTCCGGACCCCGGGCCGGGCTGCCGGGCCGCCGGGCTGCCGGGCTGCCGGGCTGCCGAGGAAGGTGCGGCACCGTCGCCCTCGCGGCACCAGCACCCTCGCCGCGCGCTCACCCTCCTGGCGCTCCACCCTCCCGGCGACCTCACCCTCGCGCCACTCGGAGCTTGCCGCCCGTGCCCGTCACGGCCAGCGCCCCGTCCCGGTCCGTCCGCATCACCAGGGCGCCCACCGCCCGCAGCGCGGCGACCGTGCCGGGCGCCGGGTGACCGTACGAGTTGTCCCGGCCGCAGGAGATCAACGCCAGTCGTGGTGCCGCCGCGCGTATCAGCCGTGGATCCTGATAGGCCGAGCCGTGATGGGCCACCTTCAGGACGTCCACACCGCCCAGCAGCCCTGCGGCCGGGGTTCTCAACAACGCCTGCTGCGCCGGGGGTTCGAGGTCCCCGAGCAGCAGCATCCGCAGCCCTCCGGAGCGGACCAGCATCGTGACGCTGGCGTCGTTCGCGCCCTCCGGCTCCGCGGCCGGCGATCCCGGCGGCCACAACACCCGCCAGCTGAGCCCACCCGTGCTTCTGCGCTCCTCCCCCGCGACCGCCCGCGTCACCGGGATGCCCCGGGCCGCCGCCTCCCTCCGTACGAACTCCGCCTGCTCCGGCGGCTCCTGGAACCCCGTCGTCTCGATCGCGCCCACCGCCCTTCCCCGCAGCACCCCGGGCAGTCCCGCCACGTGGTCGGCGTGGAAGTGGGTGAGGACGACCAGGGGAACGCGGGTGATGCCGAGTGTGCGCAGACAGCGATCGACCAACCGCGGATCCGGTCCGGCGTCCACCACGACCCCGCTGCCGTCCCCCGCCGCAAGGACGGTCGCGTCGCCCTGGCCCACGTCGCACATCGCCAGCCGCCAGCCCGGCGGCGGCCACCCCGTGATCACCCTGGTCAGCGGTGGCGGCTGGACCACGACCAGCGCGATCAGCACCGCACACGCCCCGCACATCCAGGGCCGGGCCACCAGCCGCCGCCCGACGAACAGCACCACAACCGTCGCCAGCGCCAGCAGCACCGCCCCGCTCCAACTGCCCGGCCAGTCCACCCCCGCGCCCGGCAGCGCCGCCCCGGTCCGCGCGACATCCGCGATCCAGCCGGCCGGCCAACCCGCGCACCACGCCAGCACCTCGGCCACCGGCATCGCCACGGGCGCCGTCGCCAGCGCCGCGAAACCCAGCACCGTGGCCGGCGCCACCGCGAACTCCGCCAGCAGATTGCACGGCACCGCCACCAGACTCACCCGCGCCGACAGCACGGCCACAACCGGCGAGCACAATGCCTGCGCCGCACCGGCGGCGGCCAGTGCCTCGGCGAGCCGCGGCGGCACGCCCCTCCGGCGCAGCGCCACGCTCCAGCGCGGAGCGAGAGTGAGCAGGGCCCCGGTGGCCAGCACGGACAGCAGGAACCCATAACTCCGCGCCAGCCAGGGGTCGTACAGCACCAGCAGCAGCACGGCCGTGGCGAGTGCCGGGATCAGCGACCTACGGCGGCCGGTCGCCAGGGCGAGCAGCGCCACGGAACCGCAGGCCGCGGCGCGCAGCACACTCGGGTCCGGTCTGCACACCACCACGAAGGCGAGCGTGAGTGCTCCGCCGAGCAGTGCCGTCGTCCGCAGGGAGATCCCGAACCGGGGTGCGGCTCCGCGGCGCTCCGCCCGCTGGGCGAGGGCGGGCGGGCCGAGCAGCAGGGCGAGGATGATGGTGAGGTTGCTGCCGGAGACCGCCAGCAGATGCGCCAGGTCCGTCTCCTTGAACGCCTCGTCCAGTTCCGGAGTGATCCGCGCGGTGTCCCCCACGACCAGCCCCGGCAACAGCGCGCGGGCATCCGCCGGCAGCCCGTGTGTCGCCTCGCGCAGCCCCGAGCGCAGCCGCCCTGCGAACCGCTGCGTCGCCGACGGCTCCCCCACGACCCGGGGCACGGCACGGTCCCGCACCCGCAGCACGGCCGCGATCCGTCCGCCCCCTGCCGTCACCGGGGCCAGCCGCCCGTCCACCCGCACCCGCGTCGACGGCAGCAACGCCAGCCACGGAGATCGCGCCGCGCCCTCGGCCGCCGGCCCGTCGCCGCGCACACCCGAGTCCACGGTCATCAGCACCGGCGTCCGCGTCTCCACCGCTCTCCCACGAGCCGCTTCCACCCGGGTCACCTCGGCTTCGACCAGCACGGAGACCGGCAGGGCGTGAGCACCACTGACCCGCGGCCGGGACAACCGGGGATCCGCGGTCACCCTCACCTCCGCGGTCACGGTGGCGAACCGCTCCGCCAGCTCCGGTACCGGCCCCCGCCGCAGATCCGCCCCGTGCAGCCCGGCCGACGCGGCGGCCGCGGCGACGCACAGCAGCACAGCGGCAGCCGAAATCCGCAGCCCGCCGGGCCAGGACGGGAGCGATCCTCGCCACGGCTCCCTCTGCTGGGACCGGCCCCGTCCTCCCCACGGCAGCGGCCCCCTTTCCTGCGACTGACGCAGTCCTCGGCGCGACTGACGCAGTCTTCGGCGCGACTGACGCAGTCTTCGGCGCGACCGGCGCAGCCCTCGCCACGGCAGGAGCAGCAGACCCCCGCCCACCAGGCACACCACCGTCACCCCGACGATCCGTCCCGGTCCTGCGCCGAGTGCGAGGGCCGCCGTCAGCCAGGCCGCGAGCGCCGGCGGCACAAGCCGTAGATCGGTCGGCCCCTCCTGCCGTGGATGAGGATCACCGAGCCGGTTTCCCGAGGCCGCGTGCACGAACTGCCGCGGTCGAGCGGATACCACAGTCCGTCGGTCCGCCCGCGTGTCCGCCGAAGCGCCCGCCCTCATGGCCGTACCAGATTCCGCAGGTCGGCGAAGCGGCGGTCGCCGATGCCGTTGACGTCACGCAGTTCGTCCACCGAACGGAAACCGCCGTGCTGGGTGCGGTAGTCGATGATGTGCCGCGCCAGCACCGGGCCGACCCCGGGCAGTGTGTCGAGCTGTTCCACCGTGGCGGTGTTGAGGGAGACGGGGGCCGCGGGAGCCGCACCGGGCGGACCGGCCACGGTCCCGCCACCCGGCACCACGCCGGGTCCGGGTCCCGCACCAGCCGGGCCCCCAACGACCACCTGCTCGCCGTCCACCAACACCCGGGCACGGTTGAGCCCGTCGAGAGCCGTCCCGGGACGCACGCCACCGGCGGCGCGTAAGGCGTCGCCAACCCGTGAGCCCGCAGGCAGCCGCAGTACACCGGGCTCCCGGACCTTGCCGCTGACGTCGACCACAACGACGGCCCCGGCCGTACCCGGCACCCCCGGGCCGGTGGCCCCCGGCTCCGCCGCCGTGCTCGGCACGGCCTCCGCCTCAGGCTCCGGCTCCGGCTCCCCGAAAGAACCGGCCGCCTCCACCACCTCCGGCGCCCGCACGTCCTGTGGTCGCCCGGTCCAGAAGTGGTGCACGGCGAACCCCGCCGCCAGTACGAGCACCACGGTGAGCGCCACCACACTCCTGCGCTCCAGCCCCAACCTGGCCTGCAACCACACCGGCATCCGCTCCCGGACCGTCGACGCGACCCGCCCCGACCCCCGCCCGGCCGAGGACGACGGCGCCGCCGCCGCACCGTCCCCCGACCCGTCGCGCCCCCTCGGCTCCTCCAGCCCAGCGGAACCGTGAGAGACATCACCCCGCTCGCCCCGCTCAGCCGCAGAACGCCCGCCCATCTCCTGCTCCGGCGGCGGCCCCACCCCCAACTCATCGACCACCCCCGAAGCCCCGAAGATCAGCTCCGCCCGCCGTCGGAGCTCCTGCGCCGGGGCATGGCGCTGCCGGGTGCTGCCCGGGGCGGGTGAACGGCGGTGCCGGGTACGGCCGTCGGAGCCCGGCCGACGGCCCGGACCACTGGTGGCGGACGTTGCGCGTGAACGTGATCGAAGTGCCATACGGCGAGGATGGATCAGCCCGGCCCAGCGGCGATGATCTTGCTCAATTCCCGGGGATCACCCACCGATTGTGGATAACTCCGCCACCCACACGAGTGACCCACACCCCCAGGCCGCCCACCTACCGGACCGCCCGACTCTCCGCCGGCCCAGTTCTCAGGCCCCCAACCCCCAGGCCGCCGGCCCGCCCCTCACCGAGGCGAAACCACAGCCCCCAGCAACCCCGGCCCCGTATGCGCCCCGATGACCGCCCCGACCTCGCTCACATGGAGGTCCACCAGGCCCGGCACCCGTACCCGCAGCCGGTCCGCGAGGGCCGACGCCCGGTCGGGGGCGGAGAGATGGTGGACGGCGATGTCGACCTGTGCCGCGCCCGCGTGTTCGGCGGCGAGCTCTTCGAGGCGGGCGATCGCCTTCGACGCCGTGCGGACCTTCTCCAGCATCTCGATACGGCCGCCCTCCAGTTGCAGGAGCGGCTTCACGGCGAGCGCGGAGCCCAGCAGGGCCTGTGCCGCCCCGATCCGTCCGCCGCGGCGGAGATAGTCGAGGGTGTCGACGTAGAAGTAGGCGGAGGTACCGGCCGCCCGTTTCTCCGCCGCGCTCACCGCCTCGTCGATCGTGCCGCCCGCCTCCGCCGTCTCGGCCGCCGCGAGCGCGCAGAAGCCGAGGGCCATGGCGATCATGCCGGTGTCCACCACCCGTACGGGCACCGGCGCTTCGCGGGCCGCGAGGACGGCCGCGTCGTAGGTGCCGGAGAGCTCGGCGGAGAGGTGGAGGGAGACGATGCCGGTGGCGCCGGACTCGGCGACCCGGCGGTAGGTCTCCGCGAAGAGCTGCGGGCTGGGCCGGGACGTGGTGACGGAGCGTCGCTTCTGGAGCGCCTGGGCCAGTGAGCGGGTCGAGATCTCGGTGCCCTCTTCCAGTGCCCGGTCACCGAGGACCACGGTGAGGGGAACCGCGGTGATGCCGTGGCGATCCATCGTCCGTGGCGGCAGGTAGGCCGTTGAATCGGTGACGATCGCGACATGGCGGGACATGAGCTGGAGGTTACCTGGCGTAGCGTCCGGACGGCAGCCCGGCCCTGTGGACCCCTGGCGGGGATGGCGTGATCAGGTGGTGCTCTCGGGGCGGGTGGTCTTCTCCCACGAGTATGTCGGGCGCGGAGTGGGCGGCGTGATGGCGGGGCGCGCCGACTCCTCGGTCGAGGTGCCCGAGCGGGCGTCCTCGGGCCAGGTCTGGCCGCTGGTCGACCCGGCCGCCGGCGCGGGGGCATCCGGCCACGGGGGTGGCGTGGTGGCGGATGTCTCCGGGGTCGTGTCCCAGTGGCGCAGTGCGCCGGCCTCCACGTCGATCTGGGTGCTGAGCGAGTCGAGGTCGTCGTCGGCGAAGCGCCGGGCGCGGTCGCGGGCGGCCCAGCGCAGCGAGTCCGCGGCGCCGGTGATCCGCTCGGTGCGCTCACGCAGGGCCGGCAGCCGCTCGGAGAGGGTCCGCCGGTCGGGCTCGGACTCCAGGCGGCGCAGTTCGGCGTCGAGTTCGTGGCCGTGGGCGCTCAGTCGCTGGAAGAGGGCGAGGGACTCCTTGAGGGACTCGTCCTCGCTCACGCCCGCGTGCAGCGCGTCCTGGGTGGCGCGCATGGAGGTGCGCAGCTTCAGCCGGAGCTGGGCGAGCTCGCCGGCGGGGCCCGGCTGGGCGAGGGACTTCGCTCTGAGGGTGTGGTCCTCGACGGTGCGGCGGGCCTGCGCGACCGTGCGGTCCACGCCGCGCTTGGCGGCACCGACCGCCTTGACCGTGGCCCAGGCGCCGACTGCCAGGAAGAGCACAAAAAGCAGGACGAAGACTGCGACCACTGCTTCCACGACGCTCCTCCTCCGGCGGGCCGCGGCACGTCTCGTGCCGCTCTTCCACGGTAAACGCTGCGGGCAGGCGCGGAGTTCCAGGAGAACCCCGATCCTGCCCGCACACGAACCCGGCCCGCCCCTAGGGGACGTCCCTCACCGCACCGGCCACAAAGCCGACGCGGGCACCCTCGCCCGTCGGAGGGACATCACGCCGGAACGATGTTCACCAGCTTCGGCGCCCGCACGATCACCTTGCGGATCCCCGCCCCGTCCAGCGCGGCGACGACCTTGTCGTCGGCCAGCGCCACCTTCTCCAGCTCGTCGTCGGAGATGGCGGGCGACACCTCCAGTCGCGCCTTGACCTTGCCCTTGATCTGGACCACGCAGGTCACGGTCTCGTCCACGACGTACGCCGGGTCGGCGACCGGGAAGTCGTGGTGCACGACCGAGTCGGTGTGGCCCAGCTTGCGCCACAGCTCCTCGGCGATGTGCGGGGCCAGCGGGGCGACCAGCAGCACCAGCGCCTCGGCGACCGGGCGCGACACGGCGCCGCCCGCCTTGGTCAGGTGGTTGTTCAGTTCGGTGACCTTGGCGATGGCGGTGTTGAACCGCAGGCCCTCCAGGTCTGCGCGCACGCCGTCGATCGCCTTGTGCAGCGCCCGCAGCGTCGCCTCGTCGGGCTCGGTGTCCACGACGGTGACCGCGCCGGTCTCCTCGTCGACGATGTTGCGCCACAGCCGCTGGAGCAGCCGGTACTGACCGACCACCGCGCGGGTGTCCCACGGGCGGGACACGTCCAGGGGGCCCATCGCCATCTCGTACAGGCGCAGGGTGTCGGCGCCGTACTCGGCGAAGATCTCGTCCGGAGTGACCGCGTTCTTCAGGGACTTGCCCATCTTGCCCAGCAGCCGGGAGACCTGCTCGCCCTGGTAGTAGTAGGCGCCGTCGCGCTCCTCGACCTCGGCGGCCGGCACCGCGACGCCCCGGCTGTCGCGGTAGACGAAGGCCTGGATCATGCCCTGGTTGTACAGCCGGTGGAACGGCTCGACCGAGGACACGTGCCCCAGGTCGTGCAGCACCTTGGACCAGAAGCGCGCGTACAGCAGGTGCAGTACGGCGTGCTCCTGGCCGCCGATGTACAGGTCGACGCCGCCGTGCGGACGGCCCTCGCGCGGGCCCATCCAGTAGCGCTCGATCTCCGGGTCGACCAGCTTCTCGGCGTTGTGCGGGTCCAGGTAGCGCAGTTCGTACCAGCAGGAACCGGCCCAGTTGGGCATGGTGTTGGTCTCACGGCGGTACTTCTGCGGCCCCCGGCCGTCGCCCAGGTCCAGGGTGACGTTGACCCAGTCCGCGTTGCGCGACAGGGGCGTCTCGGGCTGGGTGTCGGCGTCGTCGGGGTCGAAGGTGCGCGGCGAGTAGTCCTCGACCTCGGGCAGCTCCAGCGGCAGCATCGACTCGGGCAGCGCGTGGGCGGTGCCCTCCTCGTCGTAGACGATCGGGAAGGGCTCGCCCCAGTAGCGCTGGCGGCTGAACAGCCAGTCGCGCAGGCGGAAGTTGACGGTGCCCTCGCCGATGCCCTTGCGGGCCAGCCACTCGGTGATGCGTGCCTTGGCGTCGGTGACGCCCAGGCCGTCCAGGGAGACGCCCTCGCCGGTGGAGTTGACGATCCTGGCGTCGTACGACACGAAGGCGTCGTCCCACGTGGTGGTGTCGGTGCCCCGGTCGTCGCTCGGCTCGACGACACAGCGCACGGGCAGTTCGAAGGCGCGCGCGAAGGCGAAGTCGCGGCTGTCGTGGGCCGGGACGGCCATGATCGCGCCGGTGCCGTAGCCCATCAGGACGTAGTCGGCGATGAAGACCGGGATCCGCTCGGCGTTGACCGGGTTGGTGGCGAACGCGCCGGTGAAGACACCGGTCTTGTCCTTGGCCTCGGCCTGCCGCTCGACGTCGGACTTGGCGGCGGCCTGCGCGCGGTAGGCGGCGACGGCCTCGGCGGGCGTGGCGTGGCCGCCGGTCCAGATGTCGTGCGTGCCTTCGGGCCAGGTGTCCGGGGTGAACTTCTCGACCAGCGGGTGCTCGGGCGCCAGGACCATGTAGGTGGCGCCGAACAGGGTGTCCTGGCGCGTGGTGAAGATGGTCACGTGCTCGCCGTCGATCGGGAAGTCGACGCGGGCGCCCTCGGAGCGGCCGATCCAGTTGCGCTGTTGCAGCTTGATGGCCTCGGGCCAGTCCAGTTCGTCCAGGTCGTCCAGCAGGCGGTCCGCGTAGGCGGTGATCCGCATGTTCCACTGGCGCAGCTTGGCCTTGAAGACGGGGAAGTTGCCCCGCTCGGAGCGGCCGTCGGCGGTCACTTCCTCGTTGGCCAGGACGGTGCCCAGGCCGGGCGACCAGTTGACGGGCGCGTCGGAGGCGTACGCCAGGCGGTACTCACCCAGTACGTCGGCGCGCTCGGCGGCGGTCAGTTCGCTCCAGGAGCGGCCCTCGTGACCGGGCACCGCGCGGTCGCCGCTTTCGAACTGGGCGATCAGGTCGGCGATCGGACGGGCCTTGTCCGCCTCGCCGTCGTACCAGGAGTTGAAGATCTGGAGGAAGATCCACTGGGTCCACTTGTAGTAGTCCGGGTCGATCGTGGCGAACGACCGGCGCTTGTCGTGGCCCAGGCCCAGCCGGCGCAGCTGGATCTTCATGTTCTCGATGTTGGCCTCGGTGGACACGCGCGGGTGCGTGCCGGTCTGCACCGCGTACTGCTCGGCGGGCAGGCCGAAGGCGTCGAAGCCCAGGGTGTGCAGGACGTTGCTGCCGGTCATGCGGTGGTAGCGCGCGTACACGTCGGTGGCGATGTAGCCCAGCGGGTGGCCGACGTGCAGGCCGGCCCCGGAGGGGTACGGGAACATGTCCATGAAGAACTTCTCGGGCCGGGCGACCGTCTGCGGGTCGCCCGCCAGGTCACCGGTCGGGTTCGGCGCCTCGTAGGTGCCCTCGGCGTCCCAGAAGTCCTGCCAGCGTGCCTCGATGTCGGCGGCCAGAGCTGCCGTGTAGCGGTGCGGCGCGACCACCTCGGCGGTGGCAGCGGGGTTCGTCTCGCTCATGATCCTCAAAGCTCCATCGATCGTCTCTGCCAGCGGCTGTGACACTCAAGAAACGAAAAATCCCCTCGCACAGGAGGGGACGCCGCGCCGATGCCGACCACGATCTTCAACGGTGGTCGGGACTGATCAGCGCGGCTCGCTAAGCAGAAGGCGTACGGCACGCATGGCGTTAGGGTACCGCAGGCCCCGAGAGCGCCGAAACGCGATGGTGGGCATCATCCGGCACGGCGTGCCATCCTCATGAACCCGCCCCCTCATCCCTGTCCCGCGCGGCAGAAGATGAACAAGGGTCAATGATTACTTCGCGTAACAGTCACTAAGGGGCATCACAGCAGCCTCGTAGCCCTTTGATAACGACGCAATAACTCAAACCTCGTACCCCTCGGTATGGCTCCACTTAGAGTGCGGCAGCGGGACCGCTTTCCCGAACTGCTCGGAGTTGCCCCCATGAACCCTCGACGTAGTAACAGCTCGCTCCCCAAAACAGGCCGGTCGGCCTATGGGGTGGCGTCGGCTGTCTTCCTGCTCCTCATACCCGTGATCGTGCTGGTCGGAGGTGACGCCTTCCAGGAGTTCCTCAACTTCGGCGCGGGCGTGCTCTCCCTCGTGTGCCTCAGCTGTTCGGTCATCTGGGGCCTGTTCGCCCAGGACCGGATCTTCCTGAACGCACGCCAGCGGATCGTCGGCCAGGCGGTGCACCGGACGACGGCGGTCGCCTCGATCGCGTTCCTGCTGCTGCACATCACCACCAAGATCGTGCTGGACCACACCACCGTGATCGCGGCGCTGGTCCCGTTCTCGCTCGGCTTCACCAGCACCGCGGGCCTCATCGGCCTCGGCTCCCTGGCCGGCCTGCTCATGATCTTCGTGGGCATCACCGGCGCTCTGCGCAGCCGCTTCGCGTCCCCCGCACCGGTCGCGGCCCGCTGGCGGGCGATGCACATGCTGGCCTACCCGGCCTGGTGCGCCGCCCTGGTGCACGGCCTCTACGCGGGCCGTGACGCCAAGCCGGTCTTCGTCTTCCTCTACGGCCTCTCCCTCGCCGGCGTGATGGCCGCCCTGGCGCTCCGCGCGGCGCCCCGCCCCGTCAAGCGCCGTATCGCCGACACGATCGCCACGCTGCTGGGGACCACGGAGCGGCCCGGCCGCGAGGAGCTGGAGGAGAGCCGCGCGCGGGCCGGCGCGGCCCTGCCGGGCTACGAGCAGCAGCGCCCGTCCCCCCGCCAGGCGCCCTCGTACGACCCGTCCGCGCGGGCCGGTGCCGGGGAGCCCGCGAACGGCTTCGCGGCGGCCTACCGAGCCGTCTCGCGGCCCGCACGCGCGGACCAGTCCTTCGCGGCGGAGCAGACCGCGCGGATGGAAGTACCGGACTTCCAGCCCACGGAAGCGATGCCGCGCATGGACGGCGGCCCGGTGTCGAGCACCTCGGGCTCCTGGCCGATCCCGCTGCCGCCGCCGGTCGGCGAGGCTCCCCCGTCGGCGTACGACCCGCTCCAGGACACGGGTTACAACATCCCGACCTACAGCGATCAAGGAACCGCCGGATACGGCGGAAGTGATGTGTACGACACCGGTGAGTCGAATCCCCTCTACGGCACGTACAACCCGAATGACACGTACAACAGCGGTCCCGCCACTGAAACACGCCCCGACCCCTACGACTTCGAGGGGCCGGGTTCGGGCGAACCTTGGAACACGCCTTCCGGAGGCTTTAGGTGAACGAGGCCCTGCCCGACGTCCCAGAAGTCCGCGTAGTCGGTCTTCCCCAACTCACGTCGGGCTTCGACCTTGTCGAAAGACTCGATCTACCCATGCACCTCAAGGTGCACGGTCCCCTCGAACCGATGGGCGGTGAGCAACTCGCGAAGCTCGCCGAGAACATCAATCTGAAGGGCCGCGGCGGCGCGGGCTTCCCCTTCCACAAAAAGCTGCGCTCGGTCGCCGAAGCGGCGATCAAGCGTGGTGTCCGGCCGGTCGTCGTCGTCAACGGCAGTGAGGACGAACCGGCCTGCCGCAAGGACACGGTGCTCATCAACCGTGCCCCGCACCTCATCCTGGACGGCGCGCTGCTGTGCGCCGAAGCACTGGGCGCCCGCCAGCTCGTCATCGCCGTGACCCGTGAGTCGACCCAGCGCTCCATGGAGGCCGCGCTCGCCGAGCGCGGCCTGAGCAACGGACGCCGGTCCGCCCTCCGTGCGCGCGTGCAGCGCAATCCCGTGCGTATGGTCACCGGCGCCGCGGCATCGGTGATCCGTTCCATCGACGGCGGCCCGGCGATCCCGCCCGGCCGCAAGGTCAGCGCCTCGCAGAACGGCGTGGGCGGCGCGCCCACCCTGCTGTCCAACGCCGAGACCTTCGCCCAGCTGGCGATCGCGGCCCGCATCGGCCCGGAGCGCTACGGCAACACCGGCCTGTACGACGAGCCCGGCACCGTGATGCTCACCGTCTCCGGCGCCGTCGCCCGCCCCATGGTGATCGAGGTCCCGACCGGCGTACCGCTGCGCTACGTCCTTCAGCTCGCCGGCGCCCCGCCGGTGCCGCAGGGTGTGCTGACCGGCGGCTACCACGGCAAGTGGATCGACGCGGCGACCGTCAACGAGGCGGTCGTCTCCCGCAACTCGCTGGACGCGGTGGGCGGTTCGCTGGGCGCCGGCGCGATCCTGCCGATCACCCAGGACACCTGCCCGCTGGGCGAGTCGCTGCGGGTCGCGCAGTGGCTGGCGGAGGAGAGCGCGGGCCAGTGCGGCCCCTGCTACCTCGGCCTGCCCGCCGCCGCGCGCGGCATGGCGGACATCCTCAACGGCGGTGGCCCGGCGGCCCTGGAGGCCGTGAAGCAGGTCGCCAAGAACGTGAAGCGGCGCGGCGCGTGCTCGCACCCGGACGGCTCGGCGATGTTCCTGGAGTCCACCCTCAAGGCGTTCACCGACGACCTCGCCGCGCATGTCCTCGGAAACGGCTGCGGAAGGCCCGTGGAGGGCGTTCTGCCGCTCTTCGAGGGCGGGATGGGCCCGGCGGGCCTGCCCGGCGGCTCGCCGTCCGAGGAGAACGGCCCCAGCCGCCAGAAGATCTACGTCGACTGGACGCTGTGCCGCGGCCACGGACTGTGCGCGGACATCCTCCCGGAGGTCTTCGAACTCGGCGCCGACGGCTTCCCGACGGTCGCCCAGGCGCAGGTGCCGCGCTTCGCCGAGGCCAAGGCTCTACGCGCGGTGCGCCGCTGCCCGGCGCTCGCGCTGCGCATCGAGGAGGACACCCGCTCCCAGGCGCCCGCCCGCAACCTCCCGGTCCTGTCGCAGGGCCGCAACCGCAGGGCCCTGGGCCGCTGAGCGGACGAACGGCGGGGCACCCGGCTTCCGGGTGCCCCGCCGTCGTACGTGTGGTGTGCGCCTGGTGCGCGCCATGCGAAAGGCGGACCATCCGTGGGGATGATCCGCCTTCACTTCTCTCGAAGTCCTGTGGAGCTAAGGAGAATTGAACTCCTGACCTCCTGCATGCCATGCAGGCGCTCTACCAACTGAGCTATAGCCCCTCGTGGCCACCCGGTGTCCCCGGCGGCGACGCCAACATTACCGGCCGACCCGGTGGAGCACCAAATCGTTTCCGTTCCACACCGGTAGCAGCACCTGTGTCCGATCCTGACCGGCGCGGCGGTCAGGCCGTGACGAACGAGTAGAACCGTTTGAGCGTGCAGTGCTCCTCCAGGAGCCGGCCGTAGATCGGCTCCCCCTCGAGCTCCCGATACGTCTCGATCGGGTCGCCCTTTATGATCAGCGCCCGCGCGCATTCCTCGCACCAGTACTGGTAGTCGGGGTTGATCGGCTCCATGTCCCGGACGATCGGCGTGCCGTTCCCGCACCAGTCGCACTTTCGCCTGTGTGCACCCATCGATCAGCTCCAGCTGTGGCCGCAGGCCGTGCACACGTAAGAGATCCCGCCGTTGTCGCCGAGAACCTGGGCGACATGCCCGGAACCGCAGGAAGGGCAGCTGAGCCGGGTGGCCTTCTCCCGTATCAACGCCGCGTCGAGGAGGTGGCCGACCTCCCTGAGGATGCTCGAAGGCATCGCTACTCCCTCCCGTCGGGCCGCGCCCCCTTCCGGCCGTCTGATTCTGCCACGGCCGGGCCAATACGGTCAGCGACGCCTGGGTACCAGTCCGGCCACGGCAACCCGCGACCGCCCCGGCAGCCGCACGCACGCGCGCGACCCGGCGCCTCCACAGACGTATACGCCCCGAGGGCCCCAAGTGACTCAAGCCGGTTGGGGATCAGTTCTGTGCGACGACTCGTCGGAAGCTCACGAGCCGCCGTCAGGTGACTACTCATCAGTGGTCTTCGGGACCGAACGGCAAAAGCCCCGCCCTCACGGTGTGAGTAGCAGGGCTTCCCCGTACGAATCCTCTGTGGAGCTAAGGAGAATTGAACTCCTGACCTCCTGCATGCCATGCAGGCGCTCTACCAACTGAGCTATAGCCCCTTGCGCCACTCCGCTCCCGGCGGGGTGAACAAGAAGAACTTTAGCCTGTGACCTGCCGGAAAGTGAAATCCGGGTCGCGGCCCCCGGGAGGATCAGTCGTCGTCGCCGAGGACGGGCTCCGGGAGGGTGCCGGCGTTGTGCTCAAGGAGGCGCCAGCCGCGCGCGCCCTCGCCCAGGACGGACCAGCAGCAGTTGGAGAGGCCGCCGAGGCTCTCCCAGTGCCGGGACTCCAGGCCGAGCAGGCGGCCGATGGTGGTGCGGATCGTGCCGCCGTGGCTGACCACGACGAGCGTGCCGTCGTCGGGCAGCTTCTCGGCGTGCCGGAGCACCACGGGGGCGGCCCGGTCGGCGACCTCGGTCTCCAGCTCGCCGCCGCCCCTGCGCACCGGCTCGCCGCGCTTCCACGCGGCGTACTGCTCACCGTGCCGGGCGATGATCTCGGTGTGCGTGAGGCCCTGCCAGACGCCCGCGTAGGTCTCCCGCAGACCCTCGTCCCGGCTCACCTCCAGGCCGGTGAGCTCGGCAAGCTCGGCGGCCGTGTCCGAGGCCCGCCGGAGGTCGGAGGCGACGATCGCGTCCGGCTTGAGGGAGGCGAGCAGCCGGGCCGCGCGGCGCGCCTGCGCGACGCCCGTCTCGGTCAGCTCGACGTCCGTGGTGCCCTGGAAGCGGCGCTCCACGTTCCAGGACGTCTGGCCGTGCCGCCACAGGATGACGCGGCGCCCGCGGCCCGGCCTGGCCGCGGTCCCCTCGGCGCCGGTGGTCAACGCCACTCACCGCCCGTCTCGGCCGCCTCCTCGGCGGCCTGGAGCTTGGCGTGCTCGGCGCTCTTGCCACGGGTCGCCTTGGCGTCGGCGGGCAGCTCCAGCTCGGGGCAGTCCTTCCAGAGCCGCTCCAGGGCGTAGAAGACGCGCTCCTCGCTGTGCTGGACGTGCACGACGATGTCGACGTAGTCGAGCAGGATCCAGCGGGCCTCGCGGTCGCCCTCGCGGCGCACCGGCTTGGCGCCGAGCTCCTTCGACAGCCGTTCCTCGATCTCGTCGACGATCGACTTGACCTGGCGGTCGTTGGGCGCGGAGGCCAGCAGGAAGGCGTCCGTGATCGACAGCACGTCGCTGACGTCGTACGCGATGACGTCGTGCGCGAGCTTGTCGGCGGCCGCCTGGGCGGCGGTGTTGATGAGCTCCAGGGAGCGGTCAGTAGCGGTCACTACAAGGCTTTCCGTCGGCGGTCACTTGACCTCAAGGGTCTCACGGTCCGCCGACGCTCCCGTACGGAATAAGGCCCGGCCCGCGTCAGTCGGCCGTGGCCGGTTCGTAGTCCTGGCCCAGGACCACCGTCACGTCCGCGTTGGCCGAGACGTCGCCCTTGGCCACCGCGCCGGCGGGCAGGCCGAGCGTCTTGGCGACCTCGGAGGCGTTCTCCTTGTCGGTGTCGTCCTTGTACGTGACCTTCGAGGTGGCCTCGGCCGCGGACGCCGTGCCGCCCTCCAGGAAGGTGAAGCCGCCGTTGAGCAGTGTCACGCGCGCGTCCTCGGTGCGTTCCTTCGCGCCGGTGGCGTTCTGCACGGACACGCGGACGGCGGCGTCCTGGTCGGGGCTCTTGGCGGTGCCGCCGAGGACGTCCTTGACGACGCTGGCGGTGGCCTGCGCGTTCAGGGTGCCGTCGCCCTCCACGGGCAGCATCGCCGTCTTGTAGTCGCCGCTCTTGGCTAGGTCGGAGAGACCGGCCAGGAAGGTGCCGAGGTCCTTGTCCGTGAGCGGCGGGTCGAGGATCTGCGCCAGCGTCTGCACGGTGGTGGTGGCCGCCGTCGCGTCGGACGACATCTTGCGCAGCACGCCCTGCATGACCTGGCCGAACCGCTCCAGCTGGGCGTTCTGCTCCTCGCCGGATCCCTTGTACGTGGCGTAGGCGACGGCTGCCTTGCCGCTGAGGGTCTGGTTCTCGCCCTTGCGCACCAGGGGCGTCTCGCCCTTCTTGGCGTCCGGGTCGGGCACGTCGGCGTTGGTGTCGACCTCGATGTTGCCCACGAGGTCGACGAGGTTCTGGAGGTAGGGCGTGTCCAGCCGCCAGGTGCCCTGGATGGAGGTGCCCAGGGCGGTGTCGAGGGCCTCGCGCGTGCCGGAGGACCCGTCGTCGTCGACGGACTTGGTGAGGGTGGTCGTGGAGCCGTCGTCGCCGGTCAGGGCGAGCGAGTTGGGCAGCAGGACGGTGGTGCCCTGCTTGGTGGTGGTGTTGTCCACCAGGAGCGCCGTGGACGTGCCGGTCTTCTTGGTGTCGTGCAGGTGGACGACGATCACGTTGCGCTTCTGGGCGCCCGACGCCGTGGTGGCGCCGGCCGAGTCGCCGGAGGACGACACGCCGGGCAGCTTCCCCGCGTACCAGAGGTAACCCACGCCTCCCGCGACGACCAGGGACAGGGCGACGACGATGGCGACCAGCCTCCCGCGCGCGCGGCGCTTGGCCTCCTCGCGGCGCTCGGTGCGGTTCTCCGTGAAGGCCAGCCAGTCGATGACGTCCTCGGACTCGGCGTCGGGGTCCTCGACGAACGCGAACTGCTCGGTGCGGTAGTCCCGGTCCTCGCGCGCGCCCGGCCCGCCACCCTGGGGCTCCTGGTCCGGGCCGGGTTCCGCCGGGCCCGCCTGCTGCGGGATGTACGCGGTCTGCTCGGCGACCTGGGGCTGCTGGCCGCTGGTCGCGGCCTGCCCGTAGGGGTCGTAGCCGTCGTACTGCTGCGGGTAGGAGCCGGTGTCGTACTGGCCCTGCGGCGGGACGGGCGGCTGCTGGCCGGTCCCGTACGGGTCGTACGGCGGCACGGGCTGCTGGGGGCCGGTCTGCTGGTCGGTCTGCGCTCCCGTCGCGTACGGGTCGTAGCCGTAGCCCTGCTGCCCGTAGGGATCGTAGGTCTGCTGCTGCGGGGGCTGGGGCGGCGGGACCTGCCGGTACACGGGCCGGCCGTACTCGTCGTAGCCGACGAGCTCGTACGGGCCGCCTTCGTACCCCGCGTCGTACTGGTCGTTCACCGGTGCCCCTCTCGGCTCACTCGCCGCGGTACAGCTCTCGTTTCGCGATATAGCGCACGACCCCGTCCGGCACCAGGTACCAGACCGGGTCACCCTTGGCGACCCTCGCACGGCAGTCCGTGGACGAGATGGCAAGGGCGGGGACCTCGACCAGCGAGACACCACCCTCAGGAAGGCCGGGGTCGGCGAGGGGGTGACCGGGCCGGGTGACCCCGATGAAGTGTGCCAGGGAGAAGAGCTCCTCAGTGTCACGCCAGGTGAGGATCTGGCCGAGGGCGTCTGCACCCGTGATGAAGAACAGGTCCGTGTCAGGGTTGAGTGAGCGCAGGTCACGCAGGGTGTCGGCAGTGTAGGTGGGGCCCCCGCGGTCCATGTCGATACGGCTGACCGAGAACTGCGGGTTCTCGGCGGTCGCGATGACCGTCATCAGATAGCGGTCCTCGGCCGGGGTGACCTTGCGGTGGGTCTTCTGCCACGGCTGACCGGTGGGGACGAACACCACCTGGTCGAGGTGGAAGGCGGCGGCGACCTCACTGGCCGCCACGAGGTGCCCGTGGTGGATCGGGTCGAACGTGCCGCCCATGACGCCGAGACGGCGTTTGCCGGTGTGCGCCGGGCCCACCGAGGGGCCCTCGGCGCCTTCGGGCCGAGCCCCGCGCGGTGTGCCGCCGAATCCCTCGCGGGCCGCGCTCTCGTGCGCCGGAGCGGCGCCGGTCGCCCGGCCGCCGGCGGTGTCGTCCGGACCGGTAGGCATGTCCTGCTCTCCCATGCGTGCAGACCCTACCGGCCCGGCCTGTGGGGCCCGTTCGGGAGTCGCCTCCGCGCGGTACGGGCCCGGTGCCGGGCCGGAGCGGTGACGCCGCGCCCGACCGGGCTCAGCGGTCGCGGTTGAAGCGGGTGGTGATCCACAGCAGGAGCAGCAGGATGAACAGCGCGGCGCCACCGGTGAGCAGGGGCTCCAGGCTCTCGTGGTTGCCGCCGTGCTCCTCGCCTTCCGCGGCGAGGGTGACCAACTGGGCAGCGGTGCTGTGGAAGCTCATCTTCGGCAGAACCTATCCGGTGAGGGCGGGATAAAGACGTCGGCTCATGGTAAGCGGGCGGCCCCGCGGCCATCACGCCGACTCCGCCGTTGGAGACACCTGTTGCCCGGCGGCTCCTCGGCACCGGGGAACCTTTGCGTCGGTTCAGTCGTCTTTCCGCTTGTAGCCGCGCAGCACGAACCACGCCGTCAGCACACAGCCCAGCACCATCACGATCAGTACGACCCGGAGCAGATTCCCCGCACCCTGCTGCTCGGCGGCATGAGCGGCCTCGGTGTACCAGACGGTCGCGGGGACGTGGTCCATGACGGGGGACTCCTTCGCTGTAGTGCCCGTCCAAGGTAACTCCGCCTAGGCTGGGCCCTGCTTCGGGGGCACACCAGCGGCACTCAGACGCATGGGGGAAGACATGTCCGACGACGGCCACCAGCAGGACGGGCACGAGAGCGTGCCGAGCAGGCAGCGCACACGCTTCCCGGGGATCTCCTCGCGTGCGTACGAGCATCCGGCGGACCGCTCGGCGCTGGTCGCGCTGCGCAAGCTCAGCGGTTTCGACACGGTGTTCAAGGCCCTCAGCGGCCTGCTGCCCGAGCGCAGCCTGCGGCTGCTGTTCCTCTCCGACTCGGTGCGGGTCTCCGAGCGGCAGTTCGCCCACCTCAACGACATGCTGCGGGACGCCTGTTACATCCTGGACCTGGAGAAGGTCCCGCCGATGTACGTCAACCAGGACCCGCAGCCCAACGCGATGTGCATCGGTCTGGACGAGCCGATCATCGTGGTCACCACCGGACTCGTCGAGCTGCTCGACGAGGAGGAGATGCGGGCCGTCGTGGGCCACGAGGTCGGCCACGCGCTGTCCGGCCACTCCGTGTACCGCACGATCCTGCTGTTCCTCACCAACCTGGCGCTGCGGGTGGCGTGGATCCCGCTCGGCAATGTCGCGATCATGGCGATCGTGACGGCGCTGCGCGAGTGGTTCCGCAAGTCGGAGCTGTCCGCCGACCGCGCGGGGCTGCTCGTCGGCCAGGACGTGCAGGCGTCGATGCGCGGCCTGATGAAGATCGCGGGCGGCAACCACCTGCACGAGATGAACGTGGACGCGTTCCTGGAGCAGGCCGAGGAGTACGAGGCGGGTGGCGACCTGCGCGACTCGGTCCTGAAGATCCTGAACGTGCTGCCGCGCAGCCACCCCTTCACCACGGTCCGCGCGGCCGAGCTGAAGAAGTGGGCCGAGTCCCGCGACTACCAGCGGATCATGGACGGTCACTACCCGCGCCGCGACCAGGACAAGGACACCTCGGTCACCGACTCCTTCCGCGAGTCCGCGGCGAGCTACGCCAGTCAGGTGAAGGACTCCAAGGACCCGCTGATGAAGCTGGTCAGCGACATCGCCGGCGGGGCGGGGGATCTGGGGGGCCGGGTGCGGCGCGGCTTCGGCGGTTTCGCCGGCTCGTCGAGCACGTCCCCGAAGGACGACCCGTCCACGGGCACGACCCGCACGGAGGACCCGCCCCAGGACGACACCCCCAACAACAACTGACGCCCGGGGGGGGCGGGGCCCCAAGAGGCCCCGTGCCCCCCCCGCCCGCAGGCGGCCGACAACGGCCACCCCCTCCCTCCCAGGGGCGCGGGGAACTGCGCGCCCAGCCCCCACGGCCCCGCACCCGACAACACTCCCCGGCGTGGGTGGGGGGACGTCGCGCAACCCGGCGCAACGGGGTGCCGCCGCGCCCACCCGTGCCGCCCAGCGGCACGCCTGCCCGCGGCTACCGCAAGTGGGGCTGCACGAGTCCGCGCCCGCTGCAACGCCCCAGGGGCGCGGGGAACTGCGCGACCAACCCCCACCGACCCGCAGCCGACCACCCGGGGGCGCCAGCCCCACCTGCCCGCGGCCGACCACCCGGGGGCGTCAGCCCCACCGGCCCGCGGCCGACCGAACAGGCGCGTCAGCCGCTCGCGGTCAGCGCTCCGCACAGCGCCGTCGTATCCCCCGTGGCATACGGATCCGTGCCGGCCGGGCCACCCGCCGCGGCGGTCTGGCCGGCGAGCAGCGGCCGCAGCTGGTCGACGGAGTCCTCGGCGCAGGACAGCGGCCCCGCCTGGACGTAGGACACCTGGAGCCGCGCCTGATGCAGCCGCAGATCGTCGCGGTCGAAGCTGAAGTGCAGCTCGCGCCGGACGGTGAACAGCGACGCCTCGGCCCCGGCAGCGGCGCCCGCCGGCCGCAGCGCGTACACGAAGAGATGGTCCGCGACGACCTCAAGGGTCGAGGAGTTGGTCTCGGTGGCCTGAAGGGTGCCCTGGACGCGGATCTGACGGTCCGCGAGTTCGGCGACCTCGGGGTCGAACCGGACCAGCCAACCGGTCGGCGCATGCCGCCCATCGGCCGCCGGGTGCGCGAAACTCTCGTCGAACTGGTCGAGTTGGTCCGGGTCGAGCATCACGCGCACGGGCCGGACCTGACCCCCGGTCAGCACCTCGGGGTAGAGCGAGGAGCGGACGATGTAGTCCTTGGCGGTGGTGAGCGCGGTGACGACCTGGCTGTCGGAGAAGTTCGCGGTGCTCCGCGAGGCCGGCAGCGGTATGCCCTCGGCGCCGATCCGGAACTGCGCCGCCGGACTGTCGGCGTACAGCTTCGCGGTGTCGACGGCGCCGGTGACCTCGGACTGCGGGCTGAGCGGGACGACCGTCATGCGCAGCGGCTGGAGGGACTGGCGGCTGCCCGAGGCCGAGGTCGCGTAGGGGTTCCGTACCCCCATGTAGATCGCGGTGCCGAAGGCCACGGCGATCAGCACCACCAGGATCAGGGCCTGCCGGGACAGTCCCCGGCGCACGGGTGGGCGGCGGCGGACGGCGGGGGCGTGGTCACCCATGCGTTCCTGGGCGGAGAACTCCTGGAGGCGGGCAGCGCGAACGAAAGACTCGTCGAAGACAACCGATCGGTATTCGTCGTCCGCACCGCCGGGGGCGCCGCCGGGTGTCCCCTCAGGTGGGTCTCCAAGTCCGCCCATATCTTCAGAGTAGGTCTCCTGACGCTCTGGTAAACGCCCTGCTACGCGACAACTTCTGACAGGTCCTCACCAGAAACCGCCAGGACATCCCGACGCCCACCGAGGGCACCCGGGAGTGACGCCATGGCCAGTGCACGACCGGCCCGGGGGCCGTGCTCAGGGGGTACGCGGGACGGCCGAGACCGCCGGCCGGGAGTAGTCGGCGGAGGCCGAGGGAGCCGCCCGGTCACCCTGCTCCACACCGGTGGTGGCCGGTGGCGGGGCGGGGTCCTGGCGGCTGGAGGAGGCGCCGCGGTAGACGGCCGCGAAGGCCAGCGCGACCATGCCGATGCCCATCACGATGGCCAGCATCCAGGCGACGGCGCGATGCCACCGGACCTGTTTGCCGTACGTGCCCGGGGCGCCGTAGCCGTCGTCGAGGACGTCGGTGTCGTCCAGGTCGTCCAGCTCGGGATCATGGCCGAAGCGGCGCGTGTCGGGGTCGTACCCGTCGTCGTAGCGCTCGCCTCTGGCGTGGGCGCGGCGGGCCTCCGCGTCGGAGGCCTCGGCTCTCGCCTGGGCGGCGGACAGGAGGCGCTCCACGGCGGTCGGCTCATGGACCACAGCCGCCCGCACAAAGGCCTCGTCGAAGACCACGGAGGCGAATTCTTCGTCCGCCATTCCGCGGTCGTGGTCGTCGTCGGGCATCCAGCCGTCAGGGAACGGCGTGCCCCCCACGTCGTCCGGCACAGGATCCAGAGTAGACCTGGGGGGTCAATTTGGGCAGACGGTATGGAAATTCATCCGCCTGCTGAGACGGCCCGCGGGCGCCCGCTCAGCGCCGTACGTGCCCGTCCCCGGTCACGATGTACTTCGTGCTGGTCAGCTCCGGCAGGCCCATCGGGCCACGGGCGTGCAGCTTCTGCGTGGAGATGCCGATCTCGGCGCCGAAACCGAACTGGCTGCCGTCGGTGAAGCGGGTGGAGGCGTTCACGGCGACCGTGGTGGAGTCGACCAACTGGGTGAACCGGCGGGCGGCCTGCTGCGAGGTGGTGACGATCGCCTCGGTGTGACCGGACGTCCACAGCCGGATGTGCTCGACCGCGCGCTCCAGGGAGTCCACGACGGCGGCGGCGATGTCGTACGACAGGTACTCGGTCTCCCAGTCCTCGGCGGTGGCCTCCACGACCGTCGCCCGGGAGTCCTTGGCGTAGGCCATCACCCGCTCGTCGGCGTGCACGGTCACACCGGCCTCCGCGAGGGCGTCCAGCGCGCGCGGCAGGAAGTCCGCGGCGATGTCCTGGTGGACGAGCAGGGTCTCGGCGGCGTTGCACACGCTGACCCGCTGTGCCTTGGAGTTGATCAGGATCTCGACGGCCATGTCGAGGTCGGCCTGGGCGTCGACATAGACGTGGCAGTTGCCGGTGCCGGTCTCGATGACGGGGACGGTGGACTCGGCGACGACCGTCCGGATGAGGGAGGCGCCGCCGCGCGGGATGAGGACGTCGACCAGGCCCCGGGCGCGCATCAGCTCGCGCACGCTCTCCCGGTTCTCGCCCGGTACCAGCTGTACGGCGTCGGCGGGCAGTCCGGCACCGCCCACGGCGTCCCTGATCACCCTGACGAGGGCGGTGTTCGACTCGTAGGCGGAGGCCGAGCCGCGCAGCAGGACCGCGTTGCCGGACTTCAGGCAGAGGGCGGCGGCGTCCACGGTGACGTTCGGGCGGGCCTCGTAGATGATGCCGACGACGCCGAGCGGGACGCGGACCTGGCGCAGGTCGATGCCGTTGGGCAGGGTCGAGCCGCGGACGACCTCGCCGACGGGGTCGGGCAGCGCGACGACGTCCCGCACGTCGGAGGCGATGGCCCGTACACGCTCCGGGGTGAGCGTCAGCCGGTCGACGATGGCCTCGCTGGTGCCGGCCTCGCGGGCCTTGGCGATGTCCTTGGCGTTGGCCTCGACGATTTCGGCCGTACGGACCTCCAGGGCGTCCGCGATGGCCGCCAGCGCGTCGTCCTTCGCGGCCCGCGGCAGCGGGGCGAGGTCGGCGGCGGCGGACTTGGCGCGGTAGGCGGCCTGGGTGACCGGGGACATGGAGTCGTACGGCGAGAGCGTCGTCATGAGGGAAGGGTAGTGCGCCCGCCGAACCGTGCCCGCGGTTGTCCCGAACCGCGAGACTCCGCGTGAACAGGGCTCAAAAGGGATGTACACCGACCGGTGAGGCCGGCGCCGGGCCGTAACCCTCCGCGAGGCGTTGGTGATAGGTCCCGCGGTCGATGACCTCCAGGCCGACGATCTCCCAGGGCGGCAGCCCGGCCGTCTGCCGGTGCTCGCCCCACAGCCGCAGCGCCACGGCGGCGGCGTCGTGGAGGTCGCGGGCCTCCTCCCAGTACCGGATCTCGGCGTGGTCGTCGGCGTAGCGGCTGGTCAGCAGGAAGGGGTGGTCGTGGGCCAGCTGTTCCAGGGCCCGCCTGACCTCCTTCAGCGGGGCGGCCTCGCCGGAGACGCTGAGGGTGACGTGCCACAGGCGGGGCAGGTCGCCCGGCTGCTCGTACCGGTCGCCGGCGGCGACGCTGGTCAGGGCCCGCTCCTCACCGGCCGGGCGCGAGGGGGCCCCGGCGGGGCCGCCGCGGGACGTCGCCGCCCCAGGGCGCACTCGTCTCACGGCGGCCTCCTCAGTCCCTCGGTTCCTGTCGTCCCGGCAGTGCGGCTGCGCGGCTCACGCAGTGCCCGTGCGGAATATGTCCCTGAGACAAAGTTGAGCAGGCCGCAAGGCTCCGCGTGGCCGTTTTACGGAACGTCCCCCACCGGGGGCGGACGAATCAACTGTTTTACGGATGCAGGATCACCAGGTCGTCCCTGTGTACGACCTCACGTTCGTACGCGGGCCCCAGGTCGCGGGCCAGTTCACGGGTGGAGCGGCCGATCAGCTGCGGGATTTCCTTGGCGTCGAAATTGACCAGACCCCGGGCCACGGCCCGCCCCGTGGTGTCCCGCAGCTCGACCGGGTCGCCGGCGCTGAAGTCGCCCTCGACGCCCGCGATCCCGGCGGGCAGCAGCGAGGTACGACGCTCGACCACGGCCCGTACGGCACCGTCGTCCAGGATCAGCGCGCCCTGCGGGGTGGAGGCGTGCTGAAGCCAGAGCAGCCGGTCGGCGGAGCGCTTGCCGGTGGGGTGGAAGTACGTGCCGGTGTCCGCGCCGGAGAGGCCGTCGGCGGCGCGGACCGTGCTGGTCAGCACCACGGGGACACCGGCGGCGGCGGCGATCCCGGCCGCCTCGATCTTGGTGACCATCCCGCCGGTGCCGACCCCGGCCTTGCCCGCGCTGCCGATGTCGACGTGCGCCAGGTCGGCCGGTCCGCGGACCTCCGCGATCCGGGACGTGCCGGCCCGGCTCGGATCGCCGTCGTAGACCCCGTCGACGTCGGACAGCAGCACCAGCAGGTCGGCGTGGACGAGGTGGGCGACGAGGGCGGCGAGACGGTCGTTGTCGCCGAAGCGGATCTCGTCCGTGGCGACGGTGTCGTTCTCGTTGACGATCGGGAAGGCGCCCATCGCGAGCAGTTTGTCGAGGGTGCGCGAGGCGTTGCGGTGGTGGGCGCGGCGGCTCATGTCGTCGGAGGTGAGCAGCACCTGGCCGACCCGGACGCCGTAGCGCGCGAAGGAGGCGGTGTAGCGGGCGACCAGCAGCCCCTGGCCGACGCTGGCGGCGGCCTGCTGGCGGGCGAGGTCGCGGGGGCGCCGGCGCAGCCCCAGCGGGGCGAGTCCGGCGGCGATGGCGCCGGAGGACACCAGCACGATCTCGCGCTCGCCGCCGCCGCGGACCTTGGCCAGTACGTCCACGAGGGCGTCGACCCGGTCGGCGTCCAGCCCGCCCGCGGCGGTGGTCAGCGAGGAGGACCCCACCTTCACCACGATCCTGCGGGCCGCGCCCACGGCCTGCCTTGCCCCTGCCACCTTGCGATTCGTCCCCTCGCATAGCCCCCGACTGCCCCGCCCGGCAATCTACGCGAAGGGGACCGGGAGTTGCGCGGCGGTCCACTGGGCGGACGCGGCGGCGGACACCGGGCCGTACGCACGGAGGGACACGGAACGTGACGCATCCCTCACGGTCCGCTTACGGCAAAAAGGTTGCACACGTTTCGTCTGGAATTCAACGTGCAGGCAAACTTAGGTTGAACGACGTGCCACACACAGATCCCCCCGCGCAGCGCGTGAAGCGCATTCTTCTCCGGTCGGGCAAGAGCCCGTACGACGTCGTCCCCGTCGAGGAGGCCCTGCACCGGGACGTCATCGCCACCAACGCGGGCAACCTGATCTTCAGCGACGCCTCCCACAAGATCCTCGAAACTCCGCGGACCGAGGTGTTCTCCAACGGCGGACGCGTCAGTGTGGCGGCGGCGGGACGGATCAACGAGGAGTACGACGCCTTCGTCGTCCCGCTCGCCAACGCCTTCCGGCCCTCCTTCGAGGAGGCGCTGGAGCGGCTGACCCGGCTCATCGGCAAGCTCACGATCCCGGTGGTGGTGCTGGGCGTCGGCGCGCAGTCCAACCTCAAGTACGAGACGGCACGGCTGAAGGCCATGGAGCCGACCGTACGGGCGTTCGTCTCCGCGGTGCTCGACCGCAGCGCGTCCATCGGGGTGCGCGGGGAGTTCACCGAGCGGTATCTGAAGGAGATGGGCTTCCGGGACGTCGAGGTGATCGGCTGCCCGTCGCTGTTCATGCACGGCAAGGACCTCACCGTGGAGAAGCGGCTGCCCCGGCTGACCGCCGACTCCCGGATCTCGGTCAACGGCTCGCACAGCGCCGTACGGTCGCAGGGGCTCGGCAAGGTCATCCGGCGCGCCCACGAGCGCTACCCGAACCTGCGCTTCGTCGGCCAGAACCTCAGCGACGCCCGCCAGTTGCACTGGCGCGACCTCTCCAGCCCGAACGCCCGGGTGACGGCGATGCCGACCCACCCCGACCACCCGATGTACCGGGAGGGCAAGGTCCGCGTCTACGTCGACCCCATCACCTGGATCGACGACCTGCGCGGCTTCGACTACTCCTTCGGCTCGCGCATCCACGGCAACATCGCCGCACTGATCGCGGGCACCCCGGCGACGGTGCTGTGCTCGGACTCGCGGACGCTGGAGCTGTGCCGCTACTTCGGCATCCCGCACCGCACGATCGACAAGGTGCCCGCCGACCTCGATCCGGCGGAGCTGTACGAGGAGGCCGACTTCAGCGAGCTGACCGGCGGCCACCAGGAGCGGTTCGAGCGGTTCACGTCCTTCCTGACCGCCAACGGCCTGGACAACACGTTCACGCACGGCGACGGTGGCGCGGCGTTCGAGGAGCGGATGCGGTCGCTGTCGTTCCCCGCCGGCATCCGGCCGTGGATCGACGCGGACATCGCCTCGCTGAGCGACCGGTTCGGCTGGCTCCAGAGCCGGATCACGGAACTGTCCGCGGACAACGCGCAGTTGAAGCGCGAGCTGGCCAGGACCGGTGCACGTGCCGAGTCCGCGGCCAAGGCGTCGGCCGCCACGCCGTCGGTCTACCGCCGGGCCCGCCGGGTGGTGGGCAGACCCCTGCGCAGGGCGCTGCAAACGAAGCAGCAGAGCAAGTAGCCGTAGAGCGGCGCACGCTGTACGAGGCGAGTGGTGCCCTGTCTTCCGCCGGTCCCGGCAGAAGACAGGGCACCGCCACTTCTCAGGCGGCCGCCGCCCCGCCGCCCGTCGGTGTCATCATCCGCCGCGCCCGCCGCCACACCCGGCGTGTCAGCGACCGGCTCTCCCGGTAGCCCGGAAACACCTGCGCCTCCCGCGTCTCCGCGAGGTACACCCAGTCCGGTATCCCGGCCGTGCGTTCGCGGAAGTGGGGGTAGGCGAGGTAGACCCGGCTCCGGCGGCGCTCCAGCAGGGCCGCGGCCTGCTTCTTCGCCCGGACGAACTCGATGATCTCCACCAGGAGGTCGAGGCGCTGTTCGGCCACCAGGTGCAGCCGCAGACGTTCGTTGACCTTGACGCGGCGGGCCACCTCCGGCGTCCAGTGCGCGTCCATCAGCGGTTTGGCCAGCTCCAGCTTGTGGCGGCGGACCTTCTCCGAGTCCTTCAGGAACACCGGGCCGAACTGCGGCAGCAGGGTGATCAGGAAGGGCCGGAGCATCAGGACGTCACGCCGGTGGCCCGCCGGGACCAGGGCCGTGATGAGGCCCATCAGCGCGCGGGCCGAGTCGAAGCGCAGCTCGTACCCACCGCTCTTCGTCACGTGCTTGCCGTCGGTGCGGCCCACCAGGTAGTAGCAGGTGTAGTCGGCGACGACGGAGACGCCGTCCGCCCTCAGATACGCCTCCATCGTGAACAGCGCGTCCTCGCCGGTCCACAGGGACTCGTCGAACCGCATGCCGTGCCGGCTCAGCAGCTCACGCCGGAACAGCTTCTGCGCGCTCAGCGTGAACTTGATGTTGGACGAGTACACGTCCGTACGGTCGAGGGACTTGCCCCACATCGACTTGGGCGCGCTGCGGTTGACACCCTCGACCCGGCCGAGCACCACGTCCGTGCCGTTGCGGTCGGCCGCCGCGACCATGCGCTCCAGCGCCTCCGGGCCCAGCCGGTCGTCGGCGTCCAGGAAGAACACAAAACGGCCCGTGGCCCTGCCCAGGCCGACGTTGCGCGGGCCGCTGGGGCCGCCCGAGTTCTGCTGCCTGATCACCGTCACGGGGATGGCCACCCGCGCGGCGAACTCCTCCAGGTACTCCCCCGTGCCGTCCGTCGAGCCGTCGTCCACGGCTATGACTTCCATCCGTCCCGGTCCGATGGTCTGTGCCTCGACGGACTTCAGGCACTCGACCAGGTACGGCATCGCTTCGTACGCCCCGATGATCACGCTGACATCAGGCTGCGGCACGGTCACGTTCCCCCTACGGTCACGGAAGATTTCCTCCGTATCTCCTCATTCGCTACTCAGAAGACGATGGAGGGACACAAAGGGTTCATCCGGAGACGTGGTGAAGTGATCCGGTTCACGTGCCGGTGCCGACCGCGGACACGGCAGAGGGCCCCGGGATGCCGTCCGGCACCTCGGGGCCCTCCCCGGTACAACGTCCCGCGTCAGCCCGCCAGTTCGCTCGTCGCCGCGCGCGGCTCCTGGCCCCGGTTGCGGGTGTCCGCCTTCGACGCCAGGTTCTTCACCGCGGTGTTGAACTGGTCGATCGACGTCGGCTCGTCCGGGCCGAGCAGATACCGCTTCAGCTCACGCCGCTCGTCGGCCAGCGGGTCGGCGACCGGCTCGCGGACCGCGGCCAGCAGGACGCCCAGTTCGGCGGCGCTGTTGGAGAGGATCACGGCCGCGCGCACGGCGGTGTTCTGCCGCTTGAACTCCTCCTCTCCGAGGTCCGCCGAGTCCGTCACCGCGTACGGCTTGCCGCTCGCGATGAAGTCGGAGACCACGGACGAGATGTCGGAGACCATCGCGTCGGAGACGTTGAAGCAGTCGTACAGACGCGGCTCGGCGCCCTCGATGACCCGGTGCTCCCACGCGGGGAAGGCCTGCCAGTAGGCGTCGTTCCACTCGCCGCGCAGCCGGGCGATCTCCTGGAAGCCCGTCACGTCGACGACACCGTCACGGGTGGCCTCGGCCTCGTCGCGCTTCTCGGCGGCGGCGCCGCCCAGCTCGGCCAGCCGGGCCTCGATCCGCGCCAGGTCGGCCCCGGCGGCGCTCTGCGCCCCCGCGTCGACCGTGAAGCGGGGGTCGGCGGCACGCGCCACGGCGGACTTCTCGACCAGGGCCGTGATCCGCTGGTGGGCGGCCTTGGCGGCGGCGCTGCGGGTGCCGGTGAAGGGGTGCGGCTTGTAGAGGACACGGACCGGCGGGTCGGCGGTGACCAGGGTGCGGACGACGTTCTCGCCGGCCAGCAGGAGGGAGGTGTTGCCGGGGTTGTCGTCCCAGCCCTCCCAGGTCGGCGCGTAGAGCACCGTCGGGCAGTGTCCCTCGGCGGCCGCGCCGAGGGCACTCGCCGGCACCTCCTGCCAGGGGCGGATCGGCGCCAGCTGCGGGCGGCCGACCTCCACGATGTCGTCGTCGCGGACACCGACGTCGGCGATGGCGTAGCGGTCGCGGCCCGCGCGGCCGGCGGTCCACACCTCGTCGTACACCTTGCTGAACGGGTTGACACTCGCCAGCTTGTCGCTGTCGCCGTGGCCGATGAAGACGTGCTTCATGGTGGGGACGCGCAGCAGGTGGATGTTCTTGCCGACGTTCGCCGCGTACAGCGCGACGCGGACCGTGGAGAGGTCCATGTTCATCAGGTGCACACCGCCCGGCACACAGACGACCGGGACCGTGGTGGGCGCCATCCGGTCGAGGATCGCGCGCTCCCGCAGGATGATCAGCGGCCGGGAGTCCAGCTGCTCCATGGTCTCCAGCCACATGTTGAGCTGGTACGCCGAGTCCTTGGAGCCGGAGAAGTAGAGCACCGTCTCCGGCCGGTAGGCGCCCAGCCAGTCGTCCATGGCGGCGAGGACGACCTCCGCGCGGGGCGGGATCTTCCGCCCGCGCACGTACGGCGCGAGGGCGAGGACGTAGACGCAGCCCAGGCCGAGGGTGATGCCGATCCCGACGAAGCCGGCCACGGCGGAATCCAGCTCCGCGGAGACGAGTATGCCGACGACCGCCGCCAGGTCGAGGTGGAGCATCTTCTCGGCCGAGCGGTCCAGCAGCGGGCGCGGCGGGGCGTCCGGGATACGGATCCGGGAGGCGAGGTCGACGTTGCGGGTGGCGACCGGCATCCGGCGGCGGTTGCGGATCAGGGTGACCAGCGCGCCGTGCGGGGCCTGGAGGCCGTAGAAGGCGATGAAGCAGGCGACGGCACCGTAGAAGACCAGGTCGTTCGAGAGGGACAGCCGGGCCAGCAGCAGGATCAGCAGCAGCTCGCGGATCAGGAAGCGGATCGACAGTCCCGCGCGCACCTTGCTCAGGCGGTTGACCAGATAGCTGCCCTTGCGGTGCAGATAGTGGTCCGCCAGGTATGTCACGGCCGCCGCGGCCGCGAAGGCGGGGACGCTCGGGACGAGCGCGGCCAGCATGAGCGCCGGGAAGCCCAGCATCATGAGCGCCGCCGCGGCCAGCTCGGCCGCGCTGCCCACCCGGGCGACGCGAATAGCGGTGGTTATCACGGAAAACCTGCTCTGGGAGGGGGGTGCCTGGAATGAAGCCCGCAATTTCGGGATTTACGGATTCAGGCCTCTGTGAATGCTCGGCGAACGGGCACCCAGAGAGGCCTGAATAAAGGAAGGCTTTAAGGCGCCGATTATGCCACGCCGTCCTGGCGGTCCAGCACTCCGGCCAGCACCTGCTCGAAGCCGTCGGACCTGCTGGCGTCCGCCGTCGGGTCCTGCTGGCGGACGTCGATGACATGGCCGGTCAGCTCGGAGAGCAGCACGTCGAGCGAGGTGCGCGCGACGGCCTCGGAGGAGAGCAGCGAGCCCGCGGGCTCGTCGCCGAAGGCCTTGGTGCGCATCGGGGTCGCGGTGCGCTCGGGGTTGACGCAGTTGACGCGGATGCCGTCGCCGGCCCACTCGTCGGACAGGGCCTGGGTGAGGTTGACCATGGCGGCCTTGGTCGAGGAGTAGAGGCTGTACTCGGCGCGGCCGCGGGTGTAGCTGCTGGAGGTGTAGAGCAGCAGCTGGCCCTTGGTCTCGGCGAGGTACTTGTACGCCGAACGGGCGATCTGCACCGGTGCCAGGTAGTTGACCTTCAGCGCCTCCTCGATGGTGGCGTTGTCGGTCTCGGCGAGCTTGCCGATGCGCAGCACACCCGCGGTGTTGACGACGTAGTCGATCCGCCCGGTCTCGGCGTACGCCTTGGACAGGGCGTCGTCGACCTCCTCCGGGTTCTCGACGTGGGTGCCGGTGGTGGAGCGGCCGAGGGCGTAGACCTTGGCGCCGTAGGACTCGGCGAGCTCGCCGATGTCCTTGCCGATGCCGTAGGAGCCGCCGAAGACGACGACGGTCTTGCCGCTGAGCAGCTGGCGGTAGGCCTCCTCGCCGTTCTGCTCGGGCGCGGCCGTGGAGGCGAGCTGGAACAGCTTGTCGGCGATGAAGACGTCGACGGGCTGGGTGACCTTCATGTTGTACTCGTCACCCGCGACGACGTGGATCGGCACGTCCGGCAGGTAGCGCAGGACCACCGTGCAGTCGTCGGTGGCCTGGAAGTTCGGGTCGCCGGCGGCGACTTCGTAGGCCCGCTTGATCGTGGACAGCTTGAACGCCTGCGGGGTCTGGCCGCGGCGCAGCCGGGAGCGGTCCGGGATCTCGGTGATGAACTCGCCGTCCTCACCGTGGGTGCGTGTCACGATGATGGTGTCCGCGGACGGGATGGCCACGTCGACGGCCTGGTAGCGCTCCAGGGCGCTCACGCAGTCGTCGATGACGCGCCGGGAGAGCAGCGGGCGTACGGCGTCGTGGAACAGGACGTTGAGGTCCTCCCCCTCGGCCAGGCCCTCGCCGAGGGCCGTGATGGCGCGCTCGGTCGTCTCGTTCCGGGTCGTGCCGCCCTCGATGATCCGGGTGACCTTCTGGAAGCCGGCCTTGGCGACGATCTTCTCGACGTCGGGGACGTAACCCGGCGCCATCAGCACGATGATGTCGTCGATCGAGTCGGCCTTCTCGAAGGTGGTCAGGGTGTGCTCGATGACTGCCTTGCCGGCGATCTTCAGCAGCTGCTTGGGGATCGAGAGCCCCACACGCTGACCGGTGCCACCGGCCAGGATCACTGCGGTGGTACGGGGCTTGGCATTGTGCTGTGACACAGGTGACCTACCTCGGGGCGACTGGGAACCTGGAAATGGTCCCACTTGTGGTTACCGCGATGCAAGGTGAGCGACCTCCAACGCATATGTGCCCGCAACCTGTCATTCATCTTCCTCCGCTGGTGACGGGAGTACCTGTTATGCGCCACGAGCGCCGGTTCCGGGAATTGCTGTGAGTAACTCCACAGGCCCCGGCGATTACGGGCCGTGACGGGCTGTGGGCTCAGTGCCGCCGCAGCCGCCGGAGAGCCCGCCGCGCCAGCACCCCCACCAGCTCCTTCGAGGTGACCTGGTGGACGGGCCGCGCCTTTGCGGGGCTCGTGTGCCGCACGGGCGCGGCGGAAGCCGCCGCGAGTACCCCGTACAGGGCCTGAGCAGCGGCTTCGGGCGCGATCCTGGGCGCGCCGGGCGCCGGTTCGGCCACCTCGGGCACGGCGGACAGGACCGCCGGGTCGCCGAGGATCCGCACCCCCAGCGCGGCGATCCGCCCGGCCATCTCGGCGCCGGTCCGCCCCGCCTCCTCGACCGCCCAGCGCGGGGTGCGGATACCCGGGTCGTCGGCGGACGGCCGGAAGGCGTTCTTCATCTGCATGACCGCGCCGTGCCGGATCAGCTGCGAATACAGCTCTTCGGGAAGCCCGCCGGCCCGGAAGTGGACATTAAGATTCCGCAGCATTTCGGTCTCGGCGAGGGTGAGGGAGCGGTTCGCCGTGTCCGGCACCGGCCGCAGCAGCCCGGGGGGCAGGGCGAGCAGCGCCTCGAAGGTGCGCAGCAGACCGTCCCGGTCCCGGTCGTCGACCACAACGACGGTCGTGCGCTCCGGTCCGACGGCCCGCGCCCACCGCTCCACCAGCCGGTCGTGCCGGTGCCGCCGCCAGAAACTGGGATTGGGCCTGTCGTACGGCGGCTTGCGCAGCAGGTGCTCCAGCCAGTCCTCGTAGCCCATGCGCAGGCCGTTCTGCACGTACTGCTGCCACTGCGAGGGCAGGATGCGGGCCAGGGGGCGCAGGGTGACCAGGACGTGCACACGCTCGGCGCCAGCACCGCCGGCACCGCCAGCACCGCCCGCACCGCTGTCCCCGCTCGCCCCGCCCAGCTGCCGCACGATCCGCGCCGCGGTGGCGTCGTCGGAGGCGTCGGCGAAGAACTCGCTGCTGACCACCGACGTACGCCCGCCGGTCGCCCGCACCTGGTCGAGCAGCCGGGTCCAGTGCCGGTCGGTGGGCGCGGTGTCGCCGATCATCGCGGGCCGGGCGCAGGCGGCGAGGGCGGCCTCCATCGGGTGCCGGGTGTGCGCCGGGAAGGCGACGTTGTGGGACGGCAGCCGGTCCCTGGCGGCGAACAGGGCGCCCTGGACGGCGGTGGTGCCGGTCTTGTGCGGGCCGATGTGCAGCAGCCGGGTGCCGGCGGGCAGGGCGGCGATGGGCTGGTCGAGTCTCTGGCGATCCGTCTCCATGGTGAACGGACGGTAAACGGGCTGCCTGAGACGGGGCTGAGAGCACCCTGGGACCACGATGTGTCCCAGGGCGTCACGGCCGTACGGGCGCTCAGACCACGCGCACTCCGGGCCGCCCGGCGTCGACACGCAGCCGGGCCAGGGTGCTCGGCGCGGCCGTCGGCCTCAGCACGGTGTCGACGACCCGGACCTGGGCGTCGATGCGGTCGCGGCGGATGTCGAACAGGTGGTAGCCGCGGTGGGCGTCGAGCAGCTTCCAGTGTGGGTTGTCCGGCATCCGCGGGTCCCACTCCCGGTGGAAGGCGGCCTGGTCCTGGTCGCCGTTGGAGGAGATGGAGGTCCCGACGAACTCGGCGCCGACGACGGCGGAGGCGGGGTTCTCGTAGTCCTCCTTGAGGTCGCTGATCATCGTCAGATGGCGGTCGCCGGTGAGCACGACCGGGTTGCGCACGCTCTTGAACTCCCGCATGAACCGGTTGCGTTCGGCCTGGTAGCCGTCCCAGGCGTCGTAGAACCACTGCTTGCCCGCGCCGATCAGCAGATCGGTCTCGGCCATCATGATCTGCGAGGCGACCAGGTTCCAGCGGGCGGGCGAGCCGTGCAGGCCGTCGAGGAGCCAGCGCTTCTGCTGCGCGCCGAGCATGGTGAGCGCGGGGTTCTTCGCGCCGTCCTGGGTGGTGGCCTGGTCGCTGCGGTACTGGCGGGTGTCCAGCACGTTCAGCCGGGCGAGGCGGCCGAACTCCAGGCGGCGGTACATCCGGATGTGCGGACCGTTCGGCACGGCGGTCGCCCGGACCGGCATGTGCTCGTAGAACGCCTGGTAGGCCGCGGTGAGCCGGGCCACGAACGCGTCGTGCGGCTGCCTGTCCGGGTCCTGCGGGATCTCACCGGCGAAGTCGTTGTCGACCTCGTGGTCGTCGAAGGTGACCACAAAGGGGGCGTTGGCGTGCATCGCCCTGAGGTCCGGGTCGGAGCGGTACTGCGCGTACCGGTTGCGGTACTGGGTGAGGCTGTACGGCTCACCGGTCCCCTCGTGCCGGCGCACCGCCGTCGCCGAGGGCGTCGACTCGTAGATGTAGTCCCCGACGAAGAGCACCACGTCGGGATCCTGGTCGAGCATGTCGGCGTACGGGGTGAAGTAGCCGTTCTGCCAGTTCTGGCAGGACGCGAGCGCGACGCGCAGGGTGCCGCCGGAGCTGGTGCGCGGCGGCGCGGTGCGGGTGCGGCCGGTGGGCGAGAGCTGGCCGCTCACCTTGAAGCGGTACCAGTAGGCACGGTCGGCGTGCAACCCCCGTACATCCACGTGAACGCTGTGCCCGTACTCGGGCCGCGCCTGGGCGACTCCCCGCCGTACCCCCTTGCGGAAGCGCTCGTCCTCGGCGATCTCCCACTGCACGGACACCGCGCGGTCGGGCATCCCGCCGCCGTGGAGCGGGTCCGGGGCCAGCCGGGTCCACAGCACCACGCCGTCGGACAGCGGGTCGCCGGAGGCGACACCCAGGCTGAAGACATCGGCGGGCAGTGGAGGTTCGGCGGCTCTCGCCGTGGCCGGCAGCCACAGCTGGGTGGAGGCGGCGGCGCCCACTACGGCGGCGCCCGCGGTCAGAAAGCGGCGACGTTCGGGTGACACCGGTCCGGTCGCGTCGGTCATCGGCGGAACTCCCTTGCCCCAGAGGCCTCTTGGACACTTCGGAAGCTCCCACGGCGGGACGGTCCGCCGGCTGAACGCCGGGCTGCACGTGCATGACAACTAGGCAGACAGCGGGAAGACCCACCACGGCAGGGGAACGGGCCCTTGCCGGGGCAGGTCTGACGGGTGTTCAGCCGGGGAACCGTGGGGTGGTGCGGTGCTGTGCGGTGAGGTGCTGTTCTGTGAGGTCAAACGGAACAAAGCTTCGCACTACCGGCACCGGTTGCGGAGGTACCCACGCCGACAATGGCCGAGTCCTGGGCCCTGGCCAAAAAGGAAGGGAGCAGGGCCGCCGGGCCCTGCTCCCTGCTTGTGCCGTCCCCCGGGACGACCCGGAGCCGTCTAGAACGGCTCGAAGCCGTCGAACTCCTTCTGCGCCTCGTCCCGCTCCGCCTGAAGGTCCCGGCGCCGCTGCGCCGCCGGCCGCGGGGCCTCAAGCCGGTGGTCCTCACCGCGGCGGCCCAGCATCTCGGCACCGGCCATGACGGTCGGCTCCCAGTCGAAGACGACCGCGTTGTCCTCGGGGCCGATGGCCACGCCGTCCCCGGCGCGCGCGCCGGCCTTCATCAGCTTCTCCTCGACACCGAGGCGGTTGAGCCGGTCGGCGAGGTAGCCGACGGCCTCGTCGTTGTTGAAGTCGGTCTGGCGCACCCAGCGTTCGGGCTTCTCCCCGCGGACGCGGAACAGGCCGTCCTCCTCCAGGGTCACCGTGAAGCCGCTGTCGTCCACGGCCTTGGGCCGGATGACGATCCGCGTCGCCTCCTCCTTCGGCTTGGCGGCACGCGCGGTGGAGATCAGGTCACCGAGGGCGTACGACAGTTCCTTCAGCCCGATGTGGGCCACCGCCGACACCTCGAAGACGCGGTAGCCGCGCGCCTCAAGGTCCGGGCGGACCATCTCGGCGAGGTCCTTGCCGTCGGGCACGTCGACCTTGTTCAGGACGACCATCCGCGGCCGGTTGTCGAGCCCGCCGTACTGGCGCAGCTCCTCCTCGATGATGTCGAGGTCGGTGACGGGGTCACGCTCGGACTCCAGCGTCGCGGTGTCCAGCACGTGCACCAGCACACTGCACCGCTCGACGTGCCGCAGGAACTCCAGGCCCAGGCCCTTGCCCTGGCTGGCGCCCGGGATCAGGCCCGGCACGTCCGCGATGGTGAAGACGGTGGAGCCGGCCGTGACCACACCCAGGTTCGGGACCAGGGTGGTGAAGGGGTAGTCGGCGATCTTCGGCTTGGCCGCGCTGAGCACGGAGATCAGCGAGGACTTGCCGGCGCTCGGGTAGCCGACCAGCGCCACGTCGGCGACGGTCTTCAGCTCCAGCACCACGTCGTGCAGATCACCGGGCTCGCCGAGCAGCGCGAAGCCGGGGGCCTTGCGGCGGGCCGAGGCCAGCGCCGCGTTGCCGAGCCCGCCGCGGCCGCCCTGGGCGGCGACGAACGAGGTGCCGTGGCCCACCAGGTCGGCGAGGACGTTGCCGGCCTTGTCGAGCACCACGGTGCCGTCCGGCACGGGCAGGACCAGGTCCTGGCCCTCCTTGCCGGAGCGGTTGCCGCCCTCGCCGGGCTTGCCGTTGGTGGCCTTGCGGTGCGGGGAGTGGTGGTAGTCGAGCAGCGTGGTGACGGACTGGTCGACGGTCAGGATGACGTCACCGCCCCGCCCGCCGTTCCCGCCGTCCGGGCCGCCCAGCGGCTTGAACTTTTCCCGGTGAACGGAGGCACAGCCGTGACCTCCGTTACCCGCGGCGACATGCAGCTCGACGCGGTCCACGAAGGTGGTCATGGTTCGGTGCCTCCAGAAAGTACGAGTACTACCCGTGCCGGGTAATACCTATGTCAACACGCGAAAGGCGGACCCGCCTTCCCGTCCGGGAAGTGAGGTCCGCCTCGCGAGAAGTTCGGTCTACGGCCTGGTTCAGGCGACCGGAACGATGTTCACGACGTTGCGCCCGCGGTGGGTGCCGAACTGCACGGCACCGGCCTGGAGGGCGAACAGCGTGTCGTCGCCGCCGCGACCGACACCCGAGCCCGGGTGGAAGTGCGTGCCGCGCTGGCGGACCAGGATCTCACCGGCGTTCACGACCTGACCGCCGAAGCGCTTCACGCCGAGCCGCTGGGCATTGGAGTCGCGACCGTTCCGGGTGGACGATGCGCCCTTCTTGTGTGCCATCTCTCCTCAGTCCCTTACTTCGCAGCCGCGGGGATCTCAGTGACCTTGATCGCCGTGTACTGCTGGCGGTGGCCCTGACGACGCCGGTAACCGGTCTTGTTCTTGTAGCGCAGGATGTCGATCTTGACACCCTTGTGGTGGTCCACGACCTCGGCCTGGACCTTGATGCCGTCCAGCACCCACGGGTCGCTGGTCACGGCGTCGCCGTCGACAACGAGCAGGGTCGAGAGCTCGACCGTGTCGCCAACCTTGGCAGTGGAAATCTTGTCAACCTCAACGATGTCGCCGACAGCAACCTTGTGCTGGCGACCACCGCTGCGCACGATGGCGTACACGCGGATCTCACTCTCTCGCTCGGGAACGGCACCCTCGCAGTCCAGCCGCCCGGACAACCGACACGGACAGCCTCTCCCGATCACCGAGGTTCTCGGAAGGAAAAGGTTTACGAGGATGTGGCGTGTCACTGGACACGCCGACGGTCCAGGGTACGGGGCCCTGGACCGGGGGGTCAAACCGGGCCCCGGGCCCGGAGCACGCACCCTTCGGTACGCGCCCCGGAACCCGGGACGTGACGGTCGGCCGTCGCCGGTCAGCCGTCGCCGGCGGGCCGTCATCGGTCGGCCCTCGTCGGTCGGTCAGCCCTCGTCGGTGGAGGCCGAGACGGAGGACAGCGTCTGCTGCTCCGCCGCCGCGGTCTTCTTCGACGTCGACTTGGCGGCCGTCTTGGTCGCCGCGGCCTTCTTGGCCGTCGTCTTCTTCGCGGCCGTCTTCTTCGCCGCGGTCTTCTTGACCGCCGTCTTCTTGGTGGCGGCCTTCTTCGCGGTGGCCTTCTTGGCCGTCTTACGGGCCGGCTTGCCGGCCGGCTCGGCCTCGTCGACCGCGGGCTCCGCGGCGGGAGCCTCCGTGGCCGTGCCCGACGGGACGACCACCACGGCCGTGTCCTCGGACGCGGTGGGCGCGGTGGCCTTGCGCACCGCACGGCGGCGCGGACGGGCCGGGGCGGCGGCCTCGGCCGGGGCCTCCGCGGGTGCCTCGGCGGACGCGGCGACCGGCTCGGGCGCGGCCTGCGGCTGCGGTGCCGGCTCGGTCACCGTGACGACCGCGGACTCGGCGCTCTCGGGCGCCCCGGCCGGCGCGGACACCCTGCGGGTGGCCCGGCGGCGGGTACGGCCCTTGGGCGCGGCCTCGTCGACCGCCGGAGCGGCCGGCGCGGAAGCGGTGGCCTCGACCACCGGGTCCTCGGCGGCGACCGGCTCGGCGTGCGCCTCGGCGGCGGGCTCCGGCTGCACCGGACGCTCGGCCTCCGCCTCGGCGGTCACCTGTTGGGCCGTCGGCGCCTCGGCCTTCGGCGCGCCCGCCGGAGCGGACGCCCTGCGGCCGGCCCGGCGACGCGAACGCCCGCGGGTGGAAGCCGCGGCCTCCGCCTCTGCGACGCTGCTGTACAGCTCCTCGTCCGGCGCGAACTCGGGTGCGGTGAGCGCGACCGGCTCGGCGACCTCGGCCGCGACCTCGGCCTCCGACTCCGTCTCGTGCTCGACGGCGGCGCTCTCGTGCGTGTGCTCCGACGCGTCGGAGCCGCCCCGCCCGCGCTTCTTGCGCTTGCCGCCGCCCCCGACGGAGGTCGGCTGCTCCATGTGGACGATGACACCGCGTCCGTTGCAGTGGACGCAGGTCTCGGAGAACGACTCCAGCAGACCCTGGCCGACCCGCTTGCGGGTCATCTGGACCAGGCCCAGCGAGGTCACCTCGGCGACCTGGTGCTTCGTACGGTCGCGGCCCAGGCACTCCAGGAGGCGTCGCAGCACCAGGTCCCGGTTGGACTCCAGCACCATGTCGATGAAGTCGATGACGACGATGCCGCCCAGGTCGCGCAGCCGCAGCTGACGCACGATCTCCTCGGCCGCCTCCAGGTTGTTCCTGGTCACGGTCTCTTCGAGGTTGCCGCCCTGGCCGGTGAACTTGCCGGTGTTGACATCGATCACGACCATGGCCTCGGTCTTGTCGATCACCAGCGAACCACCGCTCGGCAGCCACACCTTGCGGTCCAGCGCCTTCGCGAGCTGCTCGTCGATCCGGTACGTGGCGAAGACGTCGACCTCGGAGGTCCACTTCGTGAGCCGGTCGGCGAGGTCGGGCGCGACGTGCGAGACATAGCCGTGCACGGTCTGCCAGGCCTCGTCACCGCTGACGATGACCTTGGAGAAGTCCTCGTTGAAGATGTCGCGGACCACCCGGACGGTCATGTCCGGCTCGCCGTACAGCAGGGTCGGGGCGTTGCCGCTCTTCGCCTTCTTCTGGATGTCCTCCCACTGCGACTGCAACCGCTCGACGTCACGGCGCAGTTCGTCCTCGCTCGCGCCCTCGGCGGCGGTGCGCACGATGACGCCCGCGTCCTCGGGGACGATCTTCTTGAGGATGGTCTTCAGGCGCGCCCGCTCGGTGTCGGGCAGCTTGCGGCTGATGCCGGTCATCGACCCCTCGGGGACGTAGACCAGGTAGCGGCCGGGCAGGGAGACCTGGCTGGTCAGCCGGGCGCCCTTGTGGCCGATCGGATCCTTGGTGACCTGCACGAGCACGGACTGCCCGGACTTCAGCGCGGACTCGATACGGCGCGGCCCGTGGGCCATGCCGAGTGCCTCGAAGTTGACCTCACCGGCATAGAGCACGGCGTTGCGGCCCTTGCCGATGTCGATGAAGGCGGCCTCCATCGACGGCAGCACGTTCTGGACCTTGCCCAGGTAGACGTTGCCGACGTACGAGGTCGACTGCTCCTTGTTGACGTAGTGCTCGACGAGCACGTTGTCCTCGAGGACGCCGATCTGGGTGCGCTCGCCGCTCTGCCGGACGACCATCACGCGCTCGACGGCCTCGCGGCGGGCCAGGAACTCGGCCTCGGTGATGATCGGCACCCGCCTGCGGCCCTGCTCGCGGCCCTCGCGGCGGCGCTGCTTCTTGGCCTCCAGACGGGTCGAGCCCTTGATGGACTGCACCTCGTCGGACGGCTCGCTCTGCTTGCGCGGCTCACGGACCTTGACGACCGTGCGCTCCGGGTCGTCCTCGGACTGGTCGGGCTCGCCGGAACCGTCACCGGCCCGCCTGCGCCGACGCCGGCGACGACGGCTGCTGGAGGACGAGCCACCGGACTCCTCGGAGCGGTCGTCGTCCTCGGCGTCCTCGGCGTCCTCGCCGATCTGCTCGGCGGTGTCCTCGGCGTCCTGGGCCACCTGCTCGCCGGTGAGCTCGTCGGCGTCACCGGACTCGCCGTCGGCGGACTCGCCCCGACGGCGGCGGCGGCCACCGCGGCGGCGGCGCCGGCGCGAACCGGTGTCCTCGTTCTCCTCGGAGTCGTCCGAGTCGTCGGGGGACTGCTCGCCGCTGTCCTCGACGTCGTCGGCCGGCTCCTCCTCGGCGACGGGCGCCTCGGCACGGACCTCCGCGCGGGGAGCCTCGGCACGGGCCTCGGTGCGGGTCTGGGTCTCGTCCTCGAAGGCGGCACCGCGGCGCCTGCGACGGCGACGCGAGGCGGGCTGCTCCTCGGGGAACTCCTCCGGCTCGGCCGGCTCCTCCTCCGCGGCCTCGGCCGCGGCCTGGGCGGCGGCCCGCTCGGGCGTCTGGAACCTGGGCTCGGTGAACACCGGCGCCTGGAACACGGCGACGGCGGGCCGGGACGGCCTGCGCGAGGACTCGCCGTCGTCGTCTCGGTCGGCCGCCTTCGCACGGGCGGGCGGCTGCGCGGGCGCGGCGAAACCGGTCGCGGCCTTACGGACGACACGGCGGCGCGACCGACGCGGGCCGGCGGCCTCGTCGTCGTCCTGCTGCGGTTCGTCGGCGACCGGGGCGGGGGCGGCCGGCGTCTCGACGGCGGGCGCCTCGGCGGCCACCGGCTCGGGGACGACTGTCCCGGTCTCGGTGGCGGGGGTCTCCGCGGCGGGCGTCGACACCCGGCGGGTGGCGCGGCGGCGGGTGCGCTTCGGGGCGGCTTCGTCCGTCCCGCTGTCGGCGGCGGCGCCGTTCTGGGCGGCGGTGCCGCTCTCGGCGGCGGATTCGTTACGGGCGTTCACTTGGGCCTCGGCGATCTGCGGGGTCGCGACGGCCGCGGGGGCCTCGCCGCCCTGCGTGGTCTCAGCAGCGGGCACCTCGGCGGCCTGCGCGGCCTCGGCGGCGGGCGTCTCGGCCCGCTCGGGCGCACCGGCGGGTGCGGACACACGGCGCGTGGCACGGCGGCGGGCACGCGGAGGAGCGGGCTCCTCGACAGCGGCGCTCTCCGTGGACCCGGACGCGGGTGTGGAGGTGGGTTCGGGTGCGGTGACCGGCTCGGCGGTCTCCGCGACGGGCGCGCCGGCGGGCAGCACGGTCTCGGCTGCCTCGGCGGCCACGGGTGATCCGGTGGGTGCCGAGGCCCGGCGCACCGCGCGGCGGCGGGTACGGCCGGCGGGCGCGGGCTCCTCGGCCACGGCCTCGGCGGCGTCGGGCTCGTCGGTGTCGGGTTCGGTGACCGCGACGGTCACCGTGGTGGTGACGGCGGGATCCTCGACCACGTCCTGCGCGGTGAGGTCGGCAGCCGGTGCGGACTGCACGGACTGCTCTGCCGGTATGGCCGAGGCGGTGGCGTCCGTGGCGGTCGCCGGGGTCTCGGCGGCGGGCGGGCCCGCCGGTCGGGATGCGGCCCTGCGCCGGCGTCGCGGCGGCAGGGTGTCGCTCGGGGTGTTCTGTTCGGAGTCCCTCCGGGACTCGTCGGGTTCGGTCGGTTCGAGCATGCGGGCGTTTCTCCCGTCAGGCTCCCGGGCGCCGCGCCTGGTCCGGCGGGAATGCCGGTGACGTCCGCGGCTCGCGCGATGCGCGTGTGCCGCCGTCCGGGGCGCGGGCGCCGCACGGGAGCTCTCCGTGTCCTGTCTCACCGGTTCCGTATGCCTTGTCGCGTACGGCCTGGCGAAAGTCTTCTGGTCGGTGCGCTGCCCGACCCAGGTGGCTCCCGAGTACGAGGGCGGCGCTTTCGACGTATGTCCTACGCGGGACCTTCCCTACGCCGGCGCCGTCGCGGCGGCAGAGGGGACGGCCGCTGTGTGGGCCGTGTCTGCCTCGCGGTCGGGCGCGAGCGGGTCGGTCACCGTGCCGGTCTCTTCATCGAACAGCCCCTGCGCCAGCCTGGTCACCGCTGCGGGGACCGGCGGCGCCAGGTCGGCCACGGCGCGGAGACCGGACAGGACGTCGTCGGGTCGTACGGCAGGCGTCACGTGCCGAACAACCAGCCGCAGTATCGCACAGCGCCGGTCGGTCGGCCTATCGGACGGTGCACCCTGCGTTTCAGGGCCTTCACCGCTCGTCAGGCTCACCACGGCCGGACGGGCGTCGAACGTGCGCATGCCGTTCTTGGTCCGGCGCTGTACCTCGACGGTCCCGGCCGCGTTGAAAGCGGCCACCGCGCGGGTGGCGTCCGCGGGGTCGACGCCGTCCAGCCGCAGCTCCCACACGGAGGCGGTGAGCCGGTCGGCGAGCCCCGACGTACGGGCCTCGACGGCGTCGACGATGTCGAGCCCGGTGGGCAGCGACTCGTCGAGGAGAGCGCGCAGTTTCTGCGGATCACGCGCCGCGGTGAGCGCGATCTCCAGGTATTCCGCCTCACTGCCCGTGCCGGTGGGTGCGGCATTGGCGTACGACACCTTGGGGTGCGGAGTGAAACCCGCCGAGTACGCCATCGGTACCTCGGCGCGCCGCAGGGCGCGCTCGAAGGCGCGCTGGAAGTCGCGGTGGCTGGTGAACCTCAGGCGGCCGCGCTTGGTGTAGCGCAGTCGGATGCGCTGCACCGCGGGTGCGGGCGGCGGGCCTTCGGGCTGTCGCTTCCCCAGTGTCGCTCAGTCCTTCGTGAGTGCGGTCGTACTGCTACCAAGAGTACGTGTCTCAGCGGCCGGCGGTTCCCGCCGGGCGACCGCTTCCGGCTCGCGGGGCTCGCCGAAGACCATCCGACGGAAGTCGGCGCGCGCCTGCCGTGCGGTGTCCCGGGCGGTGGCGATCGCCTGCCGCGCGGTCCGTCCGGCGCTGCGCGCGGCCTCTGCGGCGGGCCGCAGCACGTTGTCCCGTACGGCGTGCCCGACCGGTGTCAGCACGGCCTGGTAGGCCCAGCGCACCGGCTCCACGAAGATCCACCGGAAGAGGGTGCCGAGGAAACGCCCCACCGCGCGGGAGAGGTGTCCGGCGATCCGCCAGGCGTGCCCGAGCGCGTCGCCGGTCTCCCGCCCGAGTACGGCCAGGAAGTGGCCGACGGGCACGAGGACCCAGCGCCAGACAGCGAGGGCGGGCAGCACGACCAGCACGCGCGCGGTCCAGTACAGCACCAGGCCGATGCCCTTGAACAGCGCGGACACCAGCCACGCGATCCCCTTGGCACACCAGGCGACCGCGTGTCCGACGGGAGTGAGGACCCAGATGTAGAGCCAAACCGCGGGCACCACAACGAGGTACCGGACCAGCCAGGTCAGGCCGGTCCACAGTCCGGCCGCGATCGCCGCGAGCACCACGGCGATGCCCTTGAGCACCCAGCGGATCCCGTGGCCCACAGGGGTCAGCAGCCACGCGTACACCCAGCCGAGCCCGGCCCCGATGCCCCGTCCGACCCAGGAGATCCCGGCCCAGATCCCGCGCCCGAGCCAGGACAGCGCCGCCCAGGTGCCCCGCCCGGTCCAGGCGACGCCGGCCCGGATGCCGCGAGCCAGCCAGGTCAGCCCGGCCCAGACGCCGCGGGCGGTCCAGGCGATGCCGTGCCCGACCGGTGTGAGGACGTGCCGGTACAGCAGGGTGAGGGGCAGTACGACGAGGACGTTTCCGAGCCAGGCCAGCCCGCGGCCGACGGGCACGAGGGCGTACCGCCACAGCGCGACCCAGGGCCAGACGAACAGGGCCCGTCCGACGGGGCGCAGGACGACGTCGTACAGAAAGCGCCCGGAGACGACGAGCGCGTCCCAGACCATGCGTACGGGCACGACCAGCACCAGCACGACGATCCGCACCGGTACGCGGATCGCCACGGCGAGGCAGCCCTCGGGCTCCCGGTCGGGCACCGGCGGCCGAGCCGCGGGCACCTCGGGCGGCTGAGCGTGCGGCTTCTCCAGATCCATACCGGCGTAGACGCGCGAACCGGTCATACGGATGCCGTGCGGACATCAGGATCCGGTCACGAAGAAGTGCCCGGCCCCACCCCACCCCGGGACGGCCCAGACCCCCGCTCCCCCCGCCCCGGGACGGTCCGAGCCCCCGGCTCCCCCGCCCCACCCCGGGACAGTCCGAGCCCCCGCTCCCCCACCTCTCCCCAGGGATGCGACCATGGCCCGGATTCCTTCCGGTCGCTTTCTGTTATGGCGGCGGCATCCTCCGACCCTCCCCTTGACATGAGCGACTTCTCATCCGGCGGACACGGCACGGAAGCCGCGGTCGTGCGGGCCGCGCAGGCAGGTGACCAGCGGGCGCTCGACACGCTCGTGGCCGAGTACCTGCCCCTCGTCTACAACATCGTCGGGCGTTCCCTGAACGCCCCCTCCGACACCGACGACGTCGTCCAGGACGTCATGCTCCAGATGGTCCGTGACGTCCAGCAGCTGCGCGATCCGGAGGCGTTCCGGTCGTGGCTGGTGGCCATCGCGATGCGGCAGGTCCGCCGGTACTGGCGGATCCGGCGCGAGGCACCGCCGTCCGGCGGCGAGTGCTTGGAGGAGACGGCCGGCCTCGCGGACCCGGGGGCGGACTTCGCGGACCTCACCATCACCGTGCTGCAACTCTCGGACCAGCGGCGCGAGACCGCCGAGGCGACCCGCTGGCTGGACCCGGAGGACCGCGAACTGCTCGCGGTGTGGTGGATGGAGGTGTCCGGGCAGCTCAGCAGGGCCGAACTGGTCGCCGCCCTGGAGATACCGCCCGCACAGGCGGGCGTGCGTGTGCAGCGAATGAAGGCGCGGCTGGAGACCGCGCGGGCGGTGGTCCGCGCGCTGGAGGCGGTGCCGCGCTGCGCGGAGCTCGACGAGGTGCTGCGCGGCTGGGACGGCCGTCCGCACGGGCTGTGGCGCAAGCGGATCGCCCGGCACGTGCGTGAATGCGCGGTCTGTTACGGGGTGTTCGACGAGGTGGTGCCGGCCGAGCGGCTGCTCGCGGACCTGGCGCTGGTCGCGGTCCCGCCGACCCTGCTCGCCCTGACGGCGGCGATGCTGCGGGCCGGCGCCGACGGCGGCGGAGTGGCCCTGGCGTCCCAGTCCGTGTCCCCCGACGCGTCCGCGGCGACCGATCTCGCGCACACCACCCACGCCGCTCACACAGCCCACGCCGCCCACGCCGCCAAGGCAGTCGTCTCGTTCGGCAAACTCGCCAGTCTGGTGTCCCTGGCCGCCGCGGGCGTCGCAGGCATCGTCTTCGCCGCGAGCACCCTGGTCGGACCGGACGACCCGGCCGGAGCGGCCGCCGTGGCCCCCTCGGTCGGCCGCTCCGCGTCACCGACGGCGTCCGCCTCGCCGTCCCCCTCGAAGTCCGCCACGTCGAAGCCGCCCGCCGGGCAGACGGAGAAGGCGGCTCCGAAGCCGGCCGATCCCCCGAAGTCGACGGCCGCCGACACCGAACTCCCGGTCCGGGCCGCCTTCTACTACCCCTGGTACGAGCAGAACCCGGTCACGGACGGCGGCAGCAAGTACACCGCCTCGGCACCGGACTACGACCAGGACGACCCGGCCACCGTCGAACGCCAGATCAAGGACATGCAGTACGGCGGGCTCCAGGCCGGCATCGCCTCCTGGTGGGGCCCCGGCACCGAGGAGGACCGGCGGATGCCGCTGCTGATGTCCGAGGGCGCCGAACTGGGCTTCTCCTGGAGCGCGTACTACGAGGACGAGGCGTACGCGAACCCGTCCGCGGAACGGATCCGCGACGATCTCGCCCACCTCCGCACCTACGCCGACCAGAAGACCTGGCTGCACATCGACGGAAAGCCGGTGATCTTCGTGTACGCGGCGGGCGGCGACGGCTGCGACATGGTCGACCGCTGGACCGAGGCCAACCGCACGGCCGGCTACTACGTCGTCCTGAAGGTGTTCGGCGGCTACCTGGACTGCGCGAACCAGCCGCAGGGCTGGCACCAGTACGCCGCGAGCCTCGACGTGCAGAAGGGCTACTCGGCGGTCCTGTCGCCGGGCTTCTGGAAGTACGACGCCGACGCGCCGGTGGAGCCGCGCGACCTCGACCGGTTCCGCCGCGAGGCCACCACGGTCGCCACCTCCGGCGCCCCCTTCCAACTCCTCGTCTCCTACAACGAGTGGGGCGAGGGCACGGCCGCCGAGTCGGCGACGGACTGGGCCAGCGCGAGCGGACACGGCGCCTACATGGACGTACTGCACGACGTCTTCACGGCGCATCCGCGCTGAGCGGTCCGGGCAAGCCCGGTCAGCGGCCGCCCGACGACGGAACAGGTGGTCAGCCGGCTGTGCGGCGGCGGAACAGACGGTCCGCCAGCACCACCGACACCACGAGGATCCCCGCGCACCACAGCAGCGCGACCCACGGCGTCGACCCGACCGGTTGACCGAGGAGCAGTCCGCGCAGCGACTCGATGACCTTGGTGACCGGCTGCTGGGCGGCGAAGCCCTGGAGCCAGCCCGGCATGGTGTCGGTGGGGACGAAGGCGCTGCTCGGGTACGGCAGGAAGCTGACGAAGAACGTGAAACCGCCCGCCGCCTCGGGCGACTTGGCGAGCAGTCCGACGGCCGCCGACAGCCAGGACAGGGCGAGGATGAACGCCAGCAGCACCCCGAGCGCGGCAAACCAGCCGGCGACGGTGGCCGAGGGGCGGAAGCCGATCGCGAAGGCGAGGCCGAAGACCAGGGCGGTCGCGACCATGTTGCGGACCGCGGAGGCCACCACGTGCCCGGCGAGGATCGGGGCGCCGCCGATGTCCAGGGAGCGGAAGCGGTCGATGATGCCGCCCTTGAGGTCGTCGGTGACGGCGACGGCGGTGTTGGCGGAGCCGAACCCGGCGCACAGGAGCAGGACGCCGGGCACGACGTAAGTGACGTACTGCGTGCCGGTGTTGATGGCGCCGCCGAAGAAGTAGACGAAGATCAGCAGCAGCATCACGGGCAGGGCCATCGAGGTGATGAGGGCGTCGATGTTGCGGCGGCTCATCCGCAGGGCGCGGCCGCTCATGATCAGGGCGTCAGACATGGCCGGCCTCCTGGGCGGGGGTCGGGACGCCGTCAGGGGTGTGCGCGCCTCGTCCGGTGAGCGTCAGGAAGACGTCGTCGAGGGTCGCGGTGTGCAGGCCGAACCGCTCGATGTCGGTGCGTGCGGGGTCCAACTCATCGAGCAGGGACCGGACATGGGCCGCGGTGCCGTCCGTGGGGACACCGATCGTGCGGGTCGCCGCGTCGATGTACGTGGCGTGCGGCGCGAGGCGCAGACAGGCCGCCGAGTTGGTGAGTACGAGGTCGAGCCGGTGTCCTGCGACGCGCTGCTTGAGCTCGGCGGCGGTGCCCTCGGCGACGAGGGTGCCGGTGTCGAGGACGCCGATGCGGTCGGCGAGCTGGTCGGCCTCTTCGAGGTACTGGGTGGTGAGGAGGACGGTGGTGCCCTGGGCGGACAACTCCCGTACGACGTCCCACAGTTCCTGGCGGCTGCGTGGGTCGAGGCCGGTCGTCGGCTCGTCGAGGAAGATCACCTCGGGGTCGCCGACCAGGGACGCGGCGAGGTCGAGGCGGCGGCGCATTCCGCCGGAGTACGTCTTCACCAGGCGGTCGCCCGCGTCGGTGAGGCCAAAGCCGTCGAGCAGGTGCGTGGCGCGGGTGCGGGCGGCGGCGCGGGAGTTGCGGGCCAGGCGCGCCATCATGCGCAGGTTCTCGGCGCCGGTCTGCATCTCGTCGACGGCCGCGAACTGGCCGGTGAGGCTGATGGCGCGGCGTACCCGCGCGCGTGCGGTGCGCACGTCGTGGCCGGCGACCTCGGCGCTGCCGGAGTCGGCGGCGGTGAGCGTGGCGAGGATGCGGACGGCGGTGGTCTTGCCGGCGCCGTTGGGCCCGAGCAGCGCGTAGACGCTGCCGCGCGGTACGGCGAGGTCGAGGCCGCACAGCACCTCGTGCCCGCCGTAGGACTTGCGCAGGGCGGCGGCGCGTACGGCCACCGCTCCCGCCGATGTGGCCGGCGCGTACGCCGCTGAACCCTGCACCATGACTGCCCCCTGGAACGCCGTAAGCTCACTGCGTATGCCATACGCACTACTGTGTAAGGGTTACGCAGAACTAGGATGTGCGTCAAGCCGACGGCGCTCGGGAGGGGGCCGGAACCAGGAGGTGCCATGGCCGAGGTCGACGACACATCGGGTCTGCCGGCGAGTCTCGCGACGGCCTGGGGGCTGCGCGAACGCCCCGCGAAGGGGCCGAAGCCCGGCCTCAGCCTGGAGCGGATCGTCGCGGAGGCGGTCGCGGTCGCCGCCGCGGAGGGCGTCGAGGCGGTGTCGATGGGCCGGGTGGCGAAGGCCCTCGGCGTCTCCACGATGTCCCTGTACCGCTATGTGGGCGCGAAGGACGAGCTGTACGTCCTGATGCAGGAGGCGGTGACACCACCCCCGCCGGAGCCGCTGCCCGGCGAGTCCTGGCGCACGCGGCTGGAGGTGTGGGCGCGCGCACAGCGGGCGGTCTTCCACGACAACCTGTGGATGCTGCGCATCCAGATCTCCGGCCCGCCGGCCAGCCCGCGCTGGGTGGAGTGGATGGAACACGGGCTCACGGCCCTGGAGGACACCGGCCTCGACGAGGGCACCAAGCTCGGCGTCCTGATGCTCGTCGGCGGTTTCGTCCGCAACGAGGCCACGGTCATGTCCGACATCGACGCGGCGATCCGCGCACGCGGCCAGAGCCCGGACGCCTTCCTGCGCGACTACTCCCGCCGCCTCACCGCCCTCACCTCACCCGAGCGGCACCCCGGCGTCACCCGGGTGCTCGAGTCGGGCGCACTCCAGGCCGCGGACGGCCCGGACACGGAGTTCGACTTCGGCCTGACACTCGTACTGGACGGAATCGGCGCCCTGGTCGAACGCCGGGGGCATCCCTAGCGGACCCGGACCCCCTCCGGACCACAGACGCTCAGACCCGCCGTCGGGACAACGTCAGCCTGCGCCCCTCCCGGTCAAGGTCCGTGACCATGACGGCGACCTCGTCCCCGATCCCCACCACACCCTCCGGCGCGCTCACCGGCGTCTCGCTCAGTTCGGCCGGCGGCACCAACCCCTCGACCCCGTCCGCAACCTGGACGAAGACGCCGAACGGGACCAGCTTGGTCACCGAACCACGCACCTCGGCGAAGCGCCGGCGCCAGGAGCCGTCCAGCGTTCCCACCTCACCGAGCGGTCGGGCCGCGAACCCGTCCAGGGTCACCGTCGCGTGACTCCGGGTGACGGCCACGATCGTCCCCGAGCAGCGGTCACCGACCTGGACCGTCGCCAGAAACCTCGCCACCGCCCGGTCGGACCCCGCCTCCCCCATGCCCCGCTCGTCAGCCGGTGGGAGCCGGCTTGCTGACCGTCAGCGGCAGCAGCTTCCGGCCCGTGGGACCGATCTGGATGGACGTGTCCATCTGGGGGCACACCCCGCAGTCGAAGCACGGCGTCCAGCGGCAGTCCTCGACCTCCGTCTCGTCCAGGGCGTCCTGCCAGTCCTCCCAGAGCCAGTCCTTGTCCAGACCGGAGTCCAGGTGGTCCCAGGGCAGGACCTCCTCGTAGGTGCGCTCGCGGGTCGTGTACCAGTCGACGTCCAGGCCCTGCGGGGTGAGCGCCTTCTCCGCGGAGCGCATCCAGCGGTCGTAGGAGAAGTGCTCGCGCCAGCCGTCGAAACGGCCGCCGTCCTCGTAGACCGCGCGGATCGCCGCACCGAGCCGGCGGTCGCCGCGCGAGAGGAGGCCCTCGACGATGCCGGGCTTGCCGTCGTGGTAGCGGAAGCCGATGGAGCGGCCGTACTTCTTGTCGCCGCGGATCTTGTCGCGCAGCTTGGTCAGGCGGGCGTCGGTCTCCTCCGCGGAGAGCTGCGGCGCCCACTGGAACGGCGTGTGCGGCTTGGGGACGAAACCGCCGATCGAGACCGTGCAGCGGATGTCGTTGGCGCCGGAGACCTCACGGCCCTTCTGGATCACGCTCATCGCCATGTCGGCGATCTGGAGGACGTCCTCGTCCGTCTCCGTCGGCAGGCCGCACATGAAGTACAGCTTCACCTGGCGCCAGCCGTTGCCGTACGCGGTGGCGACGGTGCGGATGAGGTCCTCCTCGGACACCATCTTGTTGATGACCTTGCGCATCCGCTCGCTGCCGCCCTCGGGGGCGAAGGTCAGACCCGAGCGGCGGCCGTTGCGGGTCAGTTCGTTCGCCAGGTCGACGTTGAAGGCGTCGACCCGCGTCGACGGGAGGGACAGACCGATCTTGTCCTCCTCGTAGCGGTCCGCGAGGCCCTTGGCGATGTCGCCGATCTCGCTGTGGTCCGCGGAGGAGAGGGACAGCAGGCCGACCTCCTCGAAGCCCGTCGCCTTCAGGCCCTTGTCGACCATCTCGCCGATACCGGTGATCGAGCGCTCCCGCACCGGGCGCGTGATCATGCCGGCCTGGCAGAAGCGGCAGCCGCGGGTACAGCCGCGGAAGATCTCCACCGACATCCGCTCGTGGACGGTCTCGGCGAGCGGGACGAGCGGCTGCTTGGGGTAGGGCCACTCGTCGAGGTCCATCACCGTGTGCTTGGAGATCCGCCACGGGACACCGGAGCGGTTCGGCACCACGCGGGCGATCCGCGCGTCGGGCAGGTACTCCACGTCGTAGAAGCGCGGGATGTAGACGCCGCCCGTCTTCGCCAGCCGGAACAGCACCTCCTCGCGGCCACCGGGCCGCCCCTCGGCCTTCCACTGCCGGATGATCCTCGTCATGTCGAGGACGGCCTGCTCGCCGTCGCCGATGACCGCCGCGTCGATGAAGTCGGCGATCGGCTCCGGGTTGAACGCCGCGTGCCCGCCCGCCAGCACGATCGGGTCGTCGACCGTCCGGTCCCTGGCCTCCAGCGGCACGTCCGCGAGGTCCAGCGCGGTCAGCAGGTTCGTGTACCCCAGCTCGGTGGAGAAGCTGACGCCGAGCACGTCGAACGCCTTCACCGGGCGGTGGCCGTCGACCGTGAACTGCGGGACGCGGTGCTCCCGCATCAGCGCCTCCAGGTCCGGCCACACGCTGTAGGTGCGCTCGGCGAGGACGCCCTCCTGCTCGTTCAGCACCTCGTAGAGGATCATGACGCCCTGGTTCGGCAGGCCGACCTCGTAGGCGTCGGGGTACATCAGGGCCCAGCGGACGTCGCAGGAGTCCCAGTCCTTGACGGTGGAGTTGAGCTCTCCACCGACGTACTGGATCGGCTTCTGCACATGCGGGAGCAGCGCTTCGAGCTGCGGGAAAACCGACTCGACAGACATCGCGCGACTTTCGTGAGCTGACTGGGGGTACCCCCGGCCGGCGGCTGGGGGGCGGGAGACCATCTAGCCTAACGCGGCGCGAGTACCCCTCCGTACGCCGAGACCCACGGCCCTCCCCCAGGACACCTCAGAGGATCGTGCCCCCGCGGATCGGCTCCCACAGCCCCGGCAGGTCCCGCTCGGCGTCCGCCGCTCGCTGCTCCTCACGCCCGTAGAGCACCCCGTACGTGAACGCGTTCTCCCCCGCCGCGTGCGCCTGTAGCGCCAGGTCCCGCAGGGCCTCGCGGACCATCACGCTGTCCTGGTGCTCGCCGAGCAGGCCCTGCACGGACTTCATCGACTTCACCAGCGCGGACGCCGGGTCGCCGAGCGCGGGGACGGCCGCCTCGGCCGCGTACCGGGCCCGCTTGGCCTTCTTGCGCGCCTCGTGCAGCGCGAAGTCGCGCTCCGGACCGGGCGGCAGCTCCAGCCCCTGCTCGACCAGCACGGCCACCTTGCCGAAGTCCTTCAGTACGGCCTTGGCGACCGCCTTCTGCGGGCTGCCGGCCGCGGGCTTGAGCAGCGGCGGCTCGGCGAGCAGGGTGTCCAGCGCCGCGAGCAGCGCCAGATAGCGTCTTCCGTCCAGTACGGCGATCAGCCGGCGCCGCGATCCCCCGCGCCGGGCCCCCGACCAGGTGCGCAGCCGGGTGCGTACGGGTCCGACGAGCAGGTTGCGCGGCAGGGCGCCGATGGCCCCCGTGAGGTGCTCGGTCAGCACCTCCTGGTCGCGGTCCACACCCAGCTCGCCCGCGAGCCACTTCAGCTCCAGGCCGACGGGGTCGGTGACGGCACGGTCCAGGAGCTTGGAGTAGGAGCGGAAGGCGCTGCGCATCCGCCGGGTGGCGACCCGCATGCTGTGCACGGAGTCGTGGATGTCGCGCCGGACGGCCGGGTCGAGACCGACGACGGCGTCGCGCTGGGTGCGCAGATACGCGAGGACGTGATCGCCGGCGGTCACGGGCGGCGCCGGCTCCTTCGGGGTGCGCCGCTTGCTCTTGGGCGCGGTCTCGGCGAGTGCGCGGGCCAGCTTCGACGAGGACGCGGACGGCCGTACGCCCGCCTTGCGCAACCGTTTCTCCACCTTGTCGAGCAGCACGACGTCGGCTCCGTCGGCCAGCTCGACCTCGATCTCGGTCCACTGGGCGTCCTTGCCGCCGCCGGTGAGCCGCTCCGCGCGCACCGCGTCGACGCTGACCTCGGCGAGCACCCGGCCCTGGCCGTCGGTCAGTTCACGCAGGTCGCGGGCGGACCGCAGCCGCATCACGGGCCGCAGCTCGGCGTCGCGGACGCGGGAGCGGACCAGGGCGGCGATGGTGCGCGGCAGGGTGTCGGAGAGCGGCGCCTGGATCTCGTCGCGCACGCCGGGGGCGACGGGGAACTTCAGATGCCAGCCCGCGTCCGCGCCGCCGGTGCGGCGGCGCAGGGTGATGGCGTCCGCGGCGAGGCGCTCGTCGGCGGTGTCGTAGTAGACGGCGTCCAGTTCGACGACGCCCTTGTCGATGACCGCCGCCACACCGGCCACGCCGGTGAGGTCCGGCAGGCCGCTCTCGTCGGATTCGTATTTGCGCTCTATTTCACGCTTCGCGTCCGCCATACGCCGAATCTAATGGCAGTCGAGCCGTGATGGCAGAGTGCACCCGGCGTGAACCGCAGGGAAACTCCAGGCGGGAGTGGCGTGAATCAGCTCACGGCGGGCGCCGGCACCTGCCGACGCCCACCCGCCCGGCGACCGCCTCAGGCCGACATCGGCCGCTGCACTCTGATCGACTGCAACAGCCCCACGGCCACCCAGACCGCGAACATCGACGTACCTCCGTACGACACGAAGGGCAGCGGCAGGCCCGTGACCGGCATGATCCCGAGGGTCATCCCGATGTTCTCGAAGGCCTGGAAGGCGAACCAGGCGACGATCCCGGCGGCGACGATCGTGCCGTACAGCTCGGTCGTCTCGCGGGCGATCCGGCAGGCCCGCCACAGCACGATCCCGAGCAGCACGATGATCAGGCCACCGCCCACGAAGCCGAGCTCCTCGCCCGCGACCGTGAAGACGAAGTCGGTCTGCTGCTCCGGCACGAACTGCCCGGTGGTCTGCGAGCCGTGGAAGAGCCCCGAGCCCGTCAGACCGCCGGAACCGATGGCGATCCGGGCCTGGTTGGTGTTGTAGCCGACGCCCGCCGGGTCGAGGTCCGGGTTGGCGAAGGCGGCGAAGCGGTTGATCTGGTACTCGTCGAGGATCCCGAGCTGCCAGACCGCGAGCGCGCCCAGCGTGCCCGTACCGAGCAGGCCGAAGACCCAGCGGTTGGTGGCGCCGGAGGCCAGCAGCACACCCAGCACGATGATGACCATGACCATGACCGAGCCCAGGTCGGGCATCAGCATCACGATCAGCATCGGAACGGCCGCGAGGCCCAGCGCCTGGAGCACGGTCCGGTGGTCCGGGTAGGGCTTGTCGCCCGCGTCCACCCGTGCCGCCAGCAGCATCGCCATGCCCAGGATGATCGTGACCTTCACGAACTCCGAGGGCTGGAGCGAGAAGCCGGCGCCGATCGCGATCCAGGAGTGGGCGCCGTTGACCGTGGTGCCGAGCGGGGTGAGCACCAGCAGGATCAGGAAGACCGACGCGCCGTACAGCAGGGGCACCGCGGTGCGCAGGGTGCGGTGGCCGAGCCAGACCGTGGCGATCATCAGGGCGATGCCGATGCCGGTGTTCAGCAGGTGGCGGACCAGGAAGTAGTACTGGTCGCCCTGGTTGATCTCCGTGCGGTTGCGGGTCGCCGAGTAGACCAGCACGGCGCCGATCAGGGACAGCGCGACCGCCGCGAGCAGTATCGGCCAGTCGAGCCGGCGGGCCATTCCGTCGCGGGCCAGCACACGGGTCCAGCCGGCCTTCTGCGGGCCGTACCCCGAGACCTGGAAGCTGTTGGCGCCGGTCATGAGCACATCCTCCGGCTTCCCCTGGACCGCGCACGTCGTCGCCGCCGGGTCTGGCGGTTGTCCTGGCCCGGCGTCTGCACGGTGCCCGCCGGCTGCACGCCGCCCTCCGGGTCCTCGGCACCCTTCTGCGAGGCCTGCTGGTCCTTCGCCGGGTCCTTGGAGATCTTCGGGGCGTTGATCGTGCCGTCGGTGCGGACCTTCGGCAGGTTCTTCTGCGGGGTCGGCAGCAGCGCGTTCTTCTTGCTGATCGTGCCGTCGTCGGCGACGCCGTACAGGGCGTCGTATATGTTGCGGACTGCCGGGCCGGAGGCGCCGGAGCCCGTACCACCCTGGGAGATCGTCATGACGATCGTGTAGTCGTCGGTGTAGGTGGCGAACCAGGACGTGGTCTGCTTGCCGTAGACCTCCGCCGTACCCGTCTTGGCGTGCATCGGGATCTTGTCCTGCGGCCAGCCCTCGAACCGCCAGGCCGCCGTACCCCGGGTGGCCACGCCCTCCAGGGCGTCGTCCATCTGCGCCAGCGTCTGTCGGTTCACCGGCAGCTTGCCGTGCGCCTTGGGCTTGATCTCGCTGACCTGCTTGCCGTCGGCGCTGATGACGGCCTTGCCGACCGTCGGGTCGTACAGCGTGCCGCCGTTGGCGATGGCGCCGTAGATGGTGGCCATCTGGATCGGCGTCACCAGGGTGTCGCCCTGGCCGATGGAGTAGTTGATCTCGTCACCGGCGCGCATCTTGTTGCCCTCGAGGCAGTTCTCGTACGCGATCTTCTCGACGTAGGAGCCGTCCTTCTTGCCGGTCTTGCACCAGGCGTCCTTGTTGGCGTCCCAGTACGACTGCTTCCACTCGCGGTCCGGGACCCGGCCGGTGACCTCGTTGGGCAGGTCGATGCCGGTCTCCTTGCCGAGACCGAACTGATGGGCGGCCTGGTAGAAGTAGTCCTTCGGCTCGCCCTTCTTCGGGTTGATGCCGCCGTCCTTCTTCCACTCGTTGTGCGCGAGGGAGTAGAAGACGGTGTCGCAGGAGACCTCCAGGGCCCGGCCGAGGTCGATCGGGCCGTAGTTCGCCGACTCGAAGTTCTTGAAGACCTGGCCGCCGACCGAGTACGAGCTGGAGCAGTTGTACCGGCCGTCGAAGTCGTAGCCCGCCTCGACCGCGGCGGCCGTGGAGACCACCTTGAAGATCGAGCCCGGTGCCGCCTGACCCTGTATGGCCCGGTTGAGCAGCGGGTAGTTGGAGGACTTGCCGGTGAGCCTGGTGTAGTCCTTCGCGGAGATGCCGCCGACCCAGGCGTTGGGGTCGTAGGTCGGGTTGGACGCCATGGCGACGACCCGGCCCGTCTTGGCCTCCATCACCACCACGGCACCGGCGTCGGCCTTGTACTTCTCCTGGGTGTTGCGGTCCCACTCCTTGCGGGCCGCCTTCATCGCCTCGTTGAGCTCGAACTCGGCGACGCGCTGCACCCGGGCGTCGATGCTGGTGACCAGGTTCGAACCGGGCTGGGCGGGGTCGGCCTCGGCCTCGCCGATGACCCGGCCGAGATTGTCCACCTCGTAGCGGGTGACGCCGGCCTTGCCGCGCAGCTCCTTGTCGTACTCCCGCTCGAGGCCCGAGCGGCCGACCTGGTCGGAGCGCAGGTACGGCGAGTCGGTGTCCTGCGCCTGCTGGATCTCCTGGTCGGTGACCGGCGAGAGATAGCCGAGGACCTGGGCGGTGTTGGCCTGGCCCGGCGCCGCGTACCGCCGGACGGCCTGGGGCTCCGCGGTGATGCCGGGGAAGTCCTCGGCGCGCTCGCGGATCTGGAGGGCCTGGCGGGCGGTGGCCTCGTCGGTGATGGGGATCGGCTGGTACGGCGAGCCGTTCCAGCAGGGCTGGGGGGTCTGCGCGTCGCAGAGCCGGACCTTCTCCTTGACCTCCTGGGGCTCCATGCCCAGGACGCCCGCGAGCTTGGTGAGGACGGCGTCGCCGTCGTCCGGCATCTTCATGAGGTCGGTGCGGGAGGCGGAGACCACGAGCCGTGTCTCGTTGTCCGCGATGGGCACGCCTCGCGCGTCCAGGATGGAGCCGCGCACGGCGGGCTGGACGACCTGCTGGACGTGGTTGCCGGAGGCCTCCTTGGCGTACTCCGAGCCCTCGCGGATCTGGAGGTACCACAGCCGGCCGCCGAGGGTGCCGAGGAGGGAGAGGACGAGGATCTGGATGACGACGAGACGGATCTGGACCCTTGGGGTCCGTCCGGTCTCCGGAATGTTCGTCATGGGCGCAGTCCATCCCTTGGAAGGGTGGCGGCGGGCGACGGGTGGGCGTTGGTCACTGCGGCTGTCTCCCCCTCTCAGTGCGCGTACGCGGACGGACGTACGACTGAGGCGTGTGTGCGTACGAGTGTTGAACGACCGGTCCGCGAGACGCGGTTCCGCCCCGGCTCGCCCGTTCGGGTGAACTCCCCTGCGGTCACAGCCGCTTGACCCCCTTGATGCGTCCGGCGCGCGCCACCCTGGCCCGCGCCGCCTTCACCTTCAGTCCGCCGAGACCGCCGCGCTGGTTGCCGATGCGCAGGCCGGTGCCGGAGGAGAGCCAGCCGGAGGAGATGTCGGCGCTCTTCTTCGCGGCGGAGGAGCTCTCGGCCAGCGGGTCGTTCTCCGCGCGGCGGGCGAGCGCCATGATGCCGGGGACGACGAACGGGGCGAGCAGCAGGTCGTACAGCGCGGCCGTGAACAGCAGGCTGGGCAGGCCGACATGACGGGCGGCGGTGTCGCCGACGAGGGCGCCGACACCCGCGTACAGCAGAGTGGTGCTGATCGCGGCGACGACGACCACGGCCATCGGGCCGGTCGCGGACTTCAGCCGGCCGTTCTCCGGCTTGACCAGTCCGGCGAGGTAGCCGATGACGGCCAGCACGAGCGCGTAGCGGCCGGCCGCGTGGTCGGCGGGCGGGGCCAGGTCGGTGAGCAGGCCGGCGCCGAAGCCGACGAGGGCGCCGCCGACATGGCCGTAGACCAGGGCGAGGCCCAGGACCGTGAGGAGTACCAGGTCGGGCACGGCGCCCGGGAGGTGCAGCCGGGCGAGGACGCTCACCTGGATCACCAGGGCGACGACGACCAGGGTGGAGGAGAGCAGGATTCTGTTGAAACGCATGAGTTCAGCTCCCCTACTGGTCTTGGTCTTGCTGGAACTGGCCGTCGGCGGGCGCCTCGCCGTTCTCGACACCCGGTGTCACGGTGACCGTGACCGTCGGGGTGGGCGTGGGTCTCGGCTTCTTCGGAAGCACGGTGTCCCGGGGATCCTTCTTCGGTGCCTCGACGACCACACCGACGATGTCGAGCTTGCTGAAGCCGACGAACGGCGTGACGTACAGCGTCCGGGTCAGGTCGCCGCCGGACGGGTCGACGCGGGAGACCACACCGACGGGCACACCCGGCACGAACGGCTTGTCGGCCTGGGAGCCGAAGGTGACCAGACGGTCGCCCTTCTTGATCTCCGCCTTGCCGTTGAGCAGTTCGACGCGGAGCGGGCGGTCGCCCTGGCCGGAGGCGAAGCCGAGTTCGTCGCTGCCCTCCATTCGGGTGCCGACGGTGAAGTCGGGGTCGTTGGCGAGCAGCACGGTCGCGGTGTTGGGGCCGACGGTGGTGACGCGTCCGACGAGGCCGTCGCCGTTCAGGACGGTCATGTCGCGCTTGATGCCGTCGTTGGCGCCGATGTCGATGGTGACGGTCCAGGAGAAGCCCTGGGCCGCTCCTATCGCGATGACCTCGGCACCCTTGATGCCGTACTGGCCCTCGCCCGCGATCTTCAGCATCTTGTCGAGCTGGGCGAGGCGGCTGCGGCCGCGGTCGTCGCTGCCGAGCTCAGCCTTCAGGGAGGCGTTCTCCCGCTCCAGCTCGGCGAGCCGGTCGTGCCGTTCACCGGAGTCGCGGACCGCGGCGATCGCGTTGCCCACCGGGTCGACCGCGTACGACACTCCGTTCTCGATCGGACCGAAGACAGTCGCCGCGGTCTGCCGGGCACCGTCGACCGGTGAATCCTCCCCGCCGCGGATGTCCACCGTGATCAGTGCGAACGCGATGGCGATCAGCAGCACCAGGAGCAGCCGGCTCTCTCGTGTGTCCCTCACGTGCGGCGGCCGTGCCCTTCCTCATAGGAATTACGGGTATGGGTGAGTGCGGTTTTGTGCAGCGGATGCAGTGGATGCAGATGGGTGCAAGTGGGTGCAGATGGATGCGGATATGTACGGAGGAGCTTATGCCTCAATATCAACGATCCGCCGTACGAGAGGAGATCGTCTCGTACGGCGGAATCGAAGAGTTATTCATCTGCGCGGCTGGGCGTCGAGAACCTGCTGGAGGGCCTCGAACTCCTCGACGCACTTTCCGGAACCGAGCGCCACGCTGTCCAGCGGGTCCTCGGCGATGTGGATCGGCATACCGGTCTCCCGGCGCAGCCGTTCGTCGAGTCCGCGCAGCAGGGCTCCGCCGCCGGTGAGAACGATTCCGCGGTCCATGATGTCGCCGGACAACTCCGGCGGACACTTGTCGAGCGTGGTCTTCACCGCGTCGACGATCGCGTTGACCGGTTCCTCGATCGCCTTGCGCACTTCGGCGGCGGAGATGACGACCGTCTTGGGCAGTCCGGAGACCAGGTCCCGGCCGCGGATTTCGGTGTGCTCGTCGGCGTCGAGGTCGTACGCAGAACCGATCGTGATCTTGATCTGTTCGGCCGTGCGCTCACCCAGCAGGAGCGAGTACTCCTTCTTGATGTGCTGGATGATCGCGTTGTCCAGCTCGTCGCCCGCGACCCGGATGGACTGCGCGGTGACGATGCCGCCGAGCGAGATGACCGCGACCTCCGTCGTGCCGCCGCCGATGTCCACCACCATGTTGCCCGTGGCCTCGTGGACCGGCAGGCCGGAGCCGATGGCGGCCGCCATGGGCTCCTCGATGATGTGCACCTGGCGGGCGCCGGCCTGGGACGACGCCTCGATGACGGCGCGGCGCTCGACGCCCGTGATGCCGGAGGGCACACAGACGACGACCCGCGGCCGAGCCAGATACCGCCGCTTGTGGATCTTCAGGATGAAGTAGCGGAGCATCCGCTCGGTGATCTCGAAGTCGGCGATGACGCCGTCCTTCAGCGGGCGTACGGCAACGATGTTGCCCGGTGTGCGCCCGATCATCTTCTTCGCTTCGGCGCCGACCGCGAGAATTCCACCGGTGTTGGTGTTGATCGCGACGACGGACGGCTCATTGAGTACGATCCCGCGACCCCTGACGTACACCAGCGTGTTGGCGGTCCCGAGGTCGACAGCCATGTCACGGCCGATGAACGACATTGAGTTCCCCATCAGGATTCGACTGGCCTTCCCACGGAGCTTGAGGGCTTTTCAGGTAGGCGAGGTGGGTGCGGTGACGTGAAGGCTTCCATCGTAGACGCGCCTGCACGAACACCGCGCGAGGGTCTTCGCCATTGTCAGCAGATGGCGCGCCGCCTCGCTTCTGGAGACGGTCCATCAGGGGCATTCGTTCCCCCGATCGCCGCGCATATGCCAAAGGGCGGTCGAAAAGGTGCGGTCGTGGCGGGTCGCCCGCGGGTTCCGGGTGACGCCCCGTCAGGAAAATTACCGAAACTTACACCGGCTCCGGCCAGGACCGTACGGAGCCGGGCGCGGCCCGCGTGCGGGGCAGCGCCCGATTCCGTTCAACGGGGGCGGACGGCGTGTCGCCGAGGGGCGCAGTGCCGGACGCGGTGCCGGACGGGTGCCGGACGCGGTGCCGGACGGGGTTACGCGCGGCCCGGGAAGAAGATCTTGACCTCGCGCTCGGCGGACTCCTCCGAGTCGGACGCGTGGATCAGGTTCTCGCGCACGATCACACCGAAGTCGCCGCGGATCGAACCGGGCGCGGCCGCGATCGGGTCGGTCGGACCGGCCAGCGCCCGCACACCCTCGACGACCCGCTCACCCTCGACGATCAGCGCGACGACCGGACCCGACGACATGAACTCCACCAGCGGCTCGTAGAAGGGCTTGCCCTTGTGCTCGCCGTAGTGCTGCTCCAGCGTCTCCTGGTCCAGCGAGCGCAGCTCCAGCGCGGTGATCTGCCAGCCGGCCTTGCGCTCGATGCGGCTGATGATCTCGCCGGTCAGGCCACGACGGACGGCGTCGGGCTTGAGGAGGACGAGGGTGCGCTGGGTCACGGGAGGACTCCTTCATACCTACAGGTGTGCGGTGGCACGAGGCTACAGGGCCCTTCTGAGGGCCTGTTACGCAGCGCCCGCCGAAGGCCCCGGCGACGGTTCGCCCTGCGCCGCGAACCGCGCCCTGGCCTCGTCGATCTTCCGCCCGTAGTGCACCGAGGCCCACCACAGGGCCGCGAACATCGCGCCCATGAAGAACATCGTCGGGACCACAAACCCGGAGGCGACGAGCAGCGCCTGGAGCCCCCAGCCGAGGGCGACACCGCCGGGCCGGGTGACCAGACCGCACAGCACCAGCGACAGGAACATCGCGATCCCGCACACCGTCCACACCGTCGACGTGGCCAGGTCCGGGTCCTTCATGGCGACCAGACCGGCGAAGCCGATGACGAAGAACTCACCGATCAGCGTCGAAGAACAGAGCGTACGCATTTCTGGCCTCAGCCCTTCCCCAGCAGCAACCGGGCCTCGCCCACGGTGATCACGGACCCGGTGACGAGCACACCGCCGCCGGCGAACTCGCCGTCCTCCTCGGCCAGCGTGATCGCCGCCTCCAGCGCGTCCGGCAGCCGCGGCTCGACCTGCACCCGGTCCTCGCCGAACACCTCGACGGCGATACCGGCCAGCTCGTCGGCGTCCATCGCGCGATGGCTGGAGTTCTGGGTGACGACGATCTCCGCGAAGATCGGCTCGAAGGCTTCGAGCAGCCCCCGTACGTTCTTGTCGGCGCTCGCGCCCACGACCCCGATCAGCCGGGTGAACTGGAACGCCTCCTCGACCGCCGCGGTCACCGCACGCGCCCCCGCCGGATTGTGCGCGGCGTCCAGGACGACGGTCGGCGAACGGCGTACGACCTCCAGGCGGCCCGGTGACGCCACCGTCGCGAACGCCTTGCGCACGGTGTCGATGGACAGCGGCTCCGAGTGCTGCGAGCCGACGCCGAAGAACGCCTCGACCGCGGCCAGCGCCACCGCCGCGTTGTGCGCCTGGTGGGCGCCGTGCAGCGGCAGATACACCTCTTCGTACTCGCCGCCGAGCCCGCGCAGCGTGACCAGCTGCCCGCCTACGGCCACCTGGCGCGCCACGACCCCGAACTCCAGGCCCTCGCGCGCGACCGTCGCGTCGACCTCGACGGCCTTCTTCAGCAGCACCTGCGCGGCGTCCACCGGCTGCTGGGCCATGATCACGGTCGCGCCCTGCTTGATGATCCCGGACTTCTCCCCGGCGATCTCACCGGGGGTGTTGCCGAGGCGGTCGGTGTGGTCGAGGTCGATCGGGGTGACGACGGCGACGTCCCCGTCGATGACGTTGGTGGCGTCCCAGCTGCCGCCCATACCGACCTCGACGACGGCGACGTCGACGGGCGCGTCCGCGAAGGCGGCGTACGCCATGCCGGTCAGCACCTCGAAGAACGACAGCCGGTACTCCTGTGAGGCGTCGACCATCTCGATGTACGGCTTGATGTCCTGGTACGTCTCGACGAACCGCTCGGCCGAGACCGGCGCCCCGTCCATGCTGATCCGCTCGGTGATCGACTGCACGTGGGGGGAGGTGTACCGCCCGGTGCGCAGTTCGAAGGCGCCGAGCAGGGCCTCGATCATGCGGGCCGTGGACGTCTTGCCGTTGGTTCCGGTGATGTGGATCGAGGGGTACGAGCGCTGGGGCTCGCCCAGGACGTCCATGAGCGCGGCGATGCGGTCCACGGAGGGTTCCAGCTTGGTCTCGCCCCAGCGGGTGGCGAGGTCCGCCTCGACGTCCCTGAGCGCCTTGTCGACCTCGGGGTCTGCCGGTCGCCCGGGCACGTCGGCCTGGGGCGGGCCGCCCTGTGTGCGCAGGGTGCGGCTGCCGGCCTCGATCACCGCGAGGTCGGGGTCGCGGTCGGTCTCGGCGGCGACGATGTCGTCGAAGGGGTCGCTGTCACTCACGTGGCCAGTCTAGAGCGACGCCCCTGGCCGGGGTCGGCTGGTCCACCGGGGCGTCTGCCGAGGGCCGTGCCCCGCAAAACGCCGTTCGGCCGCAGGTCCGTCGTGGCTGGTCGGGCAGTTCCCCGCGCCCCTTGAAAGCGGAAGCCCCGCTGCCCACCCAGCCGCGGGCAGGCGTGCCGCAGGGCGGCACGGGTGGGCGCGGCGGCAACCCCGTCGCGCCGGGTTGCCGCCACGCCCCCTGCTCAGCGCAAACGCCCGGGAACCAGAGGCCCCGGGCGCTCGCAGGGAACGTACGGACGGCTATGACGCGGGCAGGCGGTCCAGCTGTGCGGCGATCCGGTCGATGTCCTCGTCCGCCTTCGACAGGCGGCCGCGGATCTTCTCGACCACGTTGTCCGGGGCCTTGGCCAAGAACGCCTCGTTCCCCAGCTTCGCCTGCGCCTGCGCCTTCTCCTTCTCCGCGGCGGCGAGATCCTTGGCGAGCCGCTTCCGCTCGGCGGCCACGTCGATCGTGCCCGAGAGGTCCAGCGCCACCGTCGCCCCCCCGACCGGCAGCGTCGCCGTCGCCGAGAAGTCGTCCCCCTCCGGCTGGAGCCGCAGCAACTGCCGGATCGCCGTCTCGTGCGGCGCGAGCGCGGTGCCGTCCAGGGACAACCGGGCCGGGACCCGCTGGCCGGGCTGCAACCCCTGGTCGGCCCGGAAGCGCCGGACCTCGGTGATCACGGACTGGAGCGTCTCGATCTCCCGCTCGGCGACCGCGTCCCGGAACCCGCCCGGGGCGGCAGCCCCAGGAACGGACACTGCCGACGGCCACTCGGCGATGACGACCGACTCGCCGCCGGTCAGCGTCGTCCACAGCGTCTCCGTGACGAACGGGACGACCGGGTGCAGCAGCCGCAGCGTGACGTCGAGGACCTCGCCGAGGACCCGCTTGGAGACCTCGGCCGGCTCGCCGCCCGCCTGGAACGTGGTCTTGGACAGCTCGACGTACCAGTCGAAGACCTCGTCCCACGCGAAGTGGAAGAGGGAGTCCGACAACTTGGCGAACTGGAAGTCCTCGTAGAACGCGTCGACCTCGGCGACGACGGAGTTCAGGCGGGACAGGATCCAGCGGTCCGTCGCCGACATCCGCTCCCGGTCCGGCAGCGGGCCCTCGATCGTGGCGCCGTTCATCATCGCGAAGCGCGTCGCGTTCCAGATCTTGTTGGCGAAGTTGCGGGACCCCTGGACCCAGTCCTCGCCGATCGGGACGTCGACGCCCGGGTTGGCGCCGCGGGCCAGCGTGAAGCGCAGGGCGTCGGAGCCGTACTTGTCCATCCAGTCCAGCGGGTTGACCGCGTTGCCGAAGGACTTCGACATCTTCTTGCCGTTCTGGTCACGGACCATGCCGTGCAGCGCGATGGTGTGGAACGGCGGGGTGCCGTCCATCGCGTACAGCCCGAACATCATCATCCGGGCGACCCAGAAGAAGAGGATGTCGTAGCCGGTGACCAGGACGGAGTTCGGGTAGAACTTCGCGAGCGACTCGGTCTGTTCGGGCCAGCCGAGGGTCGAGAACGGCCACAGGCCCGACGAGAACCAGGTGTCGAGGACGTCGGTGTCCTGGTGCCAGCCCTCGCCGCTCGGCGCCTCCTCGTCGGGGCCGACGCAGACGACCTCGCCGTCCGGCCCGTACCAGACGGGGATGCGGTGGCCCCACCACAACTGGCGTGAGATGCACCAGTCGTGGAGGTTGTCGACCCAGTCGAAGTACCGCTTCTCCATCTCCTGCGGGTGGATCCTGACCCGGCCGTCGCGGACCGCGTCACCGGCGGCCTTCGCGAGCGGGCCGACCTTGACCCACCACTGCATGGACAGGCGCGGTTCGATCGTGGTCTTGCAGCGCGAGCAGTGGCCGACGGAGTGAACGTAGGGCCGCTTCTCGGCGACGATCCGGCCCTCGGCACGCAGCGCGGCGACGATGGCCGAGCGGGCCTCCAGGCGGTCCAGGCCCTGGAAGGGGCCGTGGGCGGTGATGGCCGCGTGCTCGTCCATGATCGTGATGGCCGGCAGGTCGTGCCGCTGGCCGATCTCGAAGTCGTTCGGGTCGTGGGCCGGGGTGACCTTGACGGCTCCCGTGCCGAACTCGGGGTCGACGTGCTCGTCGGCGACGACCGGGATGGAACGGTCGGTCAGGGGCAGCTTGATGAGCTTGCCGACGAGGTGCTTGTACCGCTCGTCGTCGGGGTGCACGGCGACGGCGGTGTCACCGAGCATGGTCTCGGCGCGGGTGGTGGCGACGACGATGGTCTCGTCTCCGTCGCCGTACTTCATGGAGACCAGTTCGCCGTCGTCGTCCTGGTACTCGACCTCGATGTCCGAGATCGCGGTCAGACAGCGGGGGCACCAGTTGATGATGCGCTCGGCGCGGTAGATCAGCTCGTCGTCGTAGAGCCGCTTGAAGATGGTCTGGACGGCCTGGGAGAGGCCCTCGTCCATGGTGAAGCGCTCGCGCTGCCAGGCGACGCCGTCGCCGAGGCGGCGCATCTGGCCGGAGATCTGGCCGCCGGACTCGCCCTTCCACTGCCAGACGCGCTCGACGAACGCCTCGCGGCCCAGGTCGTGCCGGGACTTGCCCTCCTTGCCCAGCTCGCGCTCGACGACGTTCTGCGTGGCGATGCCGGCGTGGTCCATGCCGGGCTGCCACAGCGTCTCGAAGCCCTGCATACGCTTGCGGCGCGTCAACGCGTCGATGAGGGTGTGCTCGAAGGCGTGCCCGAGGTGGAGCGAGCCCGTGACGTTCGGCGGCGGGATGACGATCGTGTACGGCGGCTTGTCGCTCTTCGCGTCCGCCTCGAAGTAACCCCGCTCCACCCAGCGCTCGTACAGCGGGCCCTCTACATCGGCCGGCGCGTACTGGGTCGGCAGTTCGGTGTCGGGCGCTGGTGGCTGCTGCTGAGCGTTCTCGGTCACCCGCTCAGTTTAGAGGTGTCGCGGGCGTGTCCCGAAACGCGTTTGTTCTGTAACACCTGGGACCCCGATGCCCTGCGTTCCGGACGCCTGAGCCAGGATGTCAGGAACACATAAGCTTCCGAGGGGGAATCCAGAATGAGCCACAACCAGCCGGGCCCGTACGGCGGGCAGCCCCAGCAGCCCGGTCCGTACGGCCAGCCGGGTCCTTACGGCCAGCCGCCGCAGGCTCCGCAGCCCGGCTACGGCTACCCCCAGCAGCCGGCGCCCCCGCAGCAGCAGCCGGGTTACGGCTACCCGCAGCAGCCCGGTGGCGCACCGCAGCAGCCGGGCGTCCCGCCGCAGCAGCCCCCGTACGGCCAGCAGCCGCCCTACGGCCAGCCCCAGTACGGCCAGCCGCAGTACGGCATGCCCCAGCCCCCGGCCCCGGCCGGCGGCAAGAAGAAGACGGGCCTGATCATCGGCGCGGTCGCGGTCGTCGCGGCCATCGGCGTCGGCGCGTACTTCGTCATCGGCGGAGGCGGCGGCGCGGCCGGCCTGGAGGACGACGGCGCCCACAAGCTGACGACGCCGGCGAAGGTGCTGGGCGAGTACACGCGCGCCTCCGGGGAGCTCTCCGAGGGCAGCGAGGAGGACGTCCAGAAGGACCTGGAGAAGAGCGGCGTCAAGGACGGCACGAGTGTCGTCGGTGTCTACTCGACCGCGGACCTGAGCGGTTACGACCCGAACGACCCCAGCACCATGCCCGACCCGCAGGAAATGGCCACGGCCAAGGGCCTCACGTTCTTCGGCGCGTACGGGGAGATCTCCGACCCCGAGGCCGTTCTGGACAAGTTCTTCGCGGACTTCAAGAAGGAGTCGGCGAAGGACGACTCGGCGAAGCTCGAGGGCGACGCCGTGGACGTCGACATCGACGGGGCCGTGATGAAGTGTCAGGCGGCCTCCACGCCGGCGGACGCGACGACCGGCGCCAAGGCGAAGACGGACTGGTTCTGCGCCTGGGCCGACCACAGCACGCTGGCGATGGTCTCCCCCGGTGACACCACCAAGGGTGTGACGAAGGACGTCGCCGTGGACCTCACGACGAAGCTCCGCCCGGAGATCCGCGTCAAGGCCTGACGCCGTAAGCACCATGCCGAAGGGCCCCGGTCGACTCGACCGGGGCCCTTCGTAGGTTCGACTGCGGACGTGGCCCGCAAGTGCGCGGCGCTCAGGCCGACTTGGCCTCGCCGGAACCGCGGCCCCGTGAATCGCGGGGAATCAGGGTCGGGTTGACGTTCGAGAGGACCACGTCGGCTGTGATGACGACGCGGGCGACGTCCTTGCGGGACGGGACCTCGTACATGACGGCCTGGAGGACTTCCTCCATGATGGCGCGCAGGCCGCGCGCGCCGGTCTGGCGGAGGATGGCCTGGTCGGCGATGGCCTCAAGGGCCTCGCGCTCGAAGTCCAGCTCCACACCGTCGAGTTCGAAGAGCCGCTCGTACTGCTTCACGAGCGCGTTGCGCGGCTCGATGAGGATCTTGAGCAGGGCCTCGCGGTCCAGGTTGTGGACCGAGGTGATGACGGGGAGCCGGCCGATGAACTCCGGGATCATCCCGAACTTGACCAGGTCCTCGGGCATGATGTCCTCGAACTGGTCCTTGGACTGCATCTCGCGCTTGGAGCGGATCGTCGCGCCGAAGCCGATGCCCTTCGCGCCGGCCCGGGACTCGATGATCTTCTCCAGGCCCGCGAAGGCGCCGCCCACGATGAACAGCACGTTCGTCGTGTCGATCTGGATGAACTCCTGGTGCGGGTGCTTGCGGCCGCCCTGCGGCGGAACCGAGGCCGTGGTGCCCTCGAGGATCTTCAGCAGGGCCTGCTGGACACCCTCACCGCTCACGTCCCGGGTGATGGAGGGGTTTTCACTCTTCCGCGCGACCTTGTCGATCTCATCGATGTAGATGATCCCGGTCTCGGCCTTCTTGACGTCGTAGTCGGCCGCCTGGATCAGCTTCAGCAGGATGTTCTCGACGTCCTCGCCGACATAGCCGGCCTCCGTCAGCGCGGTCGCGTCGGCGATGGCGAACGGCACGTTCAGCATGCGCGCGAGGGTCTGGGCGAGGAGGGTCTTGCCGGAGCCCGTGGGGCCCAGCAGGAGGATGTTGGACTTCGCCAACTCGATGGCGTCGTCGCGGCCTTGGGCGCCGCCGTTCTCCCCGGCCTGGACGCGCTTGTAGTGGTTGTACACCGCGACCGAGAGCGCCTTCTTGGCCGGCTCCTGGCCCACGACGTACCCCTCGAGGAACTCGTAGATCTCGCGGGGCTTGGGGAGTTCCTCCCAGCGCACCTCGCTGGTCTCCGCGAGTTCTTCCTCGATGATCTCGTTGCAGAGATCGATGCACTCGTCGCAGATGTACACACCGGGGCCTGCGATGAGCTTCTTGACCTGCTTCTGGCTCTTGCCACAGAACGAGCACTTGAGCAGATCGCCGCCGTCACCGATGCGTGCCACGGTGTGCTTCCCCTTCGCCTGGGAGCGCATGGACCCTTGCGGGTCCAACCGCTCCTGGTGCTGCCTTATGTCCGACGGTACCTTGCCGGGCCCCCCGTTCGGGCCCCCCTTGGCGCGGTTCACTTTGACGTGCACCTTGTCGTGCACCGGGGCAAACCATGCCAAGGGGCGGCAGACGATACTCGGTGGGCCCTCACGTTCGCTCGGGCCGTGGTCCGGCCGTGCTAGCGGACGGAGGCGTTGTTCATCTTCCGGGTCGAGATGATCTGGTCGATCAGCCCGTACGACAGCGCGTCCTCGGCCGTGAGGATCTTGTCGCGCTCGATGTCCTCACGGATCTTGTCGATGTCCGTGGTGGAGTGCTTGGCCAGCATGTCCTCCAGCTGGGCCCGCATCCGCAGGATCTCGTTCGCCGCGATCTCCAGGTCGGAGACCTGGCCGCGGCCCGTCTCGCTGTACGGCTGGTGGATCAGGACGCGCGCGTTCGGCAGGGCCATGCGCTTGCCCGGCGTACCGGCGGCGAGCAGCACGGCCGCGGCGGAGGCCGCCTGGCCCATGCAGACCGTCTGGACGTCCGGCTTGACGAACTGCATCGTGTCGTAGATCGCCGTGAGCGCCGTGAAGGAGCCGCCGGGGCTGTTGATGTAGAGCGAGATGTCCCGGTCGGGGTCCATCGACTCCAGGCAGAGCAGCTGCGACATCACGTCGTTGGCCGACGCGTCGTCGATCTGCACGCCGAGGAAGATCACCCGCTCCTCGAACAGCTTCGAGTACGGGTCGTAGCGCTTGAAGCCCTGGGAGGTGCGCTCCTCGAACTGCGGAAGAACGTACCGGGACTCTGCCCGCGGGCTGGTGTACTCGGCCTGCGCACGGCCGTACGGGCCGCTGCCGGGGAAATCGTTCACTTTCTGTCTCCTAGGAGCTGTCGCGGTCGGCTGGGGCTTCGCAGGGTGCCGTCAGGCACCCGTACCGCCGCCGCCCGGCATACCGGCGGCCGTGGGGATCACGTCGTCGATGAGGCCGTACTCCTTGGCCTCAAGGGCGTCGAACCAGCGGTCGCGGTCCGAGTCGCGAGTGATCTGCTCGATCGACTGGCCCGTGTGCTGGGACGTGAGCTCGGCCATACGGCGCTTGGTGTGCAGCAGCCGCTCGGCGTGGATCTTGATGTCGGAGGCCGAGCCGGCCAGACCCGCGGAGGGCTGGTGGATCAGGATCTCGGCGTTCGGCAGCGCGAAGCGCTTGCCGGGGGTGCCCGCGCTCAGCAGGAACTGGCCCATCGAGGCGGCGAGGCCCATCGCGATCGTCACCACGTCGTTCTTGATGAACTGCATGGTGTCGTAGATCGCCATGCCGGCCGTGATCGAGCCGCCCGGGCTGTTGATGTAGAGGTAGATGTCCTTGTCCGGGTCCGCGGCAAGGAGCAGCAGCTGTGCGGTGATCTTGTTGGCGATGTCATCGTCGACCTGCTGGCCGAGGAAGATGATTCGCTCGCCGAGCAGTCGGTTGTAGACCTGGTCGCCGAGGCCACCACCGATGGAAGGCTCGCCGGCGGCGGAGGGCATCAGATTCGTCACGTATCCACCTGCTCGTCTTGCGACGGTGTTGGGCCGTCTTACGTTCGCCGTATGTCATGGACCCTAACGCGGCAGCCCTGCTGAGGAATCCCGGTAAGGGGGGTGTTCGCCGGGGGCGTAGTCGCTCCGCCGGGCGGGCGGTTCACTCCGCGGGGTGGGCGGGGGCGATGTCGGACCGTACGACAGAGGGCCCCGGGCGCTTCGCGCGCCCAGGGCCCTCTCGTACGGCTTACGCCTCGGGCTTGGCCTCGGCGGGCTCGTCCGTCTTGTCACCCTCGGTGACCTCGGCGGCGGCCTCCGTGGCCGGCTCCGCCGCGGTCTCCTCCTCGTCGTCCAGGTCGACGACCTCGCCGTTGGTGTCCTTGACGGACGCGGCCTCGACCACCACGGCCAGGGCCTTGCCGCGGGCGACCTCACCGACGAGCAGCGGCACCTGGCCCTGCTCGACGACGGCCTGGGCGAACTGGTCGGGGGACATGCCGGAGGAGGCGGCACGGCGCATCAGGTGCTCGGTCAGCTCGTCCTGGTTGACGTTGAGCTTCTCCTGCTTGACCAGCTCGTCGAGGACGAACTGGGTCTTGATGCCCTTGACCGCGGCCTCGCGGGTCTCGGTCTCGAACTCCTCGGCGGTCTTGCCCTGGAGCTCCAGGTACTTGTCGAGGGTGAGGCCCATCTGACCGAGCTGGTGGTGCTCCAGGTTGTGCTTGCGGGTGTTGATCTCGTCGTCGAGGAGCTTCTCGGGGACGGGGACCTCGACCAGCTCCAGGAGCTTCTCCAGGACGCGCTCCTGGGCCTGCGTGGCCTGGTCGAACTGCTTCATGTTCTCCAGCCGCTTGCGGCTGTCGGCACGCAGTTCCTCCAGCGTGTCGAACTCGGAGGCGAGCTGTGCGAACTCGTCGTCCAGCTCGGGCAGTTCACGCGCGGCGACCTGGCTGACCTTGACGGTCACCTCGGCCTCCTTGCCGGCCGCCGAGCCGCCCTTGAGCTCGGAGGTGAAGGTGGCCTCGCCACCGGCCTCCAGGCCCTTCACGGCGTCGTCGATGCCTTCGAGGAGCTCGCCGGAGCCGATGGTGTAGGAGACGCCGTTGGCGATGCCGTCCTCCAGCACCTCGCCCTCGACCTTGGCCTCCAGGTCCAGGGTGACGACGTCACCCTCCTCGGCGGCGCGCTCGACGGGGGACGTGGACGCGAAGCGCTCGCGGAGCTGCTCCACGGACTCCGCGATGTCCTCGTCGCTGACCGCGACGGCGTCGACCTCGACCTCGATGCCGGAGTAGTCCGGGATCTCGATGGTCGGGCGGATGTCGACCTCCGCGGTGAAGTTCAGCGTCTCGCCGTCCTTCAGCTCGGTGATGTCGACGTCCGGCTGGCCCAGGACGTTGAGCTCGGCCTCGTTGACGGCCTCCGTGTAGAACTTCGGCAGCGCGTCGTTGACGGCCTCCTCCAGCACGGCACCGCGGCCGAAGCGCTGGTCGATGACCCGGGCGGGGATCTTGCCCTTGCGGAAACCCTTCACCGTGACCTGCTGGTTGATCTTCTTGTACGCCGCGTCGAGGCTGTCCTTGAGCTCCTCGAAGGGCACCTCGACAGTGAGCCGAACCCGAGTCGGGTTCAGGTTCTCAACGGCGCTCTTCACGGTTCGGTCTCCTTGTGGCTGACTGCTTGGTTTCTGCCGGGGCCCAGACAGGTCCGGCAAATTCGTCGCCCCGAGGACTTCAGTGAACGAGACACACGGGCGCGCAGCTTGCATAGTAACCGCAGCCGCGGAACGCCCCAAAAGGCGATCACGACAGGTGATCGGGTAAGTGGTCGGGGTGGCGGGATTTGAACCCACGGCCTTCCGCTCCCAAAGCGGACGCGCTACCAAGCTGCGCCACACCCCGTCAGGTGCGACACGTAGGGTACATGGCCGCAGGCAGTCGCATCGCCGCATTTACCGCGCGCGGTGCCGGTGGGGTCCGGGGGCGGGAATGTGGTGTGCGGTGAGGGGCCGCGAACCGCTACGATGCTTCCGGTGCCGCGGTCCTCGGACCTGCGGTGCGCGTGTGCGGGCGTAGCTCAATGGTAGAGCACTAGTCTTCCAAACTAGCTACGCGGGTTCGATTCCCGTCGCCCGCTCCAATCGGCCAGGGGCCGGTCACACCGTGCTGGTGTGACCGGCCCCTGTGCGTGGGTACGGAGGCCGGATTCACAGCTTGGTGACGTCCACCGTGAAGACGGAGCGGATGCCGTAGGGGATGTAGAGGGCGTCGCCTACGAGGAGGAGGGGGCGGCCGGAGGCCGAGAGGAGTCCGTATTCGTCGGTCGAGTCGTCTCGGCCGGGAAGCGCGGCCTCGACGGCGCCGGTGCGGGCGTTGAGGGCGGCGACGCGGCCGCCGGGGGACGCCACGTAGACGTGCGTGGCCGAGGCGGCCGGCGGGCCCTGCTGTTCGATGGTGGAGTTCCGCTCCCAGCGCAGTTGGCCGGTCGTCGGCGAAAAGGCTCGGACCATTCCGCTGCGCAGGGTGAAGTAGAGGGTTCCCCGCACCAGATGGACGTTGGTCGAGGCCGACTGGGGCTGGGACAGGTTCAGGGTCCTGACCGCGCCGGTGCGGGTGTCGATCCTGCGGAGCACATGGGTCCCGTCCACACGATCGGTCACCACCAACTGTCCGTTCGACTCGCCCACGACCTCCAGGAACCCGTCCACCTCGTCGGTGGTCCAGCGTGGTTTTCCCGTGGCCGGGTCGAGCTGGGACACGCTGGTGCGGGCGCTTCCGTCGGCCTGCCGGCCGGTCGTACAGCTGAGATACGCGTGTCCGGCCCTCCCCCGGATCTCGCAGCCGCCCCCGCCCTGCGGTACGGGACGGGTCCAGCGGACCTTTCCGTCCTCCGCGTCGAGCAGCGCGTAGGACTCACTCTGGTCGCCGCGGAAGACGATCACGCCCTCGGCCACGGCGGCGGCACCGCCCTGCGACGCGTTCGGCGGGGTGGCGTAGCCGCCGGCGCCGGTCTCGGTCCGCCAGATCACCTTGCCGGAGTCGGCCGCCAGCGCCTGGACTGTGAAGTGGTGGGTGTTGATGTCCGCCGTACCGCGCGCGTCGGACCCGACGGCGTACACCTGGCTGCCATGGACACCGATGATCGCGCCGTCGGCGGAGTCGTAGTCCTTGATCGGGGTCGGGTCCGTGGGCAGGCTCCACTCCCGGTTGCCGTCGGCGAGGGCGAACCCGGCCGCCATGAGGCCGTCGCCGGCGCAGACCACGGACGATGCGGCGCGGACGCAGCTCTCGAAGCCGTTGCCGGGCCCGTCGGAGCCGGAGGGTGCCTTCACCGTGGCCGACCACGGGCGCCAGCCGCTGGGCAGGTCGCTCCGGGCGGCGGTGGTGGTGGTGGTGCGGTCGGTGCTGTCTCCGTCGTCGCGGTTCAGGACGAAGGTCGTGGTGGCGATCGCCGCCAGTACGGCGGTGACCGCCGCGGCAGACAGGAGGACTCGGCGACGGCGGCCCCGGCGGGGGGTGGGGGGCGGCTCGTCCGGGGTGGGGGAGAGCGGGCCGGAGAGGACTACCGCCGGTGGGGCTTCGGCCTCCGGGGTTTCGCGGGCGGGCCAGCCGGCGCCCGCCCACTCCGTGTCCGAGGAGCGGGTGGAGCGGGGGTCCGTCGCGGGGCGGTCGGGGGTCGGTGCGCGTGGGGGTGTGGTGATGGCTCGGAGGAGTTCGTCGCTGTCCAGGAGGGCTACCAGGTCCGCGGCCGTGGGGCGGGACTTCACGTCCTGTTGCAGGCACTCGCGGATGAAGTGGAGCAGCTCCTGCGGCACCCCGAGGAGGTCGGGGGTGCCCTGGACGACCCGTACCGCCGTCTCGTAGGGGCTGGGGCTGTCGAAGGGGCCCCTTCCCGTTGCCGCGAAGGTGACGACCGCGCCCAGCGAGAAGACGTCCGAGGCCGGGCCCACCTCCAGGGGGGCCGAGAACTGTTCCGGGGACATGAAGGGCGGGGTGCCGAGGACGCGGCCGGTTTGCGTGAGGGCGTCGGCGGCGGACTCGGCCGCGCGGGAGATGCCGAAGTCGATGACGCGGGGGCCGTCGTCGGCGAGCATCACGTTGGCGGGCTTGAGGTCGCGGTGGACCACTCCCGCGCGGTGGATGTCGCGCAGCGCCTCGGCGAGGCCGGCGGCCAGTTCGCGCAGTTCGGGGAGGGCGAGCGGGCCGTGGCGGCGGACGTGGGAGCCGAGCGTCTCGCCGGGGATGTAGAGGGTGGCCATCCAGGGGCGGGAGGCGTCGGCGTCGGCGTCGACCACCGGCGCGGTGAACGCGCCGCTGACCCGGCGCGCGGCGGCCAGCTCACGGCGGAACCGCGCCCGGAACTCGTCGTCGCCCGCGTACTGGTCGTGTACGACCTTCACGGCGAGGCGGCGCCCGGAGGCGGAGCGTGCGAGATAGACCACGCCCATGCCACCGGAGCCCAGCCGGTCCTCGATCCGGTAGCCCCCGACCTCCGCCGGATCAGAGTCGCGCAGCGCCATCCCCGTGCCGTCCCCCGTTCGCATCGTCCACAGGTCTCGGACGAGCGTAACCGCAGGGACCGGTTACGTCAGAAGCTGATCGAGTTGATCGTCTCGGCTATCGAGTTCATAAACCTGTTGATCGATGGGGCCATGCCCGTCGAGGCCAGGAAGAAGCCAAAGAGGACGGCCACGATCGCCGGGCCCGCCTTGATCGAACCGCCTCGGATCAACACCACCAGGATGATCGCCAACAGCAGCACCACTGACAGCGAAATGGCCACAACTGATCACACCCTCGGTCGGTCCGCTCTCCCGGCCGGGCTGCGACCACCGCACCCCCGCCAGAACCATGGTGCCACCAACCGGGCCCCACTATGCGAACCGTGACGCATCGTTGGCCAAGGACATGCGATCACGCCCCGCGCCGGCTCGCACGCGCGAGCGGCCGAACTGGCCCGCCACCGGCCCGGATTGCCATTCCCACACCCACCCGAGCTGGGAATTGAACCAAATCGTTTCTGTGTCCACACACTGTGTTCACAGTAATTCAAGGGTGTTTAGAAGGGACATTTCGACTGTGCTCACCGTCACGTTGACGGCGGTGCACACGCGGTGAAATGACGGGCAGGCGAAGTGCAAAAGAACGAATGACGTCGAGGGTTTTACGGAATCCCGTACACAACGCTAGGGTGCCTCAGATGTTCCACGCCGCCACGTCCCCCGCGAGCGCCCCGTCCGGCACACAGACCGCCCCCTCGGGCACCCAGGGCAAACAACGCGACGCGTTCTTCGACAACGCCAAGTACCTGGCCATCGTGCTGGTCGCCATGGGACACGCCTGGGAACCCCTGAAGGGCGAGAGCCGCATCCTGGAGGGTGTGTACACGGTCGTGTACGCCTTCCACATGCCGGCGTTCATCATCATCTCCGGCTACTTCTCCCGCAGTTTCGACATGCGGCCGGACCGGCTCAAGCGACTCGTCACCGGGGTCGCGGTGCCGTACATCCTGTTCGAGACCGCATATCCGCTCTTCAAGCGAGTCGTCGACCACGATCCCGGCCAGGAGATCAGTCTGCTGGACCCCTGGTATCTCACCTGGTTCCTCTGCGCGTTGTTCCTGTGGCGGATGACCACGCCCATCTGGAAGCTCATTCGGTGGCCGCTGCCCGTCGCGCTCGTGATCGCCATGGTCGCCTCCCTCTCCCCCGAGATCGGCGACGACCTGGACCTCCAGCGCGTGTTGCAGTTCCTGCCGTACTTCGTCCTCGGCCTGTGCATGAAGCCCGAGCACTTCCGGCTGGTGCGCCGGAAGTCCGTACGGATCCTGTCCGTTCCGGTGTTCGCGGCGGCCCTCGTCGTCGGCTGGTGGGCCGTGCCGCGGATGAACACCGGCTGGTTCTACCACCGTGACGCCGCCGTGGAACTGGGCGCGCCCTCCTGGACCGGGCCCGTCATGGTGCTGGCCCTGTTCGGCTGCTCCCTGCTGCTGACCGCCTGTTTCTTCGCGTGGGTGCCGGGCCGGACCTTCTGGTTCACGGCACTGGGCGCGGGCACGCTGTACGGCTATCTGCTGCACGGGTTCCTGGTCAAGGCCGGCGACTACCGGGGCTGGTTCGAGCACGACTGGCTGTACACACCGCTCGGCGAGATCTTCGTCACAGTGGTGGCGGCGGCCGCGGTCACCCTGTTGTGCACACGGCCCGTCCAGCGGCTGTTCCGTTTCGCCATGGAGCCGAAGATGAACTGGGCGTTCCGGCCGGACACCGCCCAAGTCGCCCGTGAGCGGGCGAAGAACGGCGAACACCCGTCGGCCACGGCCACCGAACGCGCCAAGGTCGACGCCTGACCTCTAGGGCGTGTGGGCGGCGGGTGCGGGTGCGGGTGCGGGTGCAGGTGGCGTCGGCGGCGTCTCCGTGGTGCGGAAGACGAGGTCGCCCACGACCCAGCGGACGCCCTTCGGACCGCGTACCTCGATCACGGCGATCGCGGTGACACGGTGGCCGATCAGCCCCGTGCCGTCGGCGCCCTCGCTGGTGGTGCCGAAACGCACCACCTCCCGGCGCTGGTTGGTGACGAGCGAGCCCTGACCCACCGACGTGGTGCCGCCCAGCACCGGGACGGAGGGGCCGCCCCGGTTCTCCGCGTCGGCGTCCAGCCCGGAGCCGCCGAAGGCCGTCGAGAGGGTCGTCGTCATGTCGCTCTGGCTGATGAACCCGTCCGTCGAGATCTCCATACGGTCGAGGGCGACGTCCCGGCTGGTGGCCTCCGGCCGGGGTGAGCGCAGGGTGACCCGCACCGAGGTGCCGCTGCCGCCCTCGTGGCCCAGGAACGCGGCGAGCTGCGCGGGCTTCAGGAGGGTCGGCCGGTCGGAGGCGACGAGTTCCCGGAGCCGCAGCAGGACTCCGTCCCTCGGGCGGGTCGTCTCCGGTTGGCGCCCGGCCGACCCGGGGTCCACCGCGCGCAGTGCCTGGGCCAGTTGGGGCAGCGCGCCGAAGGAGTAGAGCTGGATCGGCCGGGTGGGCAGCCAGGGTGGTCCGTCGAGCAGGGTGCGGGTGGTCGCGGGTACGGGGTCGGGTTCCACCTGGACCACCACCGCGTCCCGCGGCGCCTCGGGACGTACGGCCGGGTCGAAGTCGTAGACCGCCGGTGCGGTCGGTTCGACCGGCGCCGGCTGCCCGGCGGGGTCGGGTGCCGACCCTTCGAGGGGTGCCTCGGCGCCCTCGAAGCGCAGGCTCACCACGGCCGCCTCGGTACGCACCGTCCGGCCGACCGGACGCGGCAGATGGGTGAGCGCCGGGCCGGCCAGGGCGAGCAGGTGTGTCGCCTCTCCCGCCCACACCAGCCCTTGCAGGCCGGCTCCGACGAGCCGCACCAGCAGCGACTCGTTCAGCGGCCGGGACGTCACGGTCACGGTGAACTCGTACGACACGTCCTTGAAGTCGACGCTCTGGAAGGTCCGCTTCCAGTGCCGGAGTTCGCGGGCGGAGGTCTGGGCGCGGGTGGTGGACCAGCTGCCGGACAGGCCCAGCCGGGGGCGGCCCTGGTTGCCGCGTACCTGCCCCAACGGTTCGAACTCCAGGCCGTGTCCGGTGGTACGGGTGGTGCCGACCCGGGTGGCGCCGGGCACGGAGAGGGCGCCGCCGTCGCCGTGGGAACGGGCGAACAGGTTGTACACGGCGGAGTTGGACTCCGCGCTCCGGCCGCGCAGCCCGCGCAGTTCGTCGGCGTCGGGTACCGGCCGGGCGCCGAGCGTGACCTCGACGAGGCGGGGGCCGAGCCAGGAGCGGTGGACGAAGTGGAAGGCGGTGTGGCCGCCCGGCCCGGCGTCGGGCAGGCTGCGCAGGCCCACGGTGGAGGTGTGCTCGTTGATCCGCGTGAGCACGTTGCGCAGATAGGTGGCGTGTCCGGGGAACGTCGATCCGGGGGCGTGGGTCTCGACCGCCGCGCGGACCGTGTTGTGGAAGGCGTTGCGCCCGTTGCGCAGACGGACCTCGGTGACCGTCCCCGAGGACAGCACACCGCCGCTGTCGACGTACCAGGACGGCAGCATCCGGTCGGCCGGCGTCGCCGGCACGGGCTCGGGGAAGTCGCCGATCTCCCGCAGGTCGGGGTGGTTGCGCAGGTCGTTGTCGACGAGCAGGAACTCCAGACCGTCGGGCACCTCGACGACCCGGGTGCGTTCCAGGTGGAGGCCGGGGTGGAAGGTGCCTGCCAGGATGTTGTTCAGGCCCTTGCGTACGGTGACGACGTAGACGGCCTTCGCGACCAGCCGGTGGACGGTCCCGCCCTCGTCGACCGTGGCCCGGAACGCCCGGGTGTCGTCGTTGACCCTGGTGCTCCTCGCCGTTGTGTTGGTGTAGCGGTACGTGCCCGCCGGGTCGAAGGAACGGGCCGTGTCCCCGGCCTGGCCGGCCAGCACCCCCGCGATCCGGTGGCCGGCCGTCGTGGTCTCGTCGGTCGTCGAGAAGTCCGTGGCCTGGAGCCAGCGTTCGATGTCCATCTTCGGCGGCTGGGGCAGGAGTTGTACGTCGGTCACATAGCCGCGTATCTCCACGGTCACGTCACTGCCCGCCAGCGCGCCGGACGTGCCGCCGCCCTCGATCACATAGCCGTCGCGGAAGATGCGCACGCCCTCGACCGACAGGTGGTGGGGCGACAGGGCCATACGGTGCACCTGTTCCGTCGCCGAGTCGGCCTGGGCGTCGGGCTCCCCCACGGCGATCCGCTTCACGAACCGCCAGGTGCCGGCCACACCGGTCGACTCGGCCACCCAGCGCACGGCCGTCGTGGCCGCCCATCCGGCGACGGTGACCGCGGTGCCGAAGGCGGCGGTACGGGAGGGGGTGGTGGGGGCGGGAGTGACGGGCGCGGTAGTGGTGGGCGCGGTAGTGGTGGGCGCGGGTTCCTCAGCGAGAGGGGTTCGGGGGACGTCCAGGCCGCCCGGCATCGGGGGTGCCTGTTCGGCGGCCTCCTCCAGGGCCGCGGTCTCCCGCTCCAGCCCTTCGAGGATGTTGTGGACCGTCCTCTTGAGCTCACTGCTGCCCTCGACCCGGTCCAGCCACGCCGTCTCCGGCAGCAGCAGCACGTCGTCGTGGAAGGTGTGTCCGGCGCCCGGCAGGGCCAGCCGCGTGTCGTCGAGCTGCTGGTGGTCGCGGACCACCACGGGCGCGGGGCGTGTGGCCTCCGCCCTGTCGGTGAGCGTGCGGTGGGTCGGTACGGCCAGCCGGATCCGGCCCCGCTCCGTCCAGGGCGCCGGGTCCGGGGACGTGCGGTGGCTGAAGGCGAGGGTCATCCGGTACGTGACCGGGACACCGAAGATCTGCACACCCTCGGCGGTCGGGCTCTGCGCGTAGTACTCCTGCCCGGTGCCGGACCCGTACCCCCGCACCTTGGCGGTGCCCCGGCTGTAGGTGTACTCGGCGCCTGCCCGGTTGAGCCGGCTGCCGTCCGTGCTGTCGAAGGGGTTGGTGACCGCGCCGTTCACACCGGCGTTCCAGGCGAGGGGGGTCGAGCTGAACTGTTCCTCGCCGCTGTGGACCGAGCCGTAGATGTTCAGTGTGTGCACGTCGGGCAGGGACCGTTCGTGCTCGACGCCCTCGTGCGGATCGTCGTCGCCGCCGGGGTAGTGGCGCTCGGCGACCAGGGTGAGTGTGGCCCGCCGCATACCCGTGGTGGTGGGCAGGTCGAAGGTGACGTTGGCCCCGCCCTCGACCATCTCGTCGAGTTCCGAGCGCAGCCCCAGCCGCAGCCGGGCCTGGTCCAGTTTCCGTATGTTGTCCAGCCGGGCGCTGCGTATCGATGTGCGCGCGGCGGTGTCCGACAGCCGGCTGCCTTCGGTCGTGGACGGCAGGAAGCCGCGGCCACGCAGCTCGGTCTCGGCCCGGTCGAACAGCGGAAGGGCGCCTTCCGCCTGCAACGGCGTGGTGGACATCCCCAGCGAGGTGAGGTCCAGCAGATGGGGCGGGAGATAGCGGGCCCGTGTCGGCGTCTCGCCGAGTACGTCCTCCGAGGGGACCTTCATGGTCACCCGGTAGCGCCGGCCCGCCCCGGCCAGGGGTGTCCGGTCCGCGGGGGCCACCGGGGGGCCGGACGGGCGGACCAGGGCGACCCGGAGCGTGGTCTCCGGTGTGACCTGGAGCAGCGGTTTCGAGGTACGCAGCGAGTGCATCATGCGGGCGCTGCCGCCCGCGCTCAGGGTGTGGACGAACGTGTGCTGTGCGCCTGCCTGGACGGTGAGCGCGCCGCCCCGGCCGGGCAGACCGGTCCGCTCGTCCGGGGTGCCGCCGAAGCCGAACGCGAGCCCGGGGACGGGCAGATTGACGCCGAGGGAGTTGGTCACGGACGACGTGCCCTGCACGCGCAGGGATCGCAGGACGTAGTTCGACACCGCGACGTCCTGGGAGACCGGTCCGGTGCTCACGTCGCCGCCGTGCAGGTCCATACCGACCCTGAGGTAGCCGATCTCGGCGCCGGAGGACGTGTACAGGGTCGGCGAGGGCAGTGAACCGCCCCACATCAGGGGCAGGTTGGCACGCAGGTTGCCCTCGGAGAAGAACTCCCGCAGCTCGTGCAGCGAATCGGCGGACAGCCCACGCAGGGGGGTGCGGAACGACGCCATGACGTCGGCGAACATCTTGTCGTGGTCGGCGAGGCCCAGCGGGCCGTAGAGCGGTACCTCGTCCAGCAGCCGGGCGACCGGAGTGGGCCGGGTGGTGGGGTCGGCGGGGTCCACGACGGGAGTCGGCGCCTCGGCGTCCGCCAGGTGCTGCGGGAACCACGCCACCAGCCTGTCCGGCGTGGGCCGGGCCAGACCCTGCCAGCCACCCGTCGGCAGCCGCCCGGTGGCGAGTCCCGCGGTCGGGTCGCCGGGCCGCACCTCCCAGTCCATCGTGTAGGAGAAGGGGAAGGTACGTTCGCCGCTGCGCACCACCACGATCGGCTGGACGAGCCGGCCCATGGTGACCACGCTGTTCGCCTGGTTGTGGACCATATTGAGCTGCGGGCCGAGGGCCAGTTGCCGCAGGGCGCCGCGGTCGACGTCGAAGGTGTGCGAGTACGCCACCGATCCCGGACGCAGTCCGCCCTCGCCGACCGTGTCGTTGGTCTCCGCGATGCCGAACGCCCAGCGCTGCACCGCCACCGGCGGGCCGCCGTCGGACAGGGGCTCCATCCCGCTGTCGGCCCTGCCCGGATCGGAGAGGGCCAGCCGCAGCGACACCGGATACGACACGTTCCCGTGCGGCACCCGCAGGGGCAGCCCGGACTCGCTGAGCAGCCGGGCCCACTCCGCGCTCAGCAGGCGGCCCGTCAGGACCCTGCGCACCTCGGCGCGGAACGCGTCGTCCCGGCGCCCTGCCCCCTCCACCACGCCGATCACGCGCTCGTGCAGCCACTCCACGGTCCGCTGCGGCACGGGGTCGATGTGCACCAGGTCCAGCGGCATACCGCGCTGCCCGCCGAACTGCCGCACGGAGGTGCTGAGTTCGGCGGGGTCGCGCTGGATCGGCGCGGTCGGGGGGTCGTAGGGGGCGGTGGGGGGCGGCGGCTCTGCCGGGGGCGTGTCGGGGGTGGTGTTGTCCGCGAGGGGGTCGTGACCGGTGAGTTCGGCGAGGACGCGATCGGACACCGTGGTGCGTGGAAGGTCGGATGAACTCGACGGGGGGCCGGACGAGCGGGAGGGGCCGACCGTCCGACGGGGCTCGGACGGGCCGGCCTCCGATTCCGCCGTGCCGGGCGGTGGCTGGAGCGTGCCGCCGCGCATCACCAGCCGGTCGCCGAGACCGGCCACGCGCCCGGCGATATGGAACGCCTGCTGCCTGAGCGGGGCTTGGGACTGGTGCGGCAGCAACTGGTCGTAGTGCCAAGGCACTTCGTCTCGCTCGATACGCAGATCCGGTCGGCCGAACCGGACAAGCTCCGTGTTCACGGCGTGGGCCAGCTCGGACTCCGTGCCGGGGTCCATGACCGTGGGTGTGGGTGTGGGTGTGGTGACCTCAAGAGGTAGGGGGTTGGCGAAGAGTTTGCTGGTGTCGGCCATCAGGCCTTTGACGAGGTCGCCGTTCCAGTGGCCGAAGCTTTCCAGTCCGCCACTGAGCCGGCCGCCGACGATGCCGGAGACGAAGGTGCCGGACGTGGTCTGGAACTTCTTCGTGGTGAACAGGTTGTAGGCCACCTCCGAAACTGTCTGGTGAATGCCCTCCGCGAGCCCCAGGCCGGTGAACATCGCGAACTTGTGGCCCCAGTCCGGCCGCAGCACCCGCCCCACACCCGTCGACAACGCGGTACGGATGTGGTCGCCGACATCGGACGGCAGCCCCCGCAGCACCGTGTTCAGCAGGTCGGGGAGGTTCTTCGCGGTCAGGTTGGTCGCGAGGGTGTCGGCCCACTCCCGGCCCAGCGTCCGCGCAGCGCCCGGGTCCAGCACGCCGTCGAAGCCCCGCACGAACGCGCGGCCCATCCCGTCGCGGAAACCGTCCCGCTCCAGCGTCGCCACATACGAGCCGACCCCGTCCGCGACCTCACGGGCGAACGTCCGCCCCTGCGACGACACCGGGCCCGGCCCCGACCCCTGACCCGGCATTACGAGCTGTTCGTCCAGGACCCCGAACACGTCCTCCGCGACATTGCGTGTGAACAGCTTCCCCAGCCCACTCGCGATCGCCGAAGCCGCCGGCACCACCAACGGCGCCAGCACCCCCTGCACCGCACCGAACGCCGCCGACTGCCGCAGATACTGATCCCCGAACCTGGTGTACTTCCCCTCGTTCTCCAGCGCCCACCGGGCGAGGAGATCCATCGCCGAGCTGATCGAGACGTTCATGAACACATGCATCCCGAGCGCCGTGAGGAACCGGAACAGGGTGCTGGACAGCAGCAGCCGGTACAGCGCCCGCAGGAACACCTGCTTCACCAGCGCCGCGAGCGGGTTGTAGATCGCCAGAATCAGCGTCATCGCCCACTCGAACACAAACGTCACCAGCTGACCAATGATCATCCGGATCGTGTACAGCGCCTGATACGCCGTCTCCCGCGAGTAATCGGCCAGTTGGCGCGCCGCCTGCTTCAACCGCTCCAGCACGTCAGCGCCCGACCCGGACGCCAGTGCCAGAACCGCCCGACGGAACTCCTCGCTCCACTCACCCGTCGCGTTCGTAGAAACGGTCTGCGCGACCTGTACCACCAGCTGCTGGAACTCGCCCAGCCACCTCTCCAACTCCTCGTGCGGCAGCTGCATACGCCGGTAGATGTCCTCGGGCCGCACCTCCGGCCACGACTCACCCGTCAGCGCAACAAACAGACCGTTCAGAGAATCCGAGGGCATGCACAGGGAGTCTCAACACCGTTGACACCTGCCACTACGTGATCGGCGCGGATTTACAGGAAGTTAGCCGCGCCGAAAATCGGCTTCGAGCAAATGCCACAAGCCACGCGTATCGAAGGGCCGCGACGCGTCGAGCGGAAACGACGGCGGGCCGAGCCCGAAACCCGCCGGCCCGGTCCCCAACACGCCCCTAGGAGCCGGCGGCGAGACCGAGCAGGGCGCGCATGCGGGCGTACTTCTCGGTGAGGCGGGTGCGGGTGGCTTCGTCGAGGACCGCGAGGCGGGCCGGGTCGGCGTTGTGCGCCAGGTCCGACTGTTTGACCAGGAGGGCGCCGGGGGTGGCGAGGATGCGGGCGGCGTACGACTCGGGCGGCTCGGCCGGTTGCTTGGTGAGGGCGAGGACGATGTCCTTCGTACGGCGGGTCAGCGCGGCCCCGTCCAACTCGGCCTCGGAGAGCGCGTGGTCCTCGACCGCGTCGTGCAGCCAGGCGGCGGCGATCTGCGCGGGGTCGCCGCCCCGGCGCCGTACACCCTCCGCGACCGCCTGGAGGTGTTCGGCGTACGGGCGTCCGGCCTTGTCGGTCTGGCCCTCGTGGGCGGTGCGGGCGAGCGCCTCGACCTCGGACAGGGTGAGCAGGGGTTCGGGAGTAGTCACGCGCGCAGTGTCTCAGCGGGCCGGGGCCGCCTGGGCGGTCGGGCCCTCGCGGCTGATGAGCAGCAGCGCGCGGTCGTCGTTGACGTCCTTGGCGACCGCCTCGATGAGATGCCAGGCGGCGCCCTGGAAGCCGCCGGCGACATAGCGGTCGGCCTCGCCGGTGAGGCGGTCTATGCCCTCGACGATGTCGCGGTCGGACGTCTCCACCAGTCCGTCCGTGAACAGCATCAACACGTCCCCCGGCCGCAGCGAGCCCTTCACGGAGTCGAACTGCGCGCCCTCGTACACACCGAGCAGCGGGCCGTCGGCGGCCTTCTCCTCCCAGCGTCCGCTGCCCGCGCTCAGCTGTAGGCCCGGCGGATGGCCCGCGTTGTACAGCTCGTAGTCCCCCGAATCCAGGTCGAGGACGAGATGGATCGAGGTGGCGAAGCCCTCGTCCCAGTCCTGGCGGAGCAGATAGCCGTTCGCGGCCGGGAGGAAGGCGTGCGGCGGCAGGGAGCCGAGCAGGCCGCCGAAGGCCCCGGAGAGCAGCAGGGCGCGGGAGCCGGCGTCCATGCCCTTGCCGGAGACGTCGGTGAGGACGACCTCCAGGGTGCGGCCGCCGTTCGTCCGGGCCGCGACCACGAAGTCGCCGGAGAAGGACTGGCCGCCGGCCGGGCGCAGCGCCATCTCGCGGTGCCAGCCGACCGGGAGCTTGGGCAGCCGGCTCTGGGTGCGGATACGTTCGCGCAGGTCGAAGAGCATGGTGCCGCCGCGCCGCCAGGGCACGCCGACCCGGCTGCGGAACTGGGCGATCAGCAGCCCGAAGAACCCGCAGGCGGCCACCACGAGCACCACACCGGGGGTGACCCGGGAGGGGCCCTCGGTGTACGGGCCGAGCTGGACGGACTCGACGATGAGCGCGGTCGCCGCCGCCGCGTAGAGCCCGAGGAGGCTGGCGGGGCGCAGCAGCAGGCCGCCGGCGACGATCGGCAGCACCAGGGCGGCCGGTGAACACCACACCGAGTTGGCGAGCGTGATCGCCGTGATGAGGGGAACGGTGAGCAGCAGGCCCGCGAGCGCGATCCAGTCGGAACCGTCCCCGCGGAAGTAGTCGACAGCGCTTCTGCGCAGGCCGACGCGAGCCCGGTGCCACTGCATCCTCAACCGGGCCGGGAAGGTCTCGGCCTCCGCGCGCCGCTCTCGTCCTGCTGCCATTAGTTCGGGACCCTACCCATCGGACCGGCCACTCGGCACGGGAGGTCCCACTTGTCCCCCGTCCGAGGCTCGACTTCACAGTGAACTTCACGGGAAGGCGTCCCGTCCCCGCCCGGCGGAAATTCCCTGGCTCGTCCCGCAATGCGCTGGTAGGCATGGTTCATGGCGACTGATGTGACGGATCAAGTGAACGGCCCGGCGAGCCTGGCACATCTGCGGGTGTTGCGCGCGGAGGAGTGGGACCGGTGGTACGACACCCTGGTTCGCGCCTTCGGCGGAGTCCCGGAGGCCGCCGAAGAGCGGGAGTTGTGGCACGGGCTCACCGAGGTCGAGCAGTCCATCGGCGCCTGGGACGGCGACCGGTGTGTGGGTACGGCCGGGGCGTTCAGCTTCCGGATGACCGTGCCGGGCGGTGCTTCGGTGCGGGCGGCGGGCGTGACCATGGTGACGGTGGCGGCGACGCACCGGCGGCGTGGCCTGCTGACGGCGATGATGGCGCGGCAGCTGGCGGACGTACGGTCCTGGGGCTGGCCCCTGGCCGTGCTGACCGCGTCGGAACCCGCCATCTACGGGCGGTTCGGATACGGCGTCGCGACGTACGGGATGAGCGTGGAGGTCGACACGGACCGGGTGCGCCTGCTGGTGCCGCCGGGGACGGATGACGTACGGCTGCGGTACGCGGAGCCCGCCGAGGTGCTCGACGTGTGCGAGGCGGTGTACGCGCGCCGGGTGCCGGAGCGGGCCGGCATGGTGGCGCGGGGGCCCGGCTGGGAGCGGCTCATGGTGCTCGACCCGGAGAGCGAGCGGGGCGGTGCTTCGCCGGTCCAGTGTGTGGTCGCGGAGCGGGCGGGCGAGATCGTGGGGTACGCGCGGTTCCGGGTCAAACCGGACTCGGACGTGCACGGCGCGAAGGGCACGGTCGAGGCGCGGGACGTCGAGGCGCTGGATCCGGCGGCGTACGCGGCGCTGTGGCGGTTCCTGTTCGACATCGACCTGACCTCGCGGCTCGTCGCGCGCGGGCGGCCGGTGGACGATCCGCTGCTGCGCCTGGTGTCGGACGTACGGCGGTGCGCGCCGCGGGTGCGGGACGCGCTGCACGCGCGGCTGGTGGACGTCGGGGCGGCGCTGGAGGCGCGGACGTATCAGGCGCCGGTGGATGTGGTGCTGGACGTCGAGGACGCCTTCTGCCCCTGGAACAGCGGGCGTTGGCGGCTCAGCGGCGACCCGAAGGGCGCGTCCTGCGAGCGTACGACCGACTCGGCCGATCTCGCCCTGTCCGTACGGGAGTTGGGGACGGCGTATCTCGGCGGTGTGACGCTGGCGTCGCTGGCCGGGGCCGGGCTGGTGCGGGAGGTGCGCAGCGGGGCGCTGGCGGAGGCGTCCGCGGGGTTCGGGACGGGTGGGCTCGCGCCCTGGCTGCCGCACGGGTTCTGAGGGTTCGCGGGGAGGTTCCCGGGCGGCTTCAGGGGCGTTGGCAGCTCGGGCACCAGAAGAGGTTGCGCGCGGCGAGGCCGGCGGTGCGGATGTCCGTACCGCACAGGTGGCAGGGCATGTTCGCCCTGCGGTAGACGTAGACCTCGCCGCCGTGGTCGTCGACGCGCGGCGGGCGGCCCATCGCCTCCGGGGTGTGCTCGGGGCGGACCGTGTCGATGCGGTTGTTGCGCACGCCCTCGCGCATCAGGGCGACCAGGTCGGCCCAGATCGCGTCCCACTCGGCGCGGGCGATGTCGCGGCCCGTGCGGTACGGGTCGATGCCGTGCCGGAAGAGGACCTCGGCGCGGTACACGTTGCCGACGCCGGCGATGACCTTCTGGTCCATCAGCAGTGCGGCGATCGTCGTACGACTGCGGGAGATCCGCCGGTACGCGCTGTCCGGGTCGGCGTCCCGGCGCAGCGGGTCCGGGCCCAGGCGGTCCTGTACGGCCTGCTTCTCGGCGTCGGTGATCAGGGCGCAGGTCGTGGGGCCCCGGAGGTCGACGTACGCGGTGTCGTTGGCCAGGCGCAGGCGGACGGTGTCCGTGGGGGGCGGTGCGGGGGCGGCGCCGAAGGTGACCTTGCCGAAGAGGCCCAGGTGGATGTGGATCCAGTCGGCGTCCCGGAAGCCCAGGAAGAGGTGTTTGCCGTGGGCGTCCGCCGAGTGGAGGACCTCTCCGTCGAGGAGGGCGGCGGCGTCGGTGAACTTGCCCTGGGGGCTGGTCACCGTGGCCCTCCGGGCGGCGAAGTGTGTGCCGTAGTCCTCGGCGAGGCGGTGGATGGTGTGCCCTTCCGGCACCGGTGCGCTCCTCTGTGACCTGCGTGTCTGTCGCCGTCCCGGGGCTTCGCCCCGGACCCCGGCCTCTCCCACCCACCCACCCGTCTCGGTGGGGACAGCAGGACCGTCACGGGGCTCTGCCCCGGACCCCGTAGCCCGGACCCCGGACCCCGGACCCCGTAGCCCGGACCCCGTAGCCTGGGCCCCCAGGCCCGGACCCCGTCGCCCGGACCCCCGGCGTGGCCCTGCGCTACTGCTGCGGATGATGCGCCGGAATCGCCGGCAGCTCCCCGTTCGTCTCGTACGCCGACAGCATGTCGATCCGGCGCTGGTGGCGTTCGTCGCCCGAGAACGGGGTGTTGAGGAACGTCTCGACGAACTTCGTCGCCTCGTCCTGCGTGTGCATCCGGGCGCCGACCGCGACGACGTTGGCGTTGTTGTGCTGGCGGCCCAGCTGGGCCGTCTCCTCGCTCCAGGCGAGGGCTGCGCGCACGCCCTTGACCTTGTTCGCGGCGATCTGCTCGCCGTTGCCGGAGCCGCCGATCACGATGCCGAGGGCGTCCGGGTCGGCCGCGGCGCGCTCGGCGGCGCGCAGGCAGAAGGGCGGGTAGTCGTCCTGAGCGTCGTAGATGTGCGGCCCGCAGTCCACGGGCTCGTGGCCCGCCGACTTGAGCCACTCGACGAGGTGGTTCTTGAGTTCGAAGCCCGCATGGTCGGAGCCGAGATACACGCGCATGGGATGAGTGTGACATGCCCGAAACCGAGCAGCAGCGCAGGGGGCGCCGACCGAAAACTGTGACTCACACTACAGAACCTCAGGAAAACCTCAAGTAACGATCTGGATTCAAAGGTTCACGAATCTCGTTACCTCAGATTCACTGGACCGGCTTGCGCGGCGCCCCCTCTTCGCCGCTCTGCCGAACCGCTCCCCACGGCGCAAAGGAACTCCCTCTTTATGACTTCGCAGCCGACCCTGACGAAGGCCGGATCCGGCCCCGGAGACAACCGCGACCCCGGCAACGGTCTCCACGCAGGTCTCAAGAACCGCCATCTCTCGATGATCGCCATCGGCGGTGTCATCGGCGCCGGACTCTTCGTCGGGTCCAGCTCCGGTATCGCCACCGCCGGCCCCGGCATCCTGCTCTCGTACGCCCTCGTCGGCACGCTCGTGGTGCTGGTGATGCGGATGCTCGGCGAGATGTCCGCCGCCAACCCGACCTCCGGGTCGTTCTCCGCACACGCCGACCGGGCGCTCGGCCGCTGGGCCGGGTTCTCCATCGGCTGGCTCTACTGGTTCTTCTGGGTCGTGGTGCTCGCCGTGGAGGCGACCGCCGGTGCCGCCATCCTGGAGGGCTGGATCCCGGCCGTACCGCAGTGGGCGTGGGCGCTGATCGTGATGGTGGTGCTCACCGGCACCAACCTGATCTCCGTCGGCTCCTACGGCGAGTTCGAGTTCTGGTTCGCCGGCATCAAGGTCGTCGCCATCGCCGCCTTCATCGTGATCGGCGGGCTGGCCGTCTTCGGTGTGCTGCCGGGTGCCGACAGCGACAAGGCCGGGCTCTCCAACCTCACCGAGCACGGCGGGTTCCTGCCCAACGGGCCCGGCGCGATCCTCACCGGCGTCCTGCTCGTCGTCTTCTCCTTCATGGGCAGCGAGATCGCCACCCTGGCCGCCGGTGAGTCCGAGGACCCGCAGCGCGCGGTCACCAAATCCACCAACAGCATCATCTGGCGCATCGGCGTCTTCTACCTCGGCTCGATCTTCGTTGTGGTGGCGCTGCTGCCGTGGAACGACCCCGCGATCAAGGAGGACGGCTCCTACGTGGCCGCCCTCGACTCCCTCGGGATCGCGAACGCCGGCCAGATCATGAACTTCATCGTGCTGACGTCGGTGCTGTCCTGTCTCAACTCCGGCCTCTACACGGCCTCCCGGATGGCCTTCTCGCTGGGCCGCCGCGGTGACGCGCCGAAGTCCTTCGCCCGCACCACCGGCCGGGGTGTGCCGCGTACCGCGATCCTCGTCTCCGTGGTCTTCGGGTTCGTGGCGGTCTTCTTCAACTACAAGTTCCCGGACTCCGTCTTCCTCTTCCTGGTCAACTCCTCCGGTGCCGTCGCGCTGTTCGTGTGGCTGGTGATCTGCTTCTCCCAGCTGCGGATGCGGAAGATCATCGAGCGGGAGTCGCCGGAGAAGCTCGTGGTGCGGATGTGGCTGTACCCGTATCTGACCTGGGCGGCCGCGGGCCTGATCGTCTTCGTCCTCGGCTACATGCTGACCGACACCGAGCACGACGGACGGACGACCGTGCTGCTGTCGCTGCTGGTCGCGGCCGGCGTCATCGCCGTCGCCGTGGTGCGGCAGCGGCTCGGCCTCGGACAGGGCCATGTCGAGAGCAAGGACGCGGAGCCGGACTCGGAGTCCGTCACAGCACCGTGAAGCTCTCCTTCACGTCCTCGTAGACATCGAGCGCCTGGGGTTCGACGTCCGGCTGGTACCACGTGTTCACCTGGTACGACGTGCCGTCCGCGTTGAACCCCAGGAGCTGTGCGTGCCAGGGCACACCCTCCAGCGTGAACGTGTACTCCCAGACCACCGCCGGATAGTCGCGGAACGTGGTCTCCTCCAGGCGGATCTTCCGGTAGTCCCGCCCCTGGTGGGCGTTCTGCTCCGACTGCTGCCAGGTCTCCATCAGATCGCCGCGCGCGAGCGAGGACTTGGCGGCCAGCTCCTGGGTGCCGTCGGGTGCGGTGTAGTGCACCTCCGCGCCGGTCTTCACGTCCCTTCGCCAGCCCTCCGGCGTACGCCACGCGTATCCGCCCGCCTCCGCGTGCGCCCCCGGCGGCAGGCTGGGCGGCCGCGAGGTGCCCTCGACCGTGGGTGAGGGGCTGCTCGTGGAGGTGGAGGTGGAGGTGGAGGTGGCGGGGGCTTCTGGGGACCGGGCCGCGGGTTTGCCGTCGTCCGGGTCGCCGGCGGTCGCGAGGACCGTGCCGAGGATCGCTCCGGCCAGGACGACACCGGTCGCGGAGAGCAGCGCCGTACGGCGGCGGCGGGTGCCGTGCCCGGACGGGCGGGGCGGCGGCACGGGCGGGCCCGGGAGTTCGCCGCCCCGCGGGCGTTCCAGGGGGTCCGGGCGGCGTTCCGTCTCGGCCGCCGAGCGGTCCAGGGAGACACCGGGGCGGGCGGGGGCGGTCGGGCGCGGGGCCGGTGAGACCGGTGAGGGCTGTGGCGCGGGTGAGAGCACGGTGGGTTGCGGCGGCGCCGGGTGGGCCACCTCGCGCAGTACCGCTGCCAGGTCCGTCAGGGTGGCGCGGACCGACGGCTCCTTCTCCAGCACGTTCGCCAGGACCGGTCGCAACGGGCCCGCCGCGGCGGGGAGTTCGGGCTGCTCGTAGAGGACCGCGTGCAGGGTCGCCAGGGTGGTGTCGCGGGTGAACGGGGAGCGGCCGGCGAGCGCGGCGGAGAGGGTCGCGCCGAGCGACCAGACGTCCGAGGGCGGGCCCTGCGGGCGGCCGGAGACCCGCTCGGGCGCCATGTAGTCGGGCGAGCCGACGAGCATGCCGACCATGGTGAGCGCCTTGGCGTCCTGGATCGCCGCGATACCGAAGTCGGTGAGGACGACGCGGTGGCCGCCGCGGTTCTCCACGAGTACGTTGCCGGGCTTGATGTCCCGGTGCAGCACACCGCCCGCGTGCACCTCGCGCAGCGCCTCGGCCAGGCCCAGACCGATCCGGGCCGCCTCCCGTGGGCCGAGGGGGCCGTCCTCGGCCATGATCTGCTCCAGCGAGCGGCCGGCGACCAACTCCATGACGATCCACAGGCGTTCGCCCGCGTCCACGACGTCGTAGACCCGGACGACGTTGGGGTGGTCGATACGGGCCGTGGCGCGGGCCTCGCGCAGGGTGCGTTCGCGGCGGGTGCGGGCGTCCTCGGCGTCCAGTCCGTCGATACGCATTTCCTTTACGGCGACCTGGCGGTCGAGCATTTCGTCGGCGGCGCGCCACACCCGCCCCATTCCCCCCTGCCCAATACTTTCGCCCAGTCGATAACGACCGGCCACCAGCAGCCCTGGAACACCGCCAGTTCGCATGATTCCCCCCGACTGAAACACAATGGCCACACTTCGGGCGACCCCAGCATAGTGCGGAGAAATCTTGTGGTAGCTCTTCAAGTACTGCGAATTCAGGCGCAGGCAAGGGGGACGAACATGAGTTCACGTCGTATCACGACCGTCGCCGGAATGGTGGGGGCGCTGGTCGTGCTGCTGGCCACCGCGGCCGGCGCGGAGGATCAGGGGCCGGCAAGCAGCAAGGGGGGAAAGGCCGTTGACGAAGCGCCTTCCGGTGTCGAACTGACGACCACACTGCCCGAGAAGATCTCTGTCGAGAACAGCTCGGAAGAAACGGCGATCACCGCCACGGTGAAGAATGACGGGAGTGAAGGGAGTGGGGAAATCCGGCTTCTGGTCGTCGGATTCGACGGGCTCACGGTGAATGACGTGCCCGGGTGTTCCGCGATCGCGGAGGGGGATCTGCCGGAGGGGGCGAACAGCGGGTTCGCTTGCGCGATCGAGGGGCTGGCCGCGGGGGCGGTGGAGTCTTACGACGTGTCCGCGAGCTTTGATCTCGGGAAGACCGGGAAGATCTGTCTGCCGGTGCAGAGTGGGGACGGGGGGAAGACGTACTGGCAGCAGGGGCCTGTGCCGTTCGGCACGTCGAATCCGTCGCCGTCGGCGCCGGCCACGCCGTTGCTGTTGGGCACGGACAACCAGCCGGTGGGGCCCGGTGGGGAGGAGCTGCCCCGGACGGGGGTGTCTTCTGGTGCGCTGGGCGCGGCGGGCCTGTCCCTGATGGCAATCGGCGCGGCCGGCTATTGGTGGTCTTCTCGCCGCCGGATTGTCGACTGACGGTACGACGGGGGGGTGCGGGCGCACTGCGCCTAGTTCGCGCAGTTCCCCGCGCCCCCTAAAAAACGCGCAGTTCCCCGCGCCCCCGAGCAAGTGCGGCGCCATCGTGGCTGCTCGCGCAGTTCCCCGCGCCCCTGGGCTCGCGGCGGAGCCGCTCGATTCGAGGTCGGATCAGCCACACACATCAGGGGCGCGGGGAACTGCGCGATCTTTTCGGCCGCGAGCAACTCCGGAGCCTTCAGGAACATGGGGAGCTGTGCTGCTTTTTTTGGGGGCGCGGGGAACTGCGCGGTTTTTGAGGGGCGCGGGGAACTGCGCTGTCAGCCGCGGCGGGGGCGCGTCAGTGGTTGTTCGTCAGTTTCCAGGTCGTGGGGAGGATTCCCATGGCGAGGGCTGCCTTGAGGGCGTCGCCCAGGAGGAACGGGGTGAGGCCGGCGGCAATCGCGGCCGTCGCCGACATACCCGTGGCGACGGCGAGGTACGGCACGCCAACCGCGTAGATGATCGCCGACCCCAGCACCATGGTCCCGGCAGTGCGCAGAACGCTGCGGTCCGCCCCCCGCCGGGCCAGCGCGCCCACCACCGTCGCCGCGAGGATCATGCCCAGCACGTACCCGAAGGACGGCGCGCCAGCGCCATGGCCGCCCTGGGCGAACCACGGAACGCCCGCCATACCGACCAGCGCGTACAGCGCGAGCGAGAGGAAACCGCGGCCGGCGCCGAGGCTCGTGCCGACCAGCAGGGCGGCGAAGGTCTGACCGGTCACCGGGACCGGCGAACCGGGCACCGGCACCGCGATCTGGGCGGCGAGCCCGGTGAGCGCGGCGCCGCCGGCCACGAGCGCGATGTCGCGGACGCGGGAGGCGGGGAGGAGGTCGGCGAGGACCTGGCCCGGACGGGCGACGGTGGCGGCGGTGCTCATGGGGACTCCGCTGGGTGAGGGCAGTTCGGGACACGGTGACGCTATCCCAGGCGTATCGCGCCGATCACCGTCAGCGCCCGACAAAGGGGGTACCGACGGCTTGGTGGGCTCCGTACAAAGAGTGGGGGTTACACCTGCTGGAGCGTGATACAGATCACCGAGGTGGGGCACTTGGCGGCCGCGTACGCGAACTGTGGGGTCTCTCCAAGTCCGACCCAGATGAACGGTGGACGTCCCCGGGGCCGGGCAGCCAATGAACGTGGTGGTGCCGGTCGCCCTGCTCAGGCCGACCGGTTCGCCGCCCGGACGCAGGCGAGGGCCGTGTCGCGTGCCCGGACACACCCGGCGGCGGATTCACCTGCCCGGACACACATGTCCACTCTCTTGCTGCTAGCGTGCACTTGCAAGGCTTGTGCAATAAAAGGTCGGAGGGGACCTCATGCCCGTCTACACGCTGCCTGAACTGCCGTACGACTACTCCGCGCTCGCGCCCGTGATCAGCCCCGAGATCATCGAGCTGCATCACGACAAGCACCACGCGGCCTATGTGAAGGGTGCGAACGACACCCTGGAGCAGCTCGCGGAGGCGCGGGACAAGGAG
>NZ_JBIVNC010000002.1:0-131595 GCF_044753385.1 Streptomyces sp. NPDC088387
ACGTTGTCGCTGTTGACGACGAGGCTGGTGGTGGCCTTGCCGACCGCGGCGCCGCCGACACGGAAGTACACGTCGTGCAGCGAGGTCGGGTTGGCGGCGTGCGACGCCGACGAGCCGGTCGGACCGACCTCCATCAGCGTCTGCGAGTTGGTGGTGCCCGCGTCGAAGAGCACACCGGCGACCTTCACACCGTCGACGTCGGCGACCCGCATGGCGGTGACGCCGTTGTCGGGGATGAACGTGGCCAGGCCCAGACCCAGCACGACCGTGTCGGGACGGTTCACCTGGAGCGTCTGGTTCAGGTGGTAGACACCCGGCGTGACCAGCAGGTTCTTCCCCTCGGCCAGAGCGGCGTTGATCTGCGCGGCGGTGGCGCCCGGCTTCACGACGTAGAACTGGTCGATGGACAGCGAGGATCCGGGCGTGTTGCCGTTCGCCCACGTGGTGCCCGCGGTGTTGGTCCGCAGGGACGGGACGAACACCTGGTAGTCACCGTTGGAGTCGATGTACAGGTACGGCTTCTCGCGGGTCACCGGGCTCTGCGCCACCGTGGTGTACGGCGGGTTGGGGAAGCTGGTGCCCGGCACGCCCTGGCTGCCGACGAAGACCATGTTCCAGTTGGAGCCGGTCCAGCTGCCGAGCTGCGAGTTGCGGGTCAGCCACTGCTGCTGGGTGCCCGAGTTGACCTGGCCGTCGATCTTCGAGTCGGCCATGTAGCCGCCGCTGGACCAGCCGCCGTCGCTCAGCGCGAGGCCTCCGCGCACATGCATCCGCCGGTACGCGGACGCCTGCGAGACCGCCCAGCGGTCGGCGCCGCCGGTCGGGTTGACCGAGAGGTTCTCCGCGCCCCGCCAGAAGTTCTGTGTGGCGTTCTGCGGCGGGAACCAGTCCGCCTCGACATGCACGGCCCCGTTGATGGTCACCGAGTCCGGCGACTGGCCGAGCCCGAGGACCTGGGTGTAGAAGCCGACGTTGACGTCGGCGCTGTACGTGCCGGGCTTGAACATCACGGCGTAGCGCTGGGAGCCGAACTGGTTCGTCTCCTGCTGCTGGAAGATCGAGTTGAGCCGGCTCTGGATCGTCGAGGACGGCATCGACGGGTCGAAGACGACCACGTTCGGGCCGAGGTCGATGTCACCGGGCGGTGTGGTCACCGGAGCGACCTGGAAGCGCTGGGCGGCGCTGCCGTTGCAGGTGTACTGCACCAGCTGCACGCTGTCCGCGGTCGACGCGCTGGGCACGTCGAGGCACTTGCCGCTGTTGCGGTTGACGAAGTGGTAGGCGCCGCCGCCCTCGTCGACCGGCAGCCACTGCTGGTTGGTGCCACCGCCGTAGGCCCACAGGTGCACGAGCGCGTTGTCGGCCGTGGAGACGTTCGAGACATCGACGACCTGGTTGGCGTTGTTGCCGTTGTTGATCCGGACATAGCCGTCGCTGGTGGTCGTGAACGTCCACTGCTGGGCGGTGGAGCTGTTGCAGGCGTACTGCTGTACGACCGTGCCGTTGGCGGTGGCTGCGGACCGGGCGTCCAGGCACTTGCCGCTGCCCGAGTTGACCACGGTCGACGCGCCGGTCGGCAGGGCGGCGATTCCGACCTCGGCGTCCGGGGCGGCCTGTGAGGGAGCCGCGGTGAGCAGGGACGCGGCGGAGACCGTGCCCAGCAGGGCCGCGGCCCAGCGGCGGCGGACGGTCGCGGATCCGGGGTGCCGCGTGGGGGTGGGTGGAGAGAGGCGAAGCACACATCCTCCTAGCGAGGACTCGGCCGGGGACAGCCGTGGATGGGGGGGTGCGGGTGCGGGTGCCCGGACTGTGTGAAGTCCGGGCACCCCCACGGGTGTTGCAGTGTCCCGTGAAGCTATTGGTCTGCACCAACAGCGTCAAGAGATGAAACAAAGTGCGTCCCACCCGTGCTCTGCCGAACAGAAGTTGAAGCTACGCAGTGCTACTGGAAACGCCCCGCCCAGTACGCGGTGCGGTCCAGATACGCCGTCTCGGCGGCGGCTCCCGTCTGCCCGTAGGCGCCGTTGTAGGTCTGGTAGTTCTGGCCCGCCGGCGGGGTGGAGTCGGCCGGCTCGATGGTGCTGCCCTCGTGCCACTCGTTGAACGACGTCACCGACACCCATGTCGGATTGCCGCCGATCGCCGGGTCCAGGGCGTTGTTCCACTGCCGGTCGTAGGCCGCGCCGTTGGCCCGGGCCACGGTGGGTGTGGTGTTGCCCGGCACCGCGCGGTCGTCGACGTAGCCGGGTGCCACGGACGGCGACCAGATCAGCCCGTTGGCGCGGGCGTAGTCGCCGGCCTGCTTCCAGCCGGGTGCCGTGGCGCCCGCGATGCCGTCGTAGGTGTACATGCCGGAGAAGTGCGCGATCCTCGTGGTGTCGGTGGTCTGCGCCAGCACGATGCTGTTGCCGGTCACCTGGTCCAGCGCCGTCCAGTCCGGGATGTCGAGGCTCTGGAAGACGTAGAAGGCGTTCTTGCCGCCGTGGTCCGCCGACCGGTAGAAGGCGGGGTGGCTGCCGTAGGTGCTGTTGATGTACTGGATGTCGGCGACCGTCGACGCCGCGCTGCGGCCTCCGTACGGCTCCAGGTGCCAGGCCACCTTGATGCCCTTCTCCGCCGCCGCGTCGAGCACACCCCGGGCGAGCTGGTCCTCGTAGCTGCCGCGGCCCCACCAGCTGTAGACGAGCACACCGGCGCCCGAGCGGACGACCCAGTCCATGTGCTGCTCGACGGCTCCGGCGAAGTCACCGGAGTCGTAGGCACCGAGTGTGGGGTAGAAGTCGGCGCCGACGTCGTTCGGCGGGGTGCGTCCGCCCTGCTGCCAGTGGCGCCAGGAGCCGTTGACCGCCGGGCTGCCGTACCACGGGTAGTAGAAGAGATGGACGTTGTCGTCGAGGGCGTCGGCGATCGGTGCCGTGCCGAGGCTGAAGGTGTCGACGTCGAACAGGGCTCCGCCGCCCCCGGTGAATCGGAGGAACAGCGGTCCGGTCGCCGATCCGGTCAGGGTCGTGGTGACGGTGGTGAAGGTCTCCCAGCCGCCGGTCACCGGGACCGCCACCGAGCCGAGCAGGGTGCCGGTGGCCGAGCCGGAGCGGACCTCGATCCGGCCGCCCGCGCCCGCGGACGACACCTTCGCGGTGAAGGTGCGGGCCCCGGCGGTGGTGACGCCGGAGTAGCCCGCCCAGTCGCCGTTGTCGATATGGCCGAGGGTCTGCCCGCCGCTGGCCGGGGCATGTGCCGCGGCCTGTACGCCGGAGCCGGAGGTGTACGACTCCGCCTCGACCTGTCCGCCGCCGGCCGGGGCCGAGCAGTTGGCGCTGACCTGACCTGCCGCGTACCGCAGTCCGCCGAGGAGCAGCGAGCGGAAGTTGGCGTCGGCGTAGGACTCGATGGTGTGCCCGAGGCCGGTGTAGAAGGAACGGCCCTGGCCCTGGGGGTGGCACCAGGTGATGGGGTGGTCGCCGCCCATGGAGCCGCCGCTGTAGCTGCTCTCGTCCAGGGTCTGAAGGACGTGCACGTTGGGGCGGGGGTTGGCGCGGTAGTTGTACCACTCGTCGGAGCGGGTCCAGGTGGCGCCGAGGTGCGAGGTGGCCGGGTGGGTCCGGTCCTCGTTCCTGATCGTGGCCGTCTGGATCGCCGGGTGGCTCTGGAACCAGGCGCCCACGAGCTGGCCGTAGTACGGCCAGTCGTACTCGGTGTCGGCCGCCGCGTGCACACCGAGATAGCCGCCGCCGCCGTCGACGTACGACTGGAGGGCGGTCTGCTGGGTGGTGTTGAGGACGTCGCCGGTGGTGTTGAGGAAGACGACGGCCTCGTAGGCGGCGAGGTTGGCCGTGGTGAAGGCGCCCGCGTCCTCGGTGGCCGTGATGGTGAAGTCGTTCTGCTGGCCGAGTGTGCGCAGGGTGTTGATGCCGGTCGGGATGGCGTCGTGCCGGAATCCGGCGGTCTTCGAGAACACCAGGACCTCGAAGGGCGCGGCGTGGGCCGTGCTCATCGGTGTGATCAGCGCTCCGAGCAGGGACATCGCCGCGACGGCGGTGCAGCGGCGCAGTGTGCGCATCAGGTTCATGGTCATCACCCCTTTCGCGTGGAGGCGGTGGTGGTGGAGGACAAGGTGAAGGTGTCGACGTCGAAGAGCGAGCCGGCCCCACCGGTGAAGGTGAGGAACAGCGGGCCCGTCCCGGAGCCGTTGAGCGTGGTGGTGACGTTGGTGAACGTCTCCCAGCCGCCGGTCACCGGCACGGTCACCGAGCCGAGCACCGGCCCGGTCTGTGAGCCGGAGCGGAACTGGATGGTGCCGCCGGCGCCCGCCGAGGAGACCCGGGCGGTGACCGAGGTGGCGCGCACGGTCGAGACGGAGGCGTAGCCCGCCCAGTCGCCGTTGTCGATGTAGCCGAGGGTCAGTCCGCCGCTGGCGCCGGTGTGGGCCGCCGTCTGGACGCCGGAGTTCGAGCTGAACGACTCCGCCTCCCACGGGGTGGTCGTGGTGGAGCCGGTGCCGAATGTGAAGGCGTCGAGGTCGAGCAGGTTGCCCTGGCCGGTGACGCCCTTGAACACCAGGAAGAGTTCGGTGCTCGCGGCGGGCACATTGGTCAGGTTGGCGCTGACGTCGGTGTAGTTCTCCCAGCCGCCGGTGGGGGCGACGGTGGCGGTGCCCAGCAGGGTGCCGGTGGTGGATCCGGCCCGCACCTCGATGGTGCCGCCCGGTCCGCCGGAGGCCACCCTGGCGGTGAACCGGGTGGCGCCGGTGAGGGCGTAGGGCTTGAAGGAGACCCAGTCGTTGTTGTCGGTGAAGCCGACGGTCCTGCCGCCCTCGGCCGTGGGGTGGTCGGCGATCTGGATGCCGGACTGGGCGCCGAAGTGCTCGCCCTGGCGGTGGCGCGGCTGGAGGGTGCGCAGCGAGTGGGTGGTCAGACCGGCCGAGTCGGTGTACTCGGCGTCGAACACCCCGTAGAGGTTCGCGGCGCTGTCGTGTTCGCCGTCGGCGGGCACGGTGAGATTGCCCGAACAGCCGTTGGTCGAGGTGATCGCGTGGGTGTGGCTGTCATGGCCGAGGAGGTAGGTGACCTTCACCCTGGAGCAGTCGATCGTGCCGTCCTCGGGGTCGCTCACCGCCACCCGGAACGGGACGGTGTCGCCGAAGGAGAACAGCTGCCCGTCCAGGGGTTGTTGCAGGGTCACCGTCGGCGCGGTGTTGCCCGCGGTGATCACCAGGCTCGCGGTTCCGGTGAGCCCTTGTGGGTCACGGACGGTGAGGGTGGGGCGGAAGGTGCCCGCGGTGGTGTACGTGTGGCTGGGGTTGGCCTGGGTGGACGTGGAGCCGTCGCCGAAGTTCCACGAGTAGGTGAGCGCGCCGCCCTCGGGGTCGGAGCTGCCCGCGGAGGAGAACTGCACGGCCAGCGGCAGGGCGCCGGAGGTGCGGTTGGCGGAGGCCTGGGCGACGGGGTTGCGGTTGGCGCCGCCGATGTACTCGATGCGGTACAGGCCGGCGTTGTTGCTGCCGGTGCCGTAGTCCAGGACGTACAGCGCGCCGTCGGGGCCGAAGTCGCTGTCCATCACCTGGGTGCCGTTCCAGGGGACGTCCTCGATGACACCGTAGGAGCCGTCGCTGCGGACCTCGATGGCCTTGATCCACTGGCGGCCGTACTCGCCGGCGAAGAAGCGGCCGTCGAGGGACTGCGGGAACTTCACCGTGGACGAGGAGTTGGGGTCGTAGCGGTAGACCTCGCCGCCCATCGGGGACTCGGAGCCGCCGCCGAACTCGGGCGGGGAGCCGTCGAGGCCGTACTTGATCCAGCTGGGCCGCGCCGGCGGCAGCTGGGCCTGCCCGGTGTTGCGGAACGAGTTGTTGGCGGGGCCGCCCGAGCAGTTGTACTTGGCGTTGGCGGGGCCGCTCGGGAACGTGTACTCGTTGTACGTCTCGTTCGTGGTGTTGGTGCCCGTGCAGTACGGCCAGCCGTAGTTGCCGGGCGAGGTGATGCGGTCGAACTCGACCTGGCCGCCGGGCCCGCGGTTGGGGTCGGTGGCTCCGGCGTCGGGGCCGTAGTCGCCGAGGTAGACGATGCCGGTGGCCTTGTCGACGGACATCCGGAACGGGTTGCGGAAGCCCATCGCGTAGATCTCGGGCCGGGTGTTCGCGGTGCCCGCGGCGAAGAGGTTGCCCGACGGGACGGTGTAGCCGCCGGCGGCGGTCGGCCTGATCCGCAGCACCTTGCCGCGCAGGTCGTTGGTGTTGCCGGAGCTGCGCTGGGCGTCGAACTGCGGGTTGCGGTTGGTGCGTTCGTCGATCGGCGCGTAGCCGGCGGAGTCGAACGGGTTGGTGTCGTCGCCGGTGGTCAGATACAGGTTCCCGGCCGCGTCGAAGTCGATGTCGCCGCCGACGTGGCAGCACTGGCCGCGGTCGTTGGGCACTTCGAGGACGACCCGCTCGCTGGCCATGTCGAGGGTGCCGTCGGTGCGCAGGGTGAACCGCGAGAGGTTGAGATGCCCCTTCCAGGCCTCGAAGTCGGCGGCGCTGCCGGTGGTGGGCGCGTCTCCCGCGGGGGTGTTCAGCCGTGGGGAGTAGTACGCGTACACATACCGGTTCGTGGTGAAGGCGGGGTCGGCCGCGATGCCCTGGAGGCCTTCCTCGTCATGCGTGTAGACGTCCAGCTTTCCGGCCTGCCTGGTGTTTCCCGCGGGGTCCGTGATGCGGATCGTGCCGTCGCGGGCGGTATGCAGGACCGAGCGGTCGGGCAGCACGGTCAGGGACATCGGCTCGCCCATCTCGGCGGCGCCGGTGGCGAGTTGGACCTGCTGGTAGTCGGCCGGCGGCAGGTCCGCCACGGCCGCGGACGCCGTGCCGGCCGCAGGGGCCGCGGTGGCGGCTCCGGCCAGTACGAGCGTGAGCGCAAGGAACGTTCTCAGCCCTGCGCGAGGGCGTCGGAACATGGGGGATCGTCCTTCCTGACGTTGGGGGATGTCAGGCAAGGCGCGCGCCGGCCGCGCTTGCCGGGTACCTGTGCGACGCGCGGATCCGGAACACCCGAGTCCGTGCGTTGTGCAGTAATTGCGTTACGCAACAAGGGAATTGCAGATATCTGCGAACCCTTTGCATGCTGCGAGGCACCCGTCAATTTGTCAAGGGCCTGTCAAAACTAGACTACGGCAGTGTTTCCCGGCCCGTGCGCGAACGCGCCCCCTGCTGGACCGGACCACCGCATCCGTCGCACCTCAGTGCGGCGCCCGCTCCTCCAGCACCGCGTGCCACGCGGGCGCCGGGCCCTCGGGCACCGGCTCCGGGCGCCGGCCGCCGCGCGCGAAGAAGTCGGCGAGCGGCAGGATCGCGGCACCCACGGTGACCGCGTCGGGACCGAGCCGGCCGAGCTCGACGGTCACCTTCTGCGCCGGGTACTTCAGCGCGTACGACACCGCGTGCCGGCGTACGTCCGGCAGGAACCGCGGGCCGAGCTGGAGGCCGGCCCAGCCGCCGATGAGGATGCGCTCCGGCTGGAACAGGTTGATCAGGTCGGAGAGCCCCGCGCCGAGATACTCGGCGGTCTCCTCCAGGACCCCGAGCGCGACCGGGTCGGCCTCGCCGCCGTCGGCCGGATAGGCGGCGGCGAGCATCGCGGTGAGGGTCGTCTCCTCGTCGCTGTCCTCGGGCGGCCGTCCGCCCGCCTCGCGCCAGCGCTCCAGCAGCGACTCGGCCCCGGCGTAGGCCTCCAGGCAGCCGAGTGCGCCGCAGCGGCAGCGCCGGCCGCGCACCCGGACCGTCAGATGGCCCCACTCCACGGCCCGGCCGTGCTCCACCTCCGGCGTGACCAGACAGGCGCCGACACCGGAGCCGAACAGGACGACCACCGCGTTGTGCGCGCCGCGTCCGCCGCCGAACCACATCTCGGCCTGGCCGAGGGTCTTGGCGCCGTTGTCGATGAAGTACGAGACGGAGACGGGCAGTTGGGAGCCCTCGCGGAGCAGCTCCTCCAGCGGGACCGCGTCCCAGCCGATAGTCTGGCCGTGCACCACGGCACCGCGCTCCGCCGTGCGCTCGACGATGCCGGGGACGCCGATGCCCACGCCCAGCAGCTGCTCGGGGCCGACACCGGCGGCCTCGATCACCTCGCTGATGCCGTCGCGGATGTGACCGACGATGACGTCGACGTCGTAGCGCTGGTGCTCCAGCGCGCGCTCGGTGCGGGCGAGTTCGGTCAGCGCGAGATCGAACAGCTCGACCCGCACACGGGTCTCGCCGACGTCGACGCCGATCATGTGGCCACTGGTGGGCGCGACGCGCAGCAGGGTGCGGGGGCGACCGCCGTCGGAGTCGACGCTGCCGGCCTCCTCCACCAGTCCGTCGCCGACCAGGTCGGCCACGACATTGCTGATCGAGCCGGAGCTGAGGCCCGTCGCCGGGCCCAGTTCGAAGCGGCTGAGGGGGCCGTCGAAGTACAGCCGTTGCAGCACGGCCGTGCGGTTGGCCCGCCTGAGGTCCCGCACTGTGCGCCCGTTCCGCCCCGCCATGTGGCTCCTTCCGACCCGCGTCCGACCTGCAACATACCTCTGGGGTTGCCCCGGGCGCGACCTTTCTCGAACCCTTAATTCATGTTATGAGCAAAGCGCGGGGCAAGGCCGGGCGGGGTACGGGACGCCACGCACACGTCCCCGCGGACAACCCCGGAGCGACGCCCGCCCGGGAGGCGGAGCGGCCCGACGCCGACCGGGGGGCCGGCCCGACAGACCTTGCCGGCCGGCCGACGAGTCCTGCCACGAGCGACGGCGTGCTGTCGGTTCCCTGTGCGGTCCCGTCACAGGGTACGCAACAGCGGGTGTACGGGAACTGTGCGCGGAGTGAGTGCGTGGGTCCGCCGTGGTGTCGCCCGGCGGGGGTGACGGCGGGGCGGTGCCCAACTCCCTTGGCGGCAGGGGCGGTTCAGGGGCTCGGCCGCACCTGCGCCTGGGATCCCGGATGTACCGAGCGGTGACGGTATCGGCTGCGTCCCGCGTTCACGGGCTCGTCGGCACCCGGCGTACACGGGCTCGTCGGCACCCCGCGTTCACGGGCTCGGCTGTACCCGTGCCGCCTCGATGCCCGAGCAGGCGGTCCCCGCGCCCTCGGGGGCCCCGAAGCGTGTCGCGCGACGTGGTGCAGGGCGGCCCGCGCCCGCGGTGGCCGGACCCCGTCCGGGAAATCCATTGGTATCCCCCTATCCTGACTATCTATCGTAGGACCGTTCCTAGGATGCCTAGGAATCTAGGAATAGCTGATACCACGCTTGCAGCACACCCGGGAGGCTCCCCATGCGCTCACTCACCGAGCAGGACATCCGCGCATCCTTCGTCAACTGTTCGAAGGGGGAGGCGAAGCGGCTGGCCGTGCCTCGGGATCTTGAGCAGCGGCCCTGGAGCGATCTCGACTTTCTCGGGTGGCGGGATCCGGGCGCGCCCGACCGCAGCTATCTGGTGACCGAGCGGGACGACCGACTCGTGGGGGTGACCCTGCGGTTCCCCGCGTCCCAGCGCGGCTTTCTGCACCGCAGTATGTGTTCGCTCTGTCTGACGACCCATCCCGGTGGTGGCGTCTCGCTGATGACGGCCCGCAAGGCGGGCACCGCCGGCCGCGAGGGCAACTCGGTCGGTCTGTACATGTGCACCGACCTGGCCTGCTCCCTCTACCTGCGGGGCAGGAAGGTGCCGGACAGCGGGGGCCGGTTCGAGGAGAGCCTCACCGTGGAGGAGCAGATCGCGCGGGCGACCGGGAATCTCTCCGCCTTCCTCGACAAGCTGTATACGTAGGCACCGGCCCCGGCGTCCAGCGGTGGATCACGCCTCCCGCGGTCTCCCGCCCCGCCGTCTCCCCCACCCGGCCCTCCCGGAACACCCGGCACGTTCGACACACCGGATCGGGGGGAACAGCCCCAGGGATGCGAGACGTACGTAAGTGGTGGCCGCCGCTCGTCCGCGAGGTGCGGCGGCGGAGCCGGGACCCGGTGATCGTGCAGACCCTGCGGTCGACGGGCGCGGCGACGATCGCGTATGTCATCGCGCTCCGGCTCAGCCCCGAGGCGGCGCCGCTCACCGCGCCACTGACCGCGCTGCTGGTCGTGCAGGTCACCCTCTACTCGACGCTCACCACCGGCATCCGCCGGGTCAACTCCGTGGTCGCGGGCGTCCTCGTCGCCATCGCGTTCAGCCTCCTGGTGGGTCTGACCTGGTGGAGCCTCGCGCTGGTGATCCTCGCCGCGCTCGGGGTCGGGCATCTGGTGCGGGTCGACGAGTTCGTGCCCGAGGTGGCCATCAGCGCGATGCTGGTGCTCGGCGTCACCGCCGTCGGCGACACGGCCTGGGCGCGGATCGTGGAGACGCTGATCGGCGCGGTGGTCGGCCTCGGCTGCAATCTGCTGGTGGCGCCGCCGGTCTGGGTGGACGAGGCGGGTGCCTCGATCGAGGGGCTGGCGCGCCGGGTGCGGCAGTTGATGCTGCGGGTCGGTGAGGAGGCGGCCGGGCGTACCCCGGCCCAGCAGGCGGCCGAGCGGCTGCACGAGGCACGGCAGCTGGACCACGAGATCGTCGAGGTCGACGCGGACCTGCGGCAGGCGGAGGACAGTCTGCGGCTCAATCCACGCGTGAAGGAGGGCCTGCTGCACCGGATCGTGCTGCGCACCGGCCTGGACACGCTGGAGATCTGCACGGTCGTCCTGCGGGTGATCGCGCGCACCCTCACCGACCTGGCCAAGGAACGGGAACCCGAGCCGTTGTTCCCCGCACGCACGGGCGCGCTGGTGGAGCAGCTCCTGTCGGAGATCGCCGACGCCGTGGTGAGCTTCGCGGTGCTGGTCACGACCAGTGTCAGCGTGAGCGCCGAGTCGGCGGAGGCGCGCCTCGCGGCCGAACTCCGGCAGGCCGCGGCCACCCGCGACACGCTGGCCCGGCTGCTGCTGGAGGAGGTGCGGCACAACGACCGGCAGTGGCAGTTGTTCGGCGCGCTCCTCACCGAGGTCAACCGGATCATCGACGAGCTGGACACCGAGCACCGTTCGCGCCGGCTCTTCGAGGAGCTGGACCGTTACTCGCGCGAGCAGCGGGAGCGCAGGCCGCGGCTGACCCGGATGCGGGAGCGGGTGCGCGCGTCGCGTCGCGCGATGCGGAACCGAGCGGCGGCCGCCCGGCGTTCTCTGTGAAGACCGTGCGCGACATCATCGGCGGTCACCTGGACGACGACGAGGGGAGCCCGCGGATGGCCACGGCCGGCACGGTGCGGATCGACGGAAACACACTGCGGCTGCCCGGCGGTGTGGCGGTGCGGTTCATCCGCACGCTGCGACTGCCGGAGACGGGTACGCACGCGCTGCCGCCGGGGCTCGGTGAGTTCCCGGTCCGGCGGGTCGAGGACTTCCCGGACACCGTTCCGCCGGAGTGGCTGGCGCGCGGCGGGGTGCTGCTGCCCGTGTATCTGCGCGAGGCGATGTGGCTGAGCTTCGGCGGCACCACCGAGCCCGCCGCGTTGCAGGTCGGGGTCGGCAAGGTGTGCGCGGTCTCGGGCGAGCCGTGGAGCGACCGGCTCGCCCACGACCCGCAGAACTACGTGGTGCTGCCGCGCCAGCCGTGGCTGGACGGCATCAACTCCGGCAAGGGCACGGTCCGGCAGTTCGTCGCGGTGCCACTGGGCCTCGGCGCGACCGTCGAGGGCCAGGTCACCGGCGAGGAGGTCTGGGGCGGCGTACAGCTGCGGTCCTTCCCGCTGAACGACCGGGCGCTGGCCGCCTGGCGCGAGTCGCAGCGGGAGCGGCCGGCGTTCGCGCGCGGGATGGCGAAGGCGGCCGGGGGCTACGGGGCGGCGATGCCGATGGCGGCACCGGCGGCTTTCGGCGGGGCTCCGCCCGCCCCCGCGGCGATGGGTCTGGGGGTCGGCGGGTCGATGCGGCAGGAGGTCTACCGCGACGACCGGCGCCTGTCGGACTGGTCGCGCGAGCCGTCCGGCCGGGTCTTCGTGCATCTGGTGACGCCGCCGGAGTGGCGGCGGATCACCGGCGAGGCTCCGCCGCCGTCGCCGGTGGACCGGGCGGCGTACACCCGCGCGGGACTGCCCTGGTTCGACTACTACGACCAGGAGGGCGAGGACCTCGCGCCCTCGGAGCAGCTCGGCGGCGTGAAGCCCGTCGGCGACTGGCTCGGCGACGACCACGAGCCCTGGCAGGAACCCTCCGCCGGCCAGACCCACCAGCTCGGCGACCCGCCGGGAAAGCCTGTGCAGGACGGGGACTGGTGACGGGACGGGACGGGGACCAGGTGGCGGGACCGGGGACTGGGTGAGGTGACGGGTACGCGCGTGCCCCCACCCCCCACGCCCCACCGCCCACGCCACGCCCCACCCCCCACGCCCCACCCCACACCTCCACACAAACACCCCCTCGCCCCCACGACCCTCCTTTGCGTCACCGCCCGCCGCACGCCAAGGTGGGTGGCGGGCGGTGAGGCAGTCGACGACCTGAGGTGCGGGCATGGGCAGTGGTGCGGAAGCTGCGGGCGCGAATGCGGCGGGCAGCGGTCTGACGAGACGCCGGCTGGTCGGGGCGTTGACCGGGACCGCCGCGCTGGCCGTGTTCCCGGGCACGGCGTGCGGCGCGAAGGACGAGCCGGCGCCCGGCGCGGCCTCGTCCCCGGCCTCCGGCGGCGCCGCCGCGCAGGACGCGGCCACCAGCCCGGTGCCCGAGCCGACCGCCGGCCCGCGTCCGCTGTATATCGGCACCTACACCTCCGTCGACGGCGGCGGCACCGGCATCGGGACCGCCACGTACGACCCGGCGACCGGTGGGATCACCGGGACCGGCACCGTCACGGGCGTCGGCGATCCGTCGTATCTGGCGCTGCATCCGGGCGGCGGCACGCTGTACGCCGTGAACGAGCGGGCGGACGGCGCGGTGACCGCCGTACGGCTCGACGACCACAAGGTGCTGGGCAGCCGGAGCACGGGCGGGGCGGCGCCCTGTCATCTGTCGGTGCATCCGGGCGGCCGCTGGCTGCTGAGCGCCAACTACACGTCGGGCAGTGTGGCCGTGCACCCGATCGACGCGTCCGGCGCGCTGGGCGAGCGCAGCGACCTGGTGACGCACTCCAGCCCGGCACCCGGTCCCGGCCAGGACGGTCCGCACGCGCACCAGTGTGTGACGAGCCCGGACGGCGGCCATGTCCTCGCCGTCGATCTCGGCACGGACACCGTCTACACGTACCGGCTCGACGAGGCTGCCGGCACGCTCACGGAGGTCTCGCGGGCCCGCACGCGCGCGGGTGCCGGTCCGCGCCACCTCACCTTCCACCCGGGCGGGCGGTACGCCTACCTGGCCAACGAGCTCGACAACACGGTCGCCGTCTGCGCGTACGACGTGGCCGGCGGCCGGCTGACCGTCGGGGAGGCCCAGCCGACGGGCACGGGCGCGGGCACCAGTTACCCGGCGCAGATCCTGGTGACCGCGAACGGCGCGTACGCCTATCTAGCCAACCGGGGCCACAACAGCCTCAGCCGGTACGCGGTGGAGGCCGACGGGGCCCGGCTCAGGCTGCTGGACACGGTGCCGGTGGGCGGTGACTTCCCACGGCAGATCGCCTTCTCGCCGGACGGGCGGCTGCTGTTCGCGGCGAACCAGCGGTCGGGCACCGTGACGGTCTTCGAGGTGGACGACACGAGCGGTGAACTGTCCCGCGCGGGCGGGCCGTTCGCGTCACCCGTCGCCGTCTGTGCGCTGCCGCTGTAGCGCCGGACGGTTGCACGCGGCGGCGCTCGCCTGGGCGAGCAGGACGTGCATCCGCTCGGTGAGCTGCGCGACGGTGTCGGCGGGGGTGTGGAAGGGGAGGCGTACGTCGCCGTGGGCGCGGCGGCGTTCGATGCGCAGGGTCAGTCCGTGCCGGTCGACGGCGAGGGGCTGGACACGGACGACACCGTGCAGGTTGTCGGACTCCACGAGGCGGGTGAGCCGCTCGACGGCGTCGGGGTGGGCGTCGGCGAGGTGGGTCAGCAGCCGGGCCTCGGCGGTGGCCAGCGGGTCGGGCGTGGCGGCGGCGAAGTCGTCGAGGTCCACGACCTCGGCTCCGGTGGGCTGGTGCAGCACCACGCGGGTCGCCTTGAAGACGAGGTGTCCGTCGACGGAGGAGAACCAGCCGGCCAGCCAGAGCCGGGCGCGGATCCGGTTCTTCACGGGAACGGGGGCGACGTCGGCGAACTCCAGGACCGCGGACGGCTCGCCGCGCGGGGCGCAGATCGCGGTGGCGAGCAGCGCGCTGTCGTCCGGTACGTGCAGGAGCACCCGGCCGTCCTCGGCGACCTCGTGCGCGCCGACGAACTCCTCGCGGCTGCCCTCCGCGGTCACCGCGCACGACCACGCGGCGGCGAGCACCGAGCGCGCGCGTTCCGCCGCGCCGGGGGCGGCCGTCCAGGTTTGGCTGTCACCCATCCGAATCCTCCTTAGGTAAGGCTTGCCTAACCTATCGAAGATCGGGCCGCGCGCCAACCAGGCGGACCGTGAAGTCACACAGAAGATGCGCCCCCTTCACAAAGACGGGGTCCGGCTCAGTCCGGGACGACCCCGAGCAGCGCCCGCGCACACAGCTCCCGCACCTGGTCCCGCGAGAGTTCGGACCGTCTCAGCCACTCCAGGCAGACGGACGTCGTGAACGCCAGCCAGCCGTGCACCGCGAGCCGCAGCTCCGGCCGGGCGACCGCGGCGGGCCCGAACTCCGGGTCCGCTTCGAGCGCGGCGAGGATCTGCCGTTCCTGCGCGGCCAGCGCCCGCTGGTAGACACGCCGTACGGCCTGGTCGCCGGCCGCGTCCGCGCGGTGGAACGCACGGAAGCCGTGGGCGTGCTCCTGGACGTACTCCAGGAACGTGTCCAGGCCGGTGGAGAGCTGGTCGCGGACCGGCACCCCGGGCACCGCGGCCGTCATCCGCAGCATCCGCTCGCTCTCCCGCTCCACCACGGCGGCGAAGAAGACCCGCTTCGTCGGGAAGTAGTGGTAGAGCAGCCCGCGCGACACACCGGCGATCTCGGCGACCTGCTCGATCCAGACGTCGTCGTACGGGTTCTCCGAGAAGAGCCGCGCGCCGACCGACAGCAGTTGCTCCCGGCGCTCCTGCGTGCTGAGCCGACGCCGTACGCGCTCGCCCTGGTTCGCGGCCATGCCGGCACCTTACTTGACGCCGGTTCAACAGCGGGTCGAGACTGAACCCGCTATTGAACCCACGTACAACACGCGCAACCCGCCGCCGAGTCAAGGGAGATCGCGTCATGGCGGAGACGGCACAAGCCGCACTGCCGAAGGGCTTCCGCAGCGCCGAGCAGGGCTGGCCCGAGCTGCACCGCATCCCGCATCCGCCGCGCCGGGTCCCGCTGGTGGGCGATGTCGTCGGCGCACGGCCACGCAGCCCGTTGCAGGACTCCATGCGTTACGCGCGCCTGCTCGGCCCGATCTTCCGGCGCCGGGCGTTCAACAAGGAGTTCGTGTTCGTGTGGGGCGCCGGTCTCGTGGCCGATCTCGCGGACGAGACCCGGTTCGCCAAGCACGTCGGGCTCGGGGTCGCGAATCTGCGCCCGGTCGCCGGGGACGGGCTGTTCACGGCGTACAACCACGAGAAGAACTGGCAGTTGGCGCACGACGTGCTGGTGCCCGGCTTCAGCCGTGAGGCGATGGCGGGCTACCACCCGATGATGCTGGACGTGGCCGCGCGGCTGACGGACCACTGGGACGGCGCCGCGGGCGCCGGACGGACCGTGGACGTGCCTGGCGACATGACCAAGCTGACCCTGGAGACCATCGCGCGCACCGGGTTCGGGCACGACTTCGGCTCCTTCGAACGCTCCCGGCCGCATCCGTTCGTCACCGCGATGGTCGGCACCCTCGCCTACGCGCAGCGCCTCAACACCGTGCCCGCGCCGCTCATGCCGCTGCTGATGCGCCGGGCCGGCCGCCGCAACGCCGCCGACATCGCGTATCTGAACCGCACGGTCGACGACCTCGTCCGCACCCGCCGCACGGCGAGCGGGGACGGCGACCTGCTGGACCGGATGCTGGACACCACCCACCCGGAGACCGGCGAGCGGCTGTCCGCGGAGAACGTCCGGCGGCAGGTGATCACGTTCCTGGTGGCGGGGCATGAGACCACGTCCGGCGCGCTGTCGTTCGCGCTGCACTACCTGTCCCGGCACCCGGAAGTGGCCGCACGCGCGCGTGCCGAGGTGGACCAGGTGTGGGGCGCCACGGCGGCACCCGGCTACGAGCAGGTCGCCAAGCTGCGCTACGTCCGCCGGGTCCTGGACGAGTCGCTGCGGCTGTGGCCGACCGCGCCCGCGTTCGCCCGGGAGGCGCTGGAGGACACCGTGCTGGCCGGGGACCATCCGATGCGGCGCGGCGCCTGGACGCTGGTGCTGACGTCGATGCTCCAGCGCGACCCCGAGGTGTGGGGCGCGGACGCCGAGTCGTTCGACCCGGACCGTTTCGAGGCCAAGGCGGTACGGGGGCGGGCCGCGCACTCGTTCAAGCCGTTCGGGACGGGGGCCCGGGCCTGCATCGGACGGCAGTTCGCCCTGCACGAGGCCACCCTCGTGCTGGGCCTGCTGCTGCGCCGCTACGAGCTGCTGCCCGACCCCGCCTACCAACTGCGGGTGACCGAGCGGCTGACCCTGATGCCGGAGGGACTGCGGCTGGGACTCACGCGCCGGAGCGGGGTCTACGGGGGTGGGGCCTACGGGGATGGGGCCTACGGGGATGGGGAGCCCGTCACCGACGGCGAACCCGTTGCGCGGGAAGCGGTCGGCGGCCCGCCGTCGGACACGGCACCCGGCGCTCCGGACACCACCGGCGCGTCCGGCGCCTCAGACGCCCGCTGTCCAGTGCACCGGCCGGGTCACTGACCCGGGCAGCCGGGTGCCCGCACTCCCCCGGGCCGCGTTCAGCTGCGGCTGGGTGAGGAAGAACGCGCCGGTCAGGTCGGCGTCGGTGAGGTCGGTGTCGCGCAGGTCGGCACCGATGAGGTCGGCGCCGCGCAGATCGGCGCCGGTGAGGTCGGCCGCGATGAGGTAGGCGCCGCGGAGGTTGGCGCCCCGCAGGTCGGCCCCCTTGAGGCGGGCGCCGATCAGGTCGGCGCCGCGCCGCTGCTTGCCCCGGCCGCGGGCGCCGGCGCGGGCCAGCTCGCTGGTGCGCAACAGCAGGACGTTGACCTCCTGCCGGTGCGCGGCAACGTCGAGCGCGGCGAGCTCCTCCGGGGTGCCCAGGGTGAGCTGTTCCGTCCGTTCCAGGGCGCGGCGCAGGTCGGGGTGGACCGGGCGGGCGGCGGACAGGGTGAGTGCCTCGGTGAGGCACCAGAGCAGTTCGTGCAGCTGGCGGACCACCGGGAAGACGTCGAACATCCGGCGGGCGTCCTCGCGCGGGCCGGTGCGCCAGTCCGTGCCGCCGAACGTGCGCTGCGAGACCTTCTGGCCCGCGCCGAAGCAGTCGTAGACCGTGCAGCCGGTGAAGCCCTGCTGCCGGAGCCGGGCGTGGATGCCGCACCGGTGGTCGTCGCGGAGGTTGGGGCAGGGGGTGCCGGCGTCCTTGTCGAGCGCGAAGTCGGCGGAGGCCGCGAAGGGCAGGGCGACACAGCACAGTCCGAAGCAGTTGGCGCAGTCGCCGTGCAGGACGGCCAGGTCACCGGGTTGGTCTCGCATGACGTCCAGCCTAGTCACCGGTCCCCCGGCACCGCGCCGACGTTCAGTCGGCCGGTCACCGGGAGAAGAGCTCGAATGAGACCGCGGGGCGGCCGCCGAACCGCTCGCCCGTGCTGCGCGCGAACCCGGTGAGCAGATCACGCACATGTGTCTCCGGGTCCTCGTCGGTCAACGCCTCGATGTAGGCGCGGTGTTCGAGCAGCGAGCGCACGGCCCGCTCCAGCCCGGCGGTGGCGTCGACGGCGTGGGTGGGCGAGACGGAACCGGCCACGGCGACCCACCGGACGCCGTTCCACGGTTCGAGGCCCTGCTCGCCGAGTTCGGGGAAGATCCAGCGGTTTCCCGCGTCGCCCGCCGCGTCGAGCGTGGCCCGGCCGACGGCCACGTGATCGGGGGTGTTCCAGGCGAACCCGCCCCAGGTGTCGCGGTGGTTGAGGGTGATCACCAGCTCGGGGCGGTGGCGGCGGATCGCGGCGGCGATGTCGCGGCGCAGCGGGACGCCGTACTCGATGACGCCGTCCTTGTGGTCCATGAACTCCACCGTCGACACCCCGACGACCGCCGCGCTCGCCCGCTGCTCGCGCTCGCGCAGCGGGGCCGCCTCCGCGGGCGCCAGGGTGTCGATGCCGGCCTCGCCGCGGGTCGCGAGCGCATACGCCACCTCGCGTCCGGCGTCCGTCCACTGCGCGATCGCCGCCGCGCATCCGTATTCGAGGTCGTCGGGGTGCGCGACCACCGCGAGGGCGCGCTGCCAGTCGTCGGGCATGGGCTCAAGCTGAGTGGTCGTCGGCTCGCTCATGTCCGCAGACTAGCCCGCGGCACGGGACCGCCACCCGAGGGTCCCGGAAGATCACATCCGGGACCCTCGCCTCCGGTTGCGGACCGTGCCACGAGCCCCGGGCGGCCGGCCCGCACACCGGCACCGCGCCGCGGTCCCGGCCCGTTCAGACCTCGTCGCGGGCCAGTGCCAGCAGCCGGTCCAGGACCCGCGGGCCGCCCGCGCGGACGCCGTCGTGCTCGAACTCGTCGGTGACCCAGGTGCGCAGGCCGCGGATGGAGCGGGCGGTGTGCAGGGCGTGGGCCGTGTCGACGTACATGTCGTCGTGGTAGACGGCCGCGGCGACCGGCACCTCGTTGGCGGCGAGGCGCTCGCGGTCGTAGAGCGGCTGCCAGTCGGCGCGGGCGGCGAGGAGTTCGGCGGTCTCGCGCAGCGGGCGCAGCGCCGGGTCGGCGTCGAACGTCCAGGGGTGCACCGACTCGCCGGTGAACAGCAGCGGCCCGTCGCCGGTGAGCGTCTTGGCCGCGTCGAACTGCGGGAACTCGCCGCGGACCCGCTCGGCGGACCAGTCGGTGGGCCGGTCGTCCTGGCCGTAGATCGCCTCGTGGATGAGGGCGTAGAGCGGGTGGCCGGCGTACGAGAGCAGGCTCTGGGCCTCCTCCTGGAAGGCGTCGGACAGTTCGCCGCCGCCCGGGGTGCGCACGAAGGCGTCCTCCAGGAGGTAGTGCAGCCGGTGACTGCCCTCGCTGCCGCCGAGGAGGATGCCGAGCGACTGGAACGCCTCGACGGTGAGGCGGTAGCCGTTGGGCAGGACCACGTCGTGACTCAGCAGGTGGTCGGCGATCCGGCGGGCCCGCTCGACGTCCTGCGGGTAGCGGGCGTAGTGGGCGGCGACCTTGCGCTCGATACGCGGGTAGGCGGCGCGGTAGACGTCGTCGGCGTGGGCGTCGAGGGCCGGCAGGCCGCCGGTGATGACGGCGGCGCTGAGGCCCTCGGGGGCGGTCGACAGGTAGTTGACCGTGCAGAAGCCGCCGAAGGACTGGCCGAGGACGGTCCAGGGCGCGCCGCCGGTGATCTCGCGGCGGATCAGTTCGCAGTCCCGGACGATCGAGTCCCCGCGGAAGAGGGTCAGGTAGTCGGCCTGTTCGGCGGGGCCGCCGCGCAGCGGGAGGGTCTGCCGGTTGGCGGGGGTGGAACGGCCGGTGCCGCGCTGGTCCAGAAGGAGGACGCGGTACTCCTTCAGGGCCCGTTCGAGCCAGGCCTGCCTTCCGACGAAACGGTTCGCCCCGAAGCCGGGGCCGCCCTGGAGGTAGACCAGCCACGGCAGGTCCTGGCCCGGCCTGTCGGCGGCGGCGACCTCGCGGGCGTAGATCTCGATCGTCTCGCCCGCCGGGGCGTTGTGGTCGAGGGGCACGGTGAAGCGGCGGTCGGTGAGGACGACGCCGGGCTGGCGGTAACTGACGCTCAACGGGGCTCCCGGTGCGGACGACTGTGCTGGCCGCGTCCCAGTTCAGCACACCCGGCGGGGCGCGCGACGAGCGGGGATCATGAACGGCTGCTGAATGGTCGGTCAAACGGCTGCTGAACGGCGGGTCAGCGCCGGGTCAGCGGCCGGCGAGGCTGGAGCGGCGGACGACCAGCTCGGGCTGGAGCACCAGGCGCCGGTGCTGGTGCGGCGGGACCCCGGGTCCGGCGTCGGTCTCCTCCAGCAGCAGCTCGGCCGCCAGGGCCCCCATGGTGACGGCGGGCTGCCGTACGGAGGTGAGCGGTACGGCGGCCGCGGCGGCGAACTCGATGTCGTCGTAGCCGACGATCGCGAGGTCGTCCGGCACCCCGACACCGGCCGCGTACATGGCCTGGAGGACACCGAGGGCGAGCAGGTCGTTGGCGCAGAACGCCGCCGTCGGCCGGTCCCCCAGGCCCAGCAGCCGGGCGCCCGCGTCCCGGCCGGCGGCGACGTCGAGCCGCTCGGTGGGCAGCTCGCGCAGCGCGTCGGGGCCGAGGCCCGCGCCGGCGAGGGCGTTCAGCGCGCCGGTGCGCCGGTCGCGCACCTGGTTGAGTCCGGGCGGTCCGCTGACGTACGCGATCGAGCGGTGCCCGGCGTCCACCAGATGGCGCACCGCCAGCGCGCCGCCCGCCACGTCGTCGACCGACACCGAGCACTCGGTGATGCCGTCGGAGACCCGGTCGACCAGGACGAACGGGATGTTGTGGCGCCGGAACGCGGCGATGTTGCGCCCCGTCGCGTCGGCCGGGGTGAGCAGGACCCCGCGGACCCGCTGCTCGGCGAAGAGCGACAGGTAGTCGGCCTCCTCGCCGGCGTCCTGGGCGCTGTTGCAGACCATCACGCCGAGCCCGGCCTTGCGCGCGGCGCGTTCGGCGCCGCGCGCGACGTCGACGAAGAACGGGTTCCCCATGTCCAGGACGAGCAGCCCCATGATGCGGCTGCGGCCCGCGCGCAGCTGGCGTGCCGACTCACTGCGGACGTAGCCGAGCCGGTCGATCGCCGAGAGCACCCGCGCGCGGGTCTCGGTGGCGACCGAGTCCGGACGGTTGATCACGTTGGAGACCGTGCCCACGGAGACTCCGGCGGCGCGGGCGACGTCCTTGATACCCACCGACTGGGCCATGGGGCGGAAACCTCCAGGTGAACGAGGGGCGGCGGGGGCCTTCACAGTACCGCCACGGCACACGGCGGCCTCAGAAGTCGTACTGGTCGATGTTCCCGGCGTTGAAGACGGTCGGTTTGCCGAGGCTGATCACACCGTCCGCGCCGATGGTGAACCCGCCCATGGATCCGGCGGTGAAGGTCTCGCCCTCCTTGCCGGTGATCTGCCCGGAGGACAGCGCCACGGCGGTACGCGCGGCCAGTTCGCCCAGCTTGGCCGGGTCCCAGAGCTCGAACGCCTCGACGGTGCCGTTCTTGACGTACTTGCGCATGTCGTTCGGGGTGCCGAGGCCGGTCAGCGCGACCTTGCCCTTGTACTTGGAGCCGGACAGGTACTGGGCGGCGGCCTTGATGCCGACGGTGGTCGGGGAGATGATCCCCTTCAGGTTCGGGTGTTCCTGGAGCAGTCCCTGGGTCTGCTGGAAGGACGCCTGCGCGTCGTCGTTGCCGTAGGCGACCTCGACCAGCTTCATGTCCTTGTACCGCGGGTCCTTGAGTTCGTCCTTCATGAACTCGATCCAGGTGTTCTGGTTGGTGGCGGTCTGCGCGGCGGACAGGATCGCGATCTCGCCCTTGTGGCCGATCTGTTCGGCGAGCAACTGCACCTCGGTACGGCCGAGGTCCTCGGCGGAGGCCTGGGAGACGAAGGCGTTGCGGCAGTCGGCCTTGGTGTCGGAGTCGTACGTCACGACCTTGATGCCGTTCCTCATGGCCTGCTTGAGCGCGGTGCACAGGGCGCCGGGGTCCTGCGCGGACACGGCCATGGCGTCGACCTGCTGCTGGGTGAGGGTGTTGACGTAACTGACCTGCCCTGCGGTGTCGGTGGCACTGGACGGCCCGACCTCCTTGTAGCTGGACCCCAGTTCCTTCAGCGCCTTCTCACCGCCCTTGTCGGCGCTGGTGAAGTAGGGGTTGTTGACCTGCTTGGGCAGAAAACCCACCGTCAGGCCCTTCTTGAGGGCGGCATCGGGATCGGCCTTGCCGCCACTGGCGGCAGAGGCGTCCTCGTCGGCCACGTCCTCCTTGGTGGTGCCGCCACAGGCGGTCAGGGCGAGCGCGAGGGACGTGACGACGACGAGGCTCACGGAGACACGCCGGAGGAGTGCATTGAGCATTACGGCTCCATTTGGAAGAGGTTGCGGAAAGCCCAGCCAGGGGCGCGGGGCTGTATTCGACATGCGGCTCCGCCGCGTGGCCGCGACCAGCCACATACAACGGTCAGCCGGACGACTGAGCACGTACTACGGCGATCTGCCGGGCCACCCGCGGCCCGAGGACGGAGAGCACGAGCAGTACACCCGTGACGACGATCTGCGACTGCGCGGAGACGTCCTGAAGGCTCATGACGTTCTGTAGCGCGCCCAGCAGGAACACCCCGGCGATCGCGCCACCGAGCGTGCCCCTGCCGCCGTCGAAGTCGATCCCGCCCAGCAACACCGCGGCGACGACGGAGAGTTCGAGGCCTGTCGCGTTGTCGAAGCGCGCGCTCGCGTAGTGCAGCGCCCAGAAGACTCCCGTCAGCGAGGCCATAAGTCCCGTGACGGTGAACAGGACCAACTTCTCCCGCTTCACCCGCAGCCCGGCGAACCGCGCCGCCTCCTCATTCGCCCCGATGGCGAACAACGCCCGCCCGAAGGGTGTGGCGTGCAGCGCCACAACGGCGATCGCGAGCAGCACAACAAACGGCAGAGAGGCGTACGGCACGAACGTGTCCCCCATACGCCCGGAGGCGAAATCCAGATAGCCCGACGGAAAGTCGGTGACCGCGTCGGCCCCCAGCACGATCTGCGCGATCCCCCGATACGCGGCGAGGGTGCCGATGGTCACGGCGAGCGACGGCAGCCCCAGCCCCGTGACCAGCAGGCCGTTGATCAGCCCGCAGACCAGCCCGAGCAGCAGACAGATCGGGATGATCGCCTCGATGGTCAGGCCCTGGTTCCACAGGGCGCCCATCACCGCGCCCGACAGCCCCGCGGTGGAGGCCACGGAGAGGTCGATCTCGCCGGCGACGACGAGCAGGGTCATCGGCAGGGCGATCAGCGCGATGGGCAGGGTGTTGCCGATCAGGAAGGAGAGGTTCAGTGCGTTGCCGAAGCCGTCCACGAAGCCGAAGGACAGCAGCAGGACGACCAGCAGGAGCACACCGACGACGGTGTCCCAACGGACCGCGCGCGTCAGGGAGTCAGGCACGGCGGGCGCTCCTCTTCTTCAGGGCGGACGCCACCCGCAGCGCGACCACACGGTCCACGGCGATGGCGAGGATGAGCAGCGTGCCGTTGATGGCGAGCACCCAGACGGAGCTGACGCCGAGGGCGGGCAGCACACTGTTGACCGAGGTGAGGAGCATGGCGCCCAGCGCGGCGCCGTAGACGCTGCCGGAGCCGCCGGTGAACATCACGCCGCCGACCACGACCGCGCTGACGACGGTGAGTTCGTATCCGGTGCCGGTGCCGGAGTCGACGTTGCCGAAGCGGGCCAGGTACAGCGCGCCGGCGAGTCCGGCGAGGGCGCCGCAGAAGGTGTACGCGGCGAGGATCCGTCTGCGGACCGGGATGCCGGCGAGCCGCGCGGCCTCGGGGTGGGAGCCGAGCGCGTACAGCTCCCGGCCGCCGCCGTAGTGCTTGAGGTAGTACGCCGTCGTCACCAGCACGGCCAGGGCGATGAGGGCGAGCCAGGGGACCGCCGAGATGCCGCCGGAGCCGAAGTCGACGAATCCGCCGGGGAGATCGGCGGCGGTGATCTGGCGGGAGCCGACCCAGATGGAGTCGATGCCTCGGACGACGTAGAGGGTGCCGAGGGTGACGACGAGTGCCGGCACCTGGCCGAGGCTGACGAGGAGTCCGTTCAGCAGACCGAAGCCGACCCCGGTGAGGACCGCGAGCAGGACGGCCACGACGGGGTTGCCGCCGCCCTGGAGGAACGTACCGGCGGCGAAGGCGCTGATGCCGAGGGTGGAGCCGACCGAGAGGTCGACGTTGCGGGTGATGACGACCAGGGACTGGCCGGTGGCGACCAGGACGAGGATGGTCGCGTTGAGGAGCAGGTCCTTGATGCCCTGCTCGGAGAGGAACTCGCTGTTGCCGGCCCGGGTGACGGCGATCATCACCAGGAACACGGCCAGGATGGCGAGTTCGCGCATCCGGAACACCCGGTCGACGAGGCGGGTGCCGCTGGACCTGGGCACGTCGGTGACGGGTGCCGGCTGCGGGGAGGTCACCGTCATGCGGCGGCCCTCCCGGTGGCGGCGGCCATCACGGTCTCCTCGGTGGCGGCGGAGCGCGGTATCTCGGCGGTGAGCCGGCCCTCGTGCATCACCAGCACCCGGTCGGCCATGCCGAGCACCTCGGGCAGGTCGGAGGAGATCATCAGCACCGCCACGCCGTCGGCGGCGAGCTGGGAGAGCAGCCGGTGCACCTCGGCCTTGGTGCCGACGTCGATGCCGCGGGTCGGCTCGTCGACGATCAGCACCTTGGGCCGGGTGGCGAGCCACTTGGCGAGCACGACCTTCTGCTGGTTGCCGCCGGAGAGTGTGGCGACGGCGTCGGCGATCCGGGCGTACTTGACCTGGAGCCGGACGGCCCAGTCGCGGGAGCGGCCGCGTTCGGCGGCGGGATCCATGAACCCGGCCCGGACGGTCGTACGGAGTCCGGTGAGGCCGATGTTGCGCTCGATGGACATGTTCATCACCAGGCCCTGGGCGCGCCGGTCCTCGGGGACCAGGGCCAGCCCGGCGGCCATGGCGGCGGACGGGGCGCCGCCCGCGAGCCGGCGCCCCTCGACCTCGACGTCGCCCGCGTCCGGGCGGTCGATGCCGAAGACGGCCCGTGCCACCTCGGTGCGTCCGGCGCCGACCAGGCCGGCGAGGCAGACGATCTCGCCGCGCCGGACCTCGAAGGAGACGTCGGTGAAGACGCCCTCACGGGTCAGGCGCCGTACGCTCAGGGCGACTTCGCCGGGCCGGACGTCCTGCTTGGGGTAGAGCTCGTCGAGGTCGCGGCCGACCATCCGGCGGACCAGGTCGTCCTCGGTGATACCGGACAGCGGTTCGCTCGCCACGCGGGCTCCGTCGCGCAGGGTCGTGACACGGTCCCCGATGCCGAAGATCTCCTCCAGGCGGTGCGAGACGAACAGGACGGCGGCGCCCTGTTCGCGCAGGGTGCGCACCACGCCGAAGAGACGGGCGACCTCGCTGCCGGTGAGGGCGGCGGTGGGTTCGTCCATGATCAGGACCCGGGCGTCGAAGGAGAGCGCTTTGGCGATCTCGACGATCTGCTGGTCGGCGATGGACAGTCCGCGGGCGGGCCGCTCGGGGTCGAGTGCGACGCCGAGCCTCCGCATCAGGACGGCGGTCGCCTCGTACGCGGCCTTGTGGTCGACGCGGCCGAGGGAGCGGCGGGGGCTGCGGCCCACGAAGATGTTCTCGGTGACGGACAGGTCCGGGAAGAGCGTGGGTTCCTGGTAGATGACGGCGATCCCGGCGTCGCGGGCGTCGCGGGGGCCGTGGAAGACGGCGGGCGCGCCGTCGAGCAGCAGCCGGCCGGTGTCGGGCCGGTGCACTCCGGCGAGGGTCTTGATGAGGGTCGACTTGCCCGCGCCGTTCTCGCCCGCGAGGGCGTGCACCTCTCCGGGCCGTAGCTCCAGGGAGACGTCCCGCAGGGCGCGCACGGCGCCGAAGGACTTGGAGACGTCCCTGAGCGCCAGCACCGGGGCCGGACCCGGGTCGGACGGGTGGGTCATGTCAGGCTCCTCGACGACGCCGGCGGGAGCTTTCCCACGGCGGCGTGAAAGGTTTCAACTGGGTTGCCGGGGACGGTAGGCACCACGCACCGGGCCCGTCAATGGGTCGGTGGCGAAATTCTTGCGGTGGGCGGAAGGCACCCGGGCGACACGGGGAACGTCCCGGGTCGAAGGCCTTGACACGTCATCGCAGGGCTCATATTTTGCGAACCTGAATCGTTTCACGGTGGGGTGTTCCGATCCGTGTCACGGTGCGACGGTGCAGCGTTTCCCACCCATGTCACAGGAGACCGGCAGTGACCGACCTCGCCGCGGTGAAGGCCGCACTCAGGACCCAGGCCGTCGAGACGCCGTCGTGGGCGTACGCGAACTCGGGGACCCGCTTCAAGGTGTTCGCCCAGCCGGGCGTGCCGCGCGATCCGCGCGAGAAGGTGGCCGACGCGGCGAAGGTCCACGAGTTCACCGGAATCGCGCCGACCGTCGCGCTGCACATTCCGTGGGACACGGTCGACGACTACGCGGCGCTCGCGAAGTACGCCGAGGAGCGCGGGGTGCGGCTCGGCGCGATCAACTCCAACACCTTCCAGGACGACGACTACCGGCTCGGCAGCGTGTGCCATCCGGACGCGGCGGTACGCCGCAAGGCGGTGCGGCATCTGCTGGACTGCGTCGACATCATGGACGCCACCGGGTCGCGGGACCTGAAGCTGTGGTTCGCCGACGGCACGAACTATCCGGGGCAGGACGACATCCGCTCGCGCCAGGAGCGGCTCTCCGAGGCGCTGGCGGAGGTGTACGAGCGGCTCGGCGACGGGCAGCGGATGCTGCTGGAGTACAAGTTCTTCGAGCCGGCCTTCTACGCGACGGACGTGCCCGACTGGGGGACGGCGTACGCGCACTGTCTGAAGCTCGGGCCCAAGGCGCAGGTCGTGGTCGACACCGGGCATCACGCGCCGGGCACCAACATCGAGTTCATCGTGGCGACGCTGCTGCGCGAGGGGCGGCTCGGGGGGTTCGACTTCAACTCGCGGTTCTACGCCGACGACGACCTGATGGTGGGGGCCGCCGATCCGTTCCAGCTGTTCCGGATCATGTACGAGGTCGTGCGGGGCGGGGGGCTCGACGCGGGGGTCGCGTTCATGCTGGACCAGTGCCACAACATCGAGGCGAAGATTCCGGCGATCATCCGGTCCGTGATGAATGTGCAGGAGGCCACGGCGAAGGCGTTGCTGGTGGATGCGGAGGCGCTGGCCGCTGCGCAGGGGGCGGGGGACGTGCTGGGGGCGAACGCGGTGGTGATGGATGCGTTCAGCACGGACGTGCGGCCGTTGTTGGGGGAGGTTCGGGGGGAGATGGGGCTGGAGGCGGATCCCTGCGGGGCGTATGCGCGTAGTGGGTGGCAGGAGCGGATTGTTTTGGAGCGGGTGGGTGGGGTTCAGGCCGGCTGGGGGGCCTGAGGGGGCTGTTGGTCGTGGATGCGTGCGGGTCGAGTGTGGCTGGTCGCGCCCGCGCGGCGGAGCCGCAAATCGGTACAGCCCCGTGCTCCTGGACGGCCGCTTCGCGGCCGAATTGGTCATCCCCTTTCTGGAAGGACTGGACGTTCATGGTGTTGCATCCCGAGGCCTCGGCCCTTCTTGCCCGGTCACGTCGGCTCGGTGCCGATCCGCGGAACACCAACTACGCCGGGGGCAACACCTCTGCCAAGGGGGTCGGCGTCGATCCCGTGACCGGTGGGGGTGTGGAGCTGATGTGGGTCAAGGGGTCCGGCGGGGATCTCGGGACCCTTTCCGAGAGTGGGCTGGCGGTGCTCCGGCTGGATCGGCTGCGGGCGCTCGCCGGGGTGTATCCCGGGGTCGAGCGTGAGGACGAGATGGTGGAGGCGTTCGAGTACTGCCTGCACGGGAAGGGCGGGGCGGCGCCCTCGATCGACACGGCGATGCACGGGCTCGTGGACTCCGCGCACGTCGACCATCTGCACCCGGACTCCGGGATCGCGCTCGCCTGTGCGGCGGACGGGGAGAAGCTGACCGGCGAGTGCTTCGGGGACGCCGTGGTGTGGGTGCCGTGGCGGCGGCCCGGGTTCCGGCTCGGGCTGGACATCGCCGCGGTGAAGGACGCCAACCCACGGGCGATCGGCGTGATCCTGGGCGGGCACGGGATCACGGCGTGGGGCGACACGGCCGAGGAGTGCGAGCGGAACTCCCTGCACATCATCCGGACCGCGGAGGCGTTTCTGCGCGAGCGGGGGAAGGCGGAGCCGTTCGGGCCGCCGCTCGACGGGTACGCGGGACTGCCGTCCGGCGACCGGCGGGCGCGGGCCGCCGCGCTGGCCCCGTACGTCCGCGCGATCGCCTCGCAGGACCGGCCCCAGGTCGGCCACTTCGACGACTCCGCGGTGGTGCTGGACTTCCTGGCGCGGGCCGGGCATCCGCGGCTCGCCGCGCTGGGGACGTCCTGCCCGGACCACTTCCTGCGGACCAAGGTGCGCCCGCTGGTGCTGGATCTGCCGCCCGGCGCGCCCCTGGAGGAGGCCGTCGCGCGGCTCCGGGAACTGCATGCCGAGTACCGCGAGGAGTACGCCGCCTACTACCGCCGGCACGCCACGCCCGACTCCCCCGCGATGCGCGGCGCCGATCCGGCGATCGTGCTGGTGCCCGGCGTCGGCATGTTCTCGTTCGGCAAGGACAAGCAGACCGCGCGTGTGGCGGGCGAGTTCTACGTCAACGCGATCAACGTGATGCGGGGCGCCGAGGCCGTGTCCTCGTACGCGCCCGTCGAGGAGTCGGAGAAGTTCCGTATCGAGTACTGGGCGTTGGAGGAGGCCAAGCTCCGGCGGATGCCGCCGCCCCGGGCGCTGGCGACGCGGGTGGCGCTGGTGACCGGTGCCGGCAGCGGGATCGGGAAGGCCGTCGCGCGCCGGCTGGTGGCGGAGGGGGCGTGTGTCGTCGTCGCCGATCTCGACGGCGAGAGCGCGGCCGGGGTCGCCGAGGAACTCGGCGGTCCCGACAAAGCCGTCGCGGTGACCGTGGACGTGACGTCCGAGACGCAGATCGAGGAGGCGTTCCGGGCGGCTGTACTGGCCTTCGGCGGTGTTGATCTGGTGGTGAACAACGCGGGGATCTCGCTGTCCAGGCCGCTCCTGGAGACCTCGGCGAAGGACTGGGACCTCCAGCACGACATCATGGCGCGCGGCTCGTTCCTGGTCTCGCGGGAGGCGGCGCGTGTGATGATCGCGCAGGGGCTCGGCGGTGACATCGTGTACGTCGTTTCCAAGAACGCCGTGTTCGCGGGCCCCAACAACATCGCGTACTCGGCGACCAAGGCCGACCAGGCCCATCAAGTACGGCTGCTGGCGGTCGAGTTGGGCGAGCACGGGATCCGGGTCAACGGGGTCAACCCGGACGGTGTCGTGCGCGGTTCCGGGATCTTCGCGGGCGGCTGGGGTGCCCAACGGGCCGCGGTGTACGGGGTGGAGGAGGAGAAGCTGGGCGAGTTCTACGCGCGGCGGACGATCCTCAGGCGCGAGGTGCTGCCGGAGCATGTCGCGGGCGCCGTGTTCGCGCTCACCGGCGGGGACCTGACCCACACCACGGGCCTGCACATCCCGGTCGACGCGGGTGTCGCGGCCGCGTTCCTGCGATGAGCGGGGCCGTGGGGGTGTACGCGGCGGTCGACCTCGGTGCCTCCAGCGGGCGGGTGATGGTCGGCCGCGTCGGGCCCGACGAGCTGGAGCTGACGCAGGCCCACCGTTTCCCGAACCGGCCGGTGCGGCTGCCGGAGGGGCTGCGCTGGGACGTGCTCGCGCTCTACACCGGCGTGCTGGACGGGCTGCGCGCGGCCGGACCCGTCGACTCGGTCGGCATCGACGGCTGGGGTGTCGACTACGGCCTGCTGGACGCCACCGGCGCGCTGCTCGGCAACCCCATGCACTACCGGGATCCCCGGACGGAGAGTGTCTTCGAGCGGGTGTGGGCGTGTGTCCCGCCCGCCGAGCTGTACGCGGCCACGGGCATCCAGCACGCCCCCATCAACACCCTCTACCAGCTGATGGCGGAGCCCCGGCTCTCCCGGGCACGGCGGCTGCTGCTGGTCCCCGACCTGCTGTCGTACTGGCTCACCGGCGTACAGGGCACCGAGCTGACCAACGCCTCGACGACCCAGCTGGTCGACCCGAGGACACGCGCGTTCTCGGCCACGCTGGCCGGGCGCCTCGGCATCGACCTCGGACTGTTCGCGCCGCTGCGGCAGCCGGGGGATCCGGCCGGTGTGCTGCGGCCCGAGGTGCTGGAGGAGACGCGCCTGCCGGGGCCTGTGCCGGTGACGGTGGTCGGGTCGCACGACACCGCCTCGGCGGTCGCCGCCGTACCCGCCGACGGCGAGCGCTTCGCGTACATCTGTACCGGCACCTGGTCGCTTGCCGGTCTGGAGCTGGCCGCGCCCGTCCTCGGCGAGGAGAGCCGGGCCGCCAACTTCACCAACGAGCTGGGGCTCGACGGCACGGTCCGCTATCTGCGGAACATCATGGGCCTGTGGCTGCTCCAGGAGTGCGTACGGGACTGGGGTGGGCCGGAGCTGGGGCCGCTGCTGCGGGCCGCGGCCGAAGTGCCGGGGCTGCGGTCGTTGGTGGACGCGGGGGACCCGGCGTTCCTCGGGCCGGGGCGGATGCCCGAGCGGATCGCCGGCGCGTGCCGTGCCTCGGGGCAGCCCGTGCCGGAGAGCCGCGCCGAGATCACCCGGTGCATCCTCGACTCGCTGGCCCTCGCCCATCGCCGGGCCGTGCTGGACGCGCAGCGGGTGGCCCGGCATCCGGTCGACGTGGTGCACGTCGTCGGCGGCGGCACCCGCAACGAGCTGCTGTGCCGGCTCACCGCCGACGCGTGCGGGCTGCCGGTGGTCGCCGGTCCGACGGAGGCCGCCGCGCTCGGCAACGTGCTGGTGCAGGCCCGCGCCCACGGCCGCGTCGGCGACCTCGCCGACCTGCGGCGCCTGGTGGCCCGTACCCAGCCGCTCACCCGGTACGAACCGCGCGGGGACACGGCGGACTGGCGGGCGGCGGAGGCGCGGCTCGGGGGACGGCTCGGAGCGCGGTGACGTCCGCGGGCCCCGCCCGTACGGCCTCCCGATGACCATGGTCCGACCCTGGATCTGCCCGTTGTCGCGCTCCCCCATTACGCTGATCCCGCGTGCCGGTTGTCCGGCACACATCCGATGATCGATGACGAGGAGCCGCGATGCGTGTCGCCCTGTTCCTGACCTGCGTCAACGACACGCTTTATCCGGACACGGGCATCGCGGTCGTGAAACTGCTGACCAGGCTGGGTGTTGACGTCGACTTCCCGATGGCGCAGACCTGCTGCGGGCAGGCGCACTACAACACGGGCTATCGACATGAGGCCGAGCCCCTCGCCCGACATTTCTCCGATGTTTTCGGCGATTACGACGCGATCGTGACGCCCTCCGGATCATGCGGGGCGATGGTGCGGGAGCTGTATCCGCGGATGGGCGAGCGGGCCCGTGCGGAGGGGCGCGGGAGCGGGCTGGCGACGCTTCTCGAACCCGTGGTGCCGAAGACGTACGAGCTGACGGAGTTCCTCGTCGACGTGCTCGGTGTGACGGACGTCGGCGCCTTCTATCCGCACCGGGTGACCTACCACCCGACCTGTCACGGGCTGCGCAGCCTGGGGCTCGGCGACCGGCCGCGGCGGCTGCTCCAGTCGGTGAAGGGGCTGGAGCTGGTGGAGCTGCCGGGGGCCGACGAGTGCTGCGGGTTCGGCGGCACGTTCGCGCTGAAGAACGCGGACGTGTCGGCGGCGATGGGCACCGACAAGGTGCGCAACGCGGAGTCGACCGGCGCCGAGGTGCTGTGCGCGGCCGACAACTCCTGTCTGATGCACATCGGCGGCACCATGACCCGCCTCGGTACGGGCATCCGGCCCGTGCACATCGCGGAGATCCTGGCGAGCACGGAGGAGGAACCCGCGGTATGAGCGGCACGTTCGTAGGAATGCCTGTGTTTCCCCCGCCCGCCCACCCTGCGTTTCCCCCGGCCCATCCGGCCTTCCCGGAGGCCGCGCACGAGGCGGTGCGCGACACCCGGCTGCGCGCCAACCTGAAGCACGCCACGCACACCATCCGCGCCAAGCGCGCGGGCGCGGTCGCCGAGGTGTCCGACTGGGCCGAACTGCGCGAGGCGGGCCGCGCGATCAAGGACCACACGCTCCGCCATCTCGACCAGTACCTCGTGCAGGTCGAGGAGTCGGTGACGGCGGCGGGCGGCACCGTGCACTGGGCGGCCGACGCGGACGAGGCCAACCGGATCGTCGCGGACCTGGTGCGGGCGACCGGCGAGTCCGAGGTCGTGAAGGTCAAGTCGATGGCCACGCAGGAGATCGGACTGAACGAGGCGCTGGAGGCCGAGGGCATCCGCGCCTACGAGACCGATCTCGCCGAGCTGATCGTGCAGTTGGGCCACGACCGTCCCTCGCACATCCTGGTCCCGGCGATCCACCGCAACCGCGGCGAGATCCGGGACATCTTCCGCAAGGAGATGGCCGCGTGGGGCCGCCCGGCCCCCGAGGGGCTCACCGACACCCCGGCCGAACTCGCCGAGGCGGCCCGGCTGCACCTGCGGGAGAAGTTCCTGCGCGCCAAGGTCGGCATCTCCGGCGCGAACTTCATCGTCGCGGACACCGGCACGATGGTCGTCGTGGAGTCCGAGGGCAACGGCCGGATGTGTCTCACCCTCCCCGAGACACTGATCTCGGTGGTCGGCATCGAGAAGATCGTGCCGACCTGGCGGGACCTGGAGGTGTTCCTCCAGACCCTGCCGCGCTCCTCGACGGCCGAGCGGATGAACCCGTACACCAGCACCTGGACGGGCACCACCGACGGCGACGGGCCGAGCACCTTCCACCTGGTCCTGCTCGACAACGGCCGCACGGACACCCTCGCCGACGAGGTCGGCCGCCAGGCCCTGCGCTGCATCCGCTGCTCGGCCTGTCTCAACGTCTGCCCGGTGTACGAGCGGGCGGGCGGCCACGCGTACGGCTCGGTCTACCCGGGCCCGATCGGCGCGATCCTCAGCCCGCAACTGCGGGGTACGGGCAGCGAGATCGACGCCTCGCTGCCGTACGCCTCGTCGCTCTGCGGGGCCTGCTACGAGGTGTGCCCGGTCGCCATCGACATCCCCGAGGTGCTGGTGCATCTGCGGGAGCGGGTGGTGCAGGGCGGTGAGGTGACCCGGCAGGGCAACAAGGTGGTGCTCAAGCCGGCCAAGGGGCACGGCGCCGAACGGACGGCCATGCGCGCGGCCCGCTGGGCGTTCGGCCGTCCGGCCGCCCTGCGCACCGGCCAGCGCCTCGCGTCCCGCACCCGGAAACTGCATCCGAGGTCGCTGCCGGGACCCGGCAAGGCGTGGAGTGACAGCCGGGATCTGCCGCCGGTGCCGGCGGAACCGTTCCGGGACTGGTGGCAGCGGACCAACGGCGGGAAGGGCGACACGAAGTGAGCAGCAGGGAACGGATCCTCGGACGGGTGCGCCGCGCGCTGGCGGACGTGCCGCGGGACGACCCGTCGTACGAGGACGCGGTGCGGCGCGACTATCTGCGCGAGCACGGAGACCGGAGCGTGGAGCAGACGGTGGAGCTGCTGGCGGAGAACCTGGCGGACTACCGGGCGCTGGTGCACCGGTGCACGGAGGCGGAGTTGCCGGGAACGCTGGCCGGGCTGCTCGCCGGGCGGGGTGCGCGGACGCTGCTGGTGCCGCCGGAACTGCCGGCGGCCTGGACGGACACCGCCGACGTCACCCGCGTCCAGGACCGCGCCGGGTCCACTCCGCACGAACTGGACGGCGTCGACAGCGTGGTGACCGCCTGCGCCGTCGCGATCGCCGAGACCGGCACCATCGTCCTGGACGGCGGCCCCGACCAGGGCCGCCGCCGGATCACCCTGGTCCCCGACCACCACATCTGTGTCGTACGGGTCCCGGAGCAGGTGGTGTCGTCGGTGCCGCAGGCTCTCGAACGCCTCGACCCGGCGCGCCCGTTGACATGGATCTCCGGTCCGTCGGCGACCAGTGACATCGAGCTGGACCGGGTCGAGGGGGTGCACGGTCCGCGCACCCTGGAGGTGGTCCTGGTGAGCGGTCAGCCGAGCGCCGACGTCACCTCGTAGCGGCCCGACGGGAGCCGGTAGGAGGCGGTGCCGTCCGCGTGGCCGAGGAAGCGCACGCCACGGACCCGGGACAGCGGTGTCCTGCCCTCGCGGACGGTGGCCGGGTCGGTGGTGGGGATGCTCAGGGTGGCCGTCGAGTTGGCGGGCACGGTGGCCCGGTAGGACAGCGTCCGGTCCGTGACCGTCCAGGCGCTGGTGATCTCGCCGTACGGGGAGCGGTGGGTGCCCGACACCCGGGTGATCCGCCCCGTCGGGTCGAGGTGGGGGCGCAGCAGGAAGTGCCGGAAGCCGGGGTGGGCCGGGTCCTTGGCGATACCGGCCATGCCCTCGTACATCCACTCCATGATCGCGCCGTAGGAGTAGTGGTTGAAGGAGTTCATCTCGACGGGGCCGAAGCCGTCCTCGACGGAGTAGGAGTTCCAGCGCTCCCAGATGGTGGTGGCGCCGTTGTCGACGGAGTACAGCCAGGACGGCATGGCGTTCTGGTGGAGCAGCTTGTAGGCGAGGTCGGCGCGGCCGAGGTCGGTGAGCACGGGGGCGAGGACGTTCACACCGAGGAAGCCGACGGCGAGGGTGTTCTCGGCGTACTGGACGCGGGTGCTGTCTGGGTGGGCCTCCTTGTAGGCGGCGTCGTTGCCAATGTTCTCGGCGAGCCGGTCGAGCAGGCCGCGGCGCTGTTCGTCGGTGTCGTGGAGGCCGAGTTTGAGGACCCAGAGCAGGGCGGTCTGGCTGTTGTCCTCGGGGTCGGGGCCGTTGATCGGTTTGCCGCCGAGGCTGGAGCGCACGGTCGGTCGGCCGTCCTCGGTGGTGATGTATTTGGCGATGAACGCCTGCTTGATCCGGGCGAAGAGCTCCTCGTAGGCGCCCGCCTCGGTGCTGCGGCCGGTCGCGCGGGCCATGTCGGCCATGAGGCGGGCGACATAACCGTAGTAGACGTCACTGACCAGTTGGGTGCCGGTGCTCTGCGGGGCCAGCCAGTCGGCGAAGAGGGCACCCTGGCCCGCGTAGCTGTCGCCGGTCCTGGCACGGATCCAGTCCATGTAGCGGGTCATGGCCTCCCAGCTGCGGACGACGATGGTGCGGTCGCCGCTCATCTGCCACACCGTCCAGGGGACGACGACACCGCAGTCGGCCCAACCGCTCACCGGGGCCGCCGCGTTGTAGCGGTTGCCGGGTGAGACGGCGGTGAACTGGGCCCCGTCGAGGCCGTACACGCGCTGGGAGTCGATCAGGGTGTCCTGGAAGTGGGCGAGGAAGTTCACCGAGTCGGTGTTGTAGAGGCCGGTGTTGCAGAAGAGCTGGGTGTCGCCGGTCCAGCCGAGGCGTTCGTCGCGCTGCGGGCAGTCGGTGGGCACCCAGAGGTAGTTGCCGCGCTGGCCCCGGTGGACGTTGCTGATCAGCTGGTTGACCTTGGGGTCGTCGGTGGTGATGGTGCCGGTCTCGTGGATCGCGGAGGTGGCGACCTTGCCGGTCAGGGCGGTGACGGTGACCTCGGGGCCGGACGTGGTGACGGAGGCGTAGCGGAATCCGTAGAAGGTGAGGGAGTCCTGGTGGGTCTCGCCGTCCGGGTCGCCCTTGAGAATGTAGGTGCTGGTGGCCCTGGCGCCGCGCAGGTTGGCCCGGTAGGCGGAGCCCTTGGGGCCGTCGGCGCCCGCGCTGCTGTCGTTGAGCATCTCGGCGAACCGGAAGGTGACTTCGGCGCCCGCCGGGCCGCGGACCGTGTACCGGGGTACGCCGACGAGGTTCTGCCCGAGGTCGAGGACGGCGGTCTCGCCGCGGCCGATCGTGACGGACGCGGTGGCCGCCTCGGCGGGGTCGGTGACCGTGCGGGCCGGGTCGACGACGACCTCGCCCCTGCCGTTGGGGCTTCCGGCCTCGCCCGTCACACCGGTGCACAGGGTGATCGACCGCGGCCCGCGGTCCCAGCGCTCCACGAGGCGGGCGCTCTCGCCCGGGTAGGCGATCAGCCGGGAGTCCGGGAACCGGGCGGCGAAGTCGTGCTCCTCGACCTCCGACCAGGTGGCGGTGTCGAATCCCGAGGCGGTCCAGCCGGGCAGCTCCTCGCGGGCGTCGTAGGTCTGCCCGTCGTAGATGTCGTCGGCGCGGAACGGGCCGGTGTCGGTGGCCCGCCAGCCGTCCCCGGGCGCGGTCACCAGGGTCTGCGCGGTGCCGTCGGTGTACCGGATCAGCAGCTTGGCCTTGAGGGCGAGCCGCTGCCCGGACGCGGAGTAGTACGTACTGCCCTCGGAGACCCGGGAGTTGTACCAGCCGTTGCCCAGGACCGCCGCCAGGGTGACCCGCCGCTCCCCCGCGACGAGGCCGGTGACGTCGTAGCCGAGGTAGGTGTGGGTGCGGTCGTAGTTGGTCCAGCCCGGGGCCAGCAGTTCGTACGTGGTTCCGTCGCCCTCGGGGACGCCGACGCGCCGGCCGTTGACGTAGGCGTCGTACACGCCAAGGGCGGACACGTAGAGCCGGGCCTCGCGCACCCGGTCGCCGGTCAGGGCCGCCTCGCGGCGCAGCAGCGGGGCGCCGGGGGTGTTGGGTCGCTTGCCGGCCATGGTGATCCAGCGGGCGCCGGCCCAGCCGGTGACACCGTTGGTGGAGAGCAGGCCGGTCTCGAAGCGGGCGGGTGCGGCGGCGGTGGCACGGCCGTCCTCGTCCCAGACGGTCACGGTCCAGTGGTAGCGGGTCGAGGGGCGCAGCGCGGGGCCCGCGTACGGGACGGCCAGCGAGTCGGCCGTGCCGACGCGGCCGCTGTCCCAGACGTCCGCCCGGCCGGGGGCGAGCCGGTCGGGCGCGGTCGCGACCAGGATCCGGTACGCCGTCTGGCGGCGGCCCCGCACCGCGGAGTCCGTGCGCCAGCCGAGGCGGGGCCGGGCCGCGTCCACGCCGAGCGGGTCGGTGCGGTGCTCGACGGTCAGCCCGGTCACGGAGGTGCGGTCCCTGCCGGTCCCGGCGGCGCCGGCCGTGCCCGCGCCGCCGACGCCCCCGGCCATGGCGAGGGGCACCGCGCCCAGTGCGGTGGTGAGCACGGTCCTGCGGCGTACCTCTCTGCCGCCGCTGCCGTTCACTCCGTCAGTCATGCCGTCTTCCCTTCGGCCGGTCGGAGTCGGATCGGGATTGGATCGATTCAGTGGGTACGGCGGTTGAAGCTAGTGAGGCGCGGGAGCGGTGTCCACCCTCCACACAGGACCAAGTTGCGGCGAGGACCAGAACCACTGGTCACACGCCAGAGACCGTGTCGATGATCGACTTGAACCATTTCAAAAACGGAGCGCATGCGTCACCAGCCGGTGGGACCTCGCCGGAGGGCGCCCCGCCCACCGCGCGGCTAGCGTGAGTGCATGATCCGGTTCGAAGAGGTCACCAAGCGGTATCCGGACGGGACGACCGCCGTCGACGGACTGTCCTTCGAGGTCTCCGAGGGCGAGCTGGTCACCCTCGTGGGCCCGTCGGGCTGCGGCAAGACGACCACGATGATGATGGTCAACCGCCTGATCGAGCCGACCTCGGGGCGGATCCTGGTGAACGGCGAGGACATCGCGGACGTCGACCCGGTCCGGCTGCGCCGCCGTATCGGCTACGTCATCCAGCAGGTCGGCCTCTTCCCGCACCGCACGGTCCTCGACAACACGGCGACCGTGCCCGCGCTGATCGGCTGGAAGCGCCCGAAGGCCCGGGAGCGGGCGGCGGAACTCCTCGACCTGGTCGGCCTGGACCCGAAGACGTACGGGCCGCGCTATCCGCACCAGCTGTCGGGTGGTCAGCGCCAGCGCGTCGGCGTGGCACGGGCGCTCGCGGCGGATCCGCCGGTGCTGCTGATGGACGAGCCGTTCGGGGCCGTCGACCCGGTGGTGCGCGAGCAGCTCCAGGACGAGTTCCTGCGGATGCAGGCCGCCGTGCGCAAGACGGTGCTGCTGGTGACGCACGACATCGAGGAGGCGGTCCGGCTCGGCGACCGGATCGCGGTGTACGGACAGGGGCGGATCGAGCAGTACGACACGCCGGGTGCGGTGCTGGGCACACCGGCGTCGCCGTACGTCGCCTCGTTCGTGGGCGCGGACCGGGGGCTGAAGCGGCTCTCGGTGACCGCGATCGAGCCGGGCGATCTGGAGCAGCCGCCGGTGGTGCGGCTGGACGAGGAGCCGGAGCGGGCGGCGGCGCGGCTGCGGGCGGACGGGGCGCGCTGGGCCGTGGTGCTGGACGCGGGCGGCGATCTGCACGGCTGGGTCGCCCTGGACGAGCTGTCCGGGGGCGGTGGCTCGATCACGTCACGCGGGCACCGGATGAAGGCGTGGGTGCCGGTGGGCGCACCGCTGAAGCAGGCGTTCGGGGTGATGCTCCAGCACGACGCCGGGTGGGTGGCGGTGGTGGACGGTTCCCGCTTCCTGGGTGTGCTGACACCGGCGAAGCTGCACGAGGCGCTGCGCAGGTCGGTGGACGCGGACGCGCAGGGTGTGGCGCGTGAGCAGGTCGACTTCGACTCGGTCTCCGACGTCTAGACGCACGGACCGCCGGGGCCGTCTAATCCCCCCGGGGGGCTCACTTCAGCAGGCCCTTGTCCTCCAGGTAGGTGCGGGCCACGTCTTCGGCGAGGCGGCGCCAGCTGTCGACCTGCTGGTTCATGGAGGCCAGGTCGGCGGTGGTGAGGACGTCGTTGAGCTTGCCGAGGGCCTTGGTGACGCCGGAGCTGCCCGCACGGGAGCGGTTGACGACCGGGACGACGTAGTCGGCGTTCTGGAGATGCTTGTCGTCGGCGAGCAGCACCAGGCCGAACTCGTCGAGGGTGGCGTCGGTGGTGGTGGTCAGCACCATCTGGTCCTGGCCGTTCTGCACGGCCCGCTTCGCCGGGGTCGTGCCCACACCCTTGGGGTCGACGGCCGTGATGTCGATGCCGTAGACCTTCTTCAACCCCGGTTCGCAGTACGGCCGTTGCACGCACTCGTCGCCTGCCGCGAGCCGTACCTTCAGTCCTGAGGCACCGAGGTCGCTGAGGGTCCTGAGCCGGTGTTCGCGGGCGTAGGCGGTCGTCACGGCGAAGGCGTTCTGGTCGACGGCCCGGCCCGGGGGCAGGACGGTGAGGCCACGGGGTGTGGCGAGCCTGCGCAGTGCCTTCATCGTGGCGTCGAGGTCGGGTGAGCCGACGGGGGGTGCGTCGGCGCCGTTGGTCTTGGCGTTGAGCCAGTCCGCGAAGGTCGCCGCGTACTCCGGGACGACGTCGATCTGACCCGACTCCAGGGCGGGTTCGTACAGTTCGCGGTTGGCGACGGTCAGGAAGGACGTCTTGTATCCGGCCTGGTTGAGCAGCAGTGCGTACATCTGGGCGAGCAGGTCGCTCTCGGTGAATCCGGCCGAGCCGACGGTGAGATGGCGGCTGTCGCCGGGCGGTGCGGTGACCGCGCCCTGGTTCTCCAGGGACGGGCCGGTGGAGCAGCCGGCGAGTGCGGCCAGCGCCAGAACGCCCGCGAGGGACGTACGGACTCTCATCCCGTCCCCCTCACCCAGGCCGGCGCGAGCCGTTCCGCGATCTCGAAGAGGCCCTCGACGATCAGCGCGAACACGGCGACGAGAAGGGCGCCGGCCACCACCTGGGGGGTGCTCGCGAGGTTGAACCCGGCGGTGATGATCCGGCCGAGGCCGCCGCCGCCGGCCAGCGCGGCGATGGTCGCGGTGGCGACGAGCTGGACCGCGGCGATCCGGACGCCGGTGAGGATCATCGGGGCGGCCAGGGGCAGTTCCACACCGAACAGGACCTGCCGGCCGGTCATCCCCATGCCGGTCGCGGCCTGGACGGTGCTGCGGTCGACCTCGCGCATCCCGACGTAGGCGTTGGTGAGCAGCGGAGGGATCGCGAACAGCACCAGGGCGACCACGGTGGGGCCGTCGCCCCAGTCCCCGACCGGGGTGAGCAGCAGCAGCACCAGGACGGCGAAGGTCGGGACCGCGCGGCCCACGTTGGAGATGTTGACGGCGAGGGCGCCGCCCTTGCCGAGGTGGCCGAGGACCAGCGCGATCGGCAGCGCGATCAGACAGCTGACGGCCAGGCAGACCACGGTGAGGACGAAGTGCTGGAGGAGGCGGTGCCAGATGCCCTCGGCGCCGGACCAGTGCGACGCGTCCGTGAGCCAGTCCCAGGTGTCGCTCAGTGTGTTCATCCGCGGGCCGTCCTCGTCCAGGGGGTGAGCAGCCGCTGTACGCCGAGGAGCAGCACGTCGGCGAGGATCGCGATGATCACGCAGAGCACGGACGCGGTGAGCACCTGGGCCTTGAAGTAGGTGTTCATGCCGGAGTAGATGAGGTTGCCGAGGCCGCCGTAGCCGACGATCGCGCCGACCGTGACCAGGGAGATCGCGGAGACGGTGGCGATGCGCAGACCGGCCATGGCGGCGGGCAGGGCGAGCGGGAGTTCGACGGTGAGCAGCAGCCGGACCGGGCCGTAGCCCATCCCGCGCGCGGCCTGCCGGGTGTCCTCGGGGACGGCCCGCAGGCCCGCGAGGATGTTGCGGACCAGCAGGGTCAGCGAGTACAGCACGAGGCCCGCGACGACGAGGGTCGCGGAGAGCCCGTACAGGGGCAGCAGCAGCGAGAACATCGCCAGCGACGGGATCGTGTAGAGGACCGTCGTGAGGGCGAGGACGGGGGCGGCGGCCCAGCCCCAGCGCCGGGCCACCACGGCGAGCGGCAGCGCGATGGCGAGGCCGATCAGTACGGAGACGGAGGTCAGCTGGAGGTGCTGGAGCACCGCGTCGGTGAGGATCTCCCGGCGGGTGCTCAGATACTCGCCGCAGATCCAGTCGTTGTGCGCGAGACAGTCGTCCGGGGGCGCGGCCATGCGTCCATTGCAGCGGCGCTCCGGGACGGCTGCGCGTTGTGGGCACCCGTTCGGGTTCGCCCGGCCGTCCGGTGGTGCGGACCCGGCGTCGGGGTGTCGCTGAGTACACCCTCCGATACGGGTCTTGCGCCCAATGTGGTCCGGCCGCGCTCTCCGTAGCGTCTTCGGTGAGGCACAGGGAGTGCCGCACGGAAGGTGATGACGATGTTTCGCACCGGCTCACGACGCATGCACGACCAGGGACCCGCCGCCGAGGCCCTGCGCCTGGTGAAGGTCTCCAAGACCTACGGCCAGGACGACAGCGCCGTGACCGCACTGGACGAGGTGACGCTCAGCCTGGGGCGTGCGACCTTCACCGCCGTGATGGGACCGTCCGGTTCCGGGAAGTCCACGCTGCTCCAGTGCGCGGCCGGACTCGACCGGCCGGACAGCGGGATCGTCTCGGTGGACGGCACGGTGATGTCGGAGGGCGGCGAGGCGGAGCTGACGAGGTTCCGGCGGGGCCGGATCGGCTTCGTCTTCCAGCAGTACAACCTGCTGGACACACTGACGGTGGCGCAGAACACGGTGCTGCCGCTGAAGCTCGCCGGGCGGCGGGTGGACCGGCGCCGGGCCCGTGAGGTCCTGGAGTCGGTGGGTCTCGGCGACCGGCTCGGGCACCGTCCCGCGCAGTTGTCCGGCGGTCAGCGCCAGCGGGTGGCGATCGCCCGCGCGCTGGTCACCGAACCGCGGGTGATCTTCGCGGACGAGCCGACGGGCGCCCTGGACACCCGCAGCGCGCGGGACGTGCTGCGGCTGCTCCAGGAGGCCGTGCGGGTGCACGGGCGGACGGTGGTGATGGTGACGCACGATCCGGTCGCCGCCTCCTACGCCGACACCGTGCTGTTCCTGGCGGACGGCCGGCTCGCCGGTCAGATGCACGCCCCGACTCCGGACGCGGTCGCCGAGCGGCTCGCGCACCTGGGCGACGACGTGCGTGTGGGGGTGTGACCGATGCTGGTACTCGCTCTGCGTTCGATCCGGCAGCGGCCGGGCCGGTTCCTCGCGACACTGCTGTCCGCGTTCCTCGGCGCGGCGATCATGATGGCGTTCAACTCGATGCACGACACCGCGGGCCAGGCCGGTGTGGACTCGGTGAGTTCCGAGACCCTGACGACCTCGGCGAGCGTGGTGGGCGGTTACGGCAGTCTGCTGGTGTTCTTCGCGGTGGCGTCCACCCTGACGGTGAACGTGCGGCAGCGGACGGCCGAGATGGAGCTGCTGCGCAGTTCCGGCGCCACCCCGGCGCAGATCAAGCGGATGATCGTCGGTGAGGCGGTCGCGGTGGCGCTTGCCGGTGCGGCCCTGGCGATCGGTCCGGGCATGCTGGGCGGCCGGGCGCTGCTGTCGGTGTTCCAGGACAGCGGTCAGGTCGCGGACTCCGTCGGCTACGTCTTCGGTCCGATCGCGCTGATGTCGGGCATCTGGATCACGCTGATCGCCGCGGCGGGCGCGGCCTTCCTCGCGGTACGGCGGGCCACGCGCCGCCAGGAGCCGAAGGGGCGGGGGCGCAAGCTCCTCACCTACGCGGCACTGGGCGCCGGCGGGCTGTCGGCGGTGTCCACGTTCGCCTTCTCGGCGACGGACTCGATGCTGATGGCGCCGCCGGCGTACGGGGCGATCCTGCTCTCCGTCGGTTTCGCGATGACGGCTCCACGGCTGCTGGGGCGGCTGCTGGACCGGTTCGACCTCGCGGGGGCGGGCGGCTGGCTGGCCGTGCGCAATCTGCGGGAGCGGTCGGCCCAGCTCGCCGGGATCCTGGTGTCGCTGATCCTGTTCACCGCGGTGGCGACGGCGACGCTCACCATGCAGGCGGTGGAGAGCGCGCAGGTCGAGGCGTCGGGCCTGGTCAAGTCGGTCGAGGCGAAGACGCTGGAGACGCTGAACTTCACGGTCGTCGGGATCATCGTGGCGTTCGTCTGCGTGATGCTGGTGAACTCGCTGTACGCGGCGACGACGTACCGGCGCCGGGAGTTCGGGCAGCAGCGGCTGGCCGGCGCGACGCCGGGACAGGTGCTGTGGATGGTCGGCTGCGAGACGCTGGTGCTCACCGTGACCGGCCTGTTCTTCGGGACGATCGGGGCGCTCGCGGGGGTCGTGCCGTTCACGGTGGTCCGCGCGGACGAGGCGCTGCCCGGCCAGTTCCTCGGGGTGTGGGCGGCGGTGGCGGCGATCGCCGCGGCCGTCACGGTGGGCACGGGCCTGCTGACGGCCCACCGGGTCCTGCGTTCACCGGCGGTCGGCGCGGTGGGGCTGGCCGCGTGAGGACGCGGCAACACGGAGGGGCGGGTCGCTACGGCGCCCCGCCCCTCTCCGTCTGTACCGGGACCGGCAGCTCGTGCCCGCCTCCGGACGAAAACCCGCACCTCACGAAGCCCGCACCTCACGAAGCCCGCACCTCGCGCCTCCCGCCCCCGGGCGGACACCCGCGCCCACGTCTCCGGACCTCGGGCGGACACCCGCGCCACGTCTCACGAGCCGCCTACGCCACTCCCGCCGCGTCCAGGAGGGTGGTCGCCATCGTCAGGGCCAGGCCGTCCGCCAGGGTTTCCACGCCGGCCCCGGACCGGGCGCTCGCGCCGTCGAAGACGAGGGTGAGCTGGCGGGCGAGGAGGTCGGGATCGTGGGCGCCGCCCAGCTCGGCCAGTTCGCGGAAGGTCGACTTCAGGCGGTCCTTGGCCTCGCGCGACACGACGTGCGCCGGGTGCTCGGGGTCCTTCAGCTCGACCAGCGCGGCCAGGTAGGGGCAGCCGCAGTAGCCCGGCTCGTCGGCCGACTCGGTCAGCTGCCGGAAGACGTAGAGGATCCGCTCGCGAGGGGTGCTCGCCTGCTCCGGGTCGGCCCGGAACCGGCTCTCGTAGCCCTCGATCCGGCTCTTCAGGCCCGCCGCCAGCATCTCCTCCTTGCTGTCGAAGAGCTGGTACATCGACCGCTTGGAGACGCCCGCGGCCCGGCACAGCGCGTCGACGCCGATGTTGACGCCCTCGCGGTAGGTGAGCTCGACGGCCGCGTCGAGCAGCCGGTCGCGCGGCGATGCCTTGTCCATGGTGGCCATACCGCGAGGTTACCGCGCCACGACGGCAAAGGAAACCGATCGGTGTATCACACGGGCCGCGCCACACGAGCAGCGGGGGCTGCGCCGCATCGGGGCCGGGCGCACGCGGACACCGGATGACAGATCCGGTGAACAAGCGCTTAGATAGGTGGTCCGAAACCGTACAGGTGCCTGAATATGTTCGGGCGGCCCGGACCCGTACCGCCCCCACCGCACCGCCGGAGGCCCGTGTTGTTCACTTCCGTCGACGACGTCACCGCCCGCCTCGCCGGGACCGGCTATCTGGCCTCGCCCGCCGTCGCCACGACCGTCTTCCTCGCCGACCGGCTCGGCAAGCCGCTCCTGGTCGAGGGACCGGCGGGGGTCGGCAAGACGGAACTGGCCAAGGCCGTCGCACAGGTCGCGGACGCCCGGCTGGTCCGCCTCCAGTGCTACGAGGGCGTCGACGAGTCCCGCGCGCTGTACGAGTGGAACCACGCCAAGCAACTGCTGCGGATCACCGCGGGGCGCGGCGAGAGCTGGGACGAGACCCGCACGGACATCTTCAGCGAGGAGTTCCTGCTCCCCCGTCCGCTGCTGACCGCGATCCGCGGCGACGAGCCGACCGTGCTGCTGATCGACGAGACCGACAAGGCGGACGTCGAGGTCGAGGGGCTGCTCCTCGAAGTACTCAGCGACTTCCAGGTCACCGTCCCCGAACTCGGCACGATCACCGCGACCAGGCGCCCGTTCGTCGTCCTGACCTCCAACGCGAGCCGCGAGCTGTCCGAGGCGCTGCGCCGGCGCTGTCTCTTCCTGCACATCGGCTTCCCGGACGAGGAGCTGGAGCGGCGGATCGTCCGGCTGAAGGTGCCGGAGATGGACGCGGCGCTCGCCGAGTCCGTGGTGCGGGTGGTGGGCGCGCTGCGCGCGATGGACCTGCGCAAGGTGCCGTCCGTCGCGGAGACCATCGACTGGGCGCGCACCCTGCTGGCCCTCGGCGCGCACACCCTGGACGACGCGGTCGTACGCGAGAGCCTCGGTGTGGTCCTCAAGCACCAGGACGATGTCCTCAAGGCGACCGCCAAGCTAGACCTGGACGCCGTGTGACGGCCCCGGCCGACGATGTCACCGCCCGGCTGACGGACTTCGTCGCCGCGCTGCGCTCGCACGGGGTGCGGATCGGCACCGGCGAGACGGTGGACGCGGCCCGCGCGGTGACCGCACTGGGCTTCGCCGACCGCGAGTCGCTGCGCGAGGGGCTCGCCGCGACGCTGCTGCACACCGCCGGCCAGCGGCAGGTGTTCGACCCGGTCTTCGATCTGTACTTCCCGCGCGGTGTCGGCGGACCGGACACGGGCGCGGTGGACCGGGACGAGCTGCGCGACAAGCTGGTGGCCGCGCTCGCCGCGAACGACACCGCCGCGATGGCCGCGTTGGCGGCGCAGGCGGTGGACGGCTTCGGCGGGTACGGGAGTTCACCGGAGTCGGACGGCTGGTCGTCGTACCAGACGCTCGAACGGCTGCGTCCGCAGACCCTGTTCGCCCGGGTCCGTGACACCGTGCGCGAGGGCGACGGTGGTCCCGGGTTCGTGGACCGGCTCCTGGACGACGAGATCCGGCGCCGTATCGACGCCTTCCGGGCGCAGGTGGCCGCCGAGGCGCGGCGGCGGGTCGCCGAGCAGCGGGGCCGGGACCGGATCGCCCGGCGCGCGGTGGCGCCGACCGCGGACCGGGTGGACTTCCTGTACGCGGGGAAGGACCGGCTGGCCGAGCTGCGCCGCACGGTCGGACCGCTGGCCCGGAAGCTGGCCACCCGGCTGGCCGCGCGCCGGCGCCGGGCCGCGCGGGGCAGCATCGATCTGCGGCGCACGCTGCGGGGTTCGCTGTCGACGGGCGGGGTGCCGATGCGGCCGGTGCTGCGCAGACGGCGGCCGGTCCGGCCCGAACTGGTGCTGCTGTGCGACGTGTCGGGCTCGGTGTCCGGCTTCTCGGACTTCACGATGCTGCTGGTGCAGGCGCTGCACGACCAGTTCAGCAAGGTGCGGGTGTTCGCCTTCGTCAACCGGATCGACGAGGTGACCGGGCTGCTGGAGCACGGCACCGCCGACCCCGAGGGCCTTCAGGCCCGGATCCGCGCGGAGGCCACGCTCACGATGTGGCACGGCAGCAGCGACTACGGCGCCGCCCTGGGCGAGTTCGCCGAGCGCTACGGCGACAGCGCGGTCGGCCCGCGCACCACCGTGTTCGTGCTCGGCGACGCCCGGACGAACATGAGCGACCCCAACCTCGCGGCGCTGCGGCGGATCTCGGCGCGGGCCCGCCGTGTCTACTGGCTCAACCCGGAGCCGCGCGGCCAGTGGGGCACCGGCGACTCGGCGGCTCCCGCGTACGCCGGCCTGGTCGAGATGCACGAGTGCCGCACGGCCCGGCAGCTGGGCGCGCTGATCGAGCGCCTGCTGCCGGTCTGAGCCGCTGTACGGAGCGCCGTTACGCGGAGAGCTGCGCGTAGAAGTCGGCCGGGTCGATGGAGAGGCCGGCCTTCACCTGCCGGGTGAGGTCGTCCGCGAGCACCTCCCAGGCACCGGAGGCGATGCCGTCGAGAGCCTGCGCCGCCACACTCTCGGGCGCGATCTTGGGCTCGGTGATGTGGGCGGCCATGTCCGTGTCGACATACCCGACGTGCAGGCCCGTGACGTCGATGCCGCGCGGCTTGAGGTCCAGGCGCAGGGAGTTGGTCTGCGACCAGAAGGCGGCCTTGGAGGCGCTGTAGGAGCCCGCGATGCCGACCCACGACAGCACCGAGTGGAAGTTGAGGATGTGGCCGCCGCCGTTGCGCTCGATGATCGGGACGAAGGCGCGGGTCACGAGGAGGGGGCCGTAGAAGTTGGTTTCGAACTCTCGGCGGATGTCGTCGACGGGCGAGTCGAGGAAGTTCGCGCCGACCGAGCCGGCGGCGTTGTTGATCAGGATGTTGACGTCCTGCGCCTGCTCGGCGGCGGCCGCCACGGACGCGGGGTCGTTCATCTCCAGGGCGAGCGGCACGGCGTCGGGGTGGGTGACCGTGCGCGGGTCGCGGGCGGTGGCGTAGACCTTCTTGGCGCCCCGCTCGTACAGGGCCTCCACCAGGGCGCGGCCGATGCCTCGGCTGCCACCGGTGACGAGGGCTACGGATCCTTCGATGCTGGTCATGAGATCTCCCGGGGGGGTGGGACGGGGTGGAAACGGCATAAGCGACAGGACTGGCCGCCGGAGCGGCCGGACACACGGGAAACCGATCGGTTTCCTGCTGCTGTGCCAGCGTAAACCGATCGGTTTCCATGTGACAAGTCGGAGCCGTTCCTCCTCGCTCGTCCCTTCCGTCGTCCGGGGTTACTCGTCCTGGGCCCTGGCGTACTCCTTGGCCATGGATCCGGCGAAGTCGTACAGCACGACCTGCTCGTCGCCGACCACCCAGGCGTCGTGCCCCGGCGGCAGCACGAAGACGTCGCCGGGGCCGACCTCGCCCTCGGCACCGTCGTCCATCCGGATCCGCATCCGGCCCTGGACCATGTAGCCGTTGTGATGGATCAGACAGCTCTCGGTGCCCGCGATGGGCGCCACGGACTCCGACCAGCGCCAGCCCGGCTCGAAGGTGCCGACGGCGAAGTCGAGTCCGGTGAGGTGTACGGCCTCCAGGTGGCCACGCGGGAAATCGCGCCGCTCGTCCGGCTTGTCGAGCGTCTTCATCTCGAACATGACGCTCCTCCTTTCCGGCCGCGGAGATGTGCGACCGGGTCCGGTCTCCGTCTCCCGCTCACCGGGCGCGAGCGGCACCGGCGGGGGCCGGGCCCCTCGGGGTCCATCCTCCGCCTCGGGGGACGATGAACGCCATCGGAACGTCAGGCGGGTTCAGCGAGTCAGGCGGGGTGCGGCGACATCTCTGGGACTTCTCTGAAACTTTTGGGCCTGCGGCGGGCTACGAGCCACGCTCCACGGGCTCCACCGACCGGCCACGGCCGCAGCTACGCGAAGATCGCGTCGATGGCAGCGCCGCCTCCGGCGCCGGCCCGGGGCAGGAAATGGGAGTACTTCCGCAGCGTGAACCCGGGGTCGAAGTGCCCCGACCGGCGTGCCAGGGAGACGACCGATTCGCCAGCCCCCAGTTCCTCGGAGGCGAAGAAGTGGCGCAGGGCGTGGAAGCCGTGTTCCCGGGACGGCTCCCACACGCGTGTGCCGTCGGTGCCGCCCTCCTCCAGCGGGGCGATCACACCCGCGGCGGCCAGAGCAGGCTTCCACACAGGCGCCGGACGGCCGTGGACCGGGTCGCCCGGCAGGCGGCCGACCCCGCCTCTCCACCCGGATACGACCGTGCACCATCAATCGGGCGGCACCTACGGCGTCCCCAGGATCTCCGCCGAACTCCGCGACGACGGCGAGCGAGTCAACCACCAGCGGATCGCGCGGGTGAGGCGGAGCATCAGCCTGGCAGGTGTGCGGCTGCGTCGCAGGCACCGCACCACTGTTGCGGACCCGGCTGCGGCGAAGGCCCCGGACCTGATCGGCCGCGACCTCACCGCAGGCGAGCCGAACAGAAGTACGTCGGCGACTCGCACTGGACGGCGGGAGGTTCTTGTTGGCCACCGTCATCTACTTGGCCACCGTCATCGACCTCGCCTCACGCCGCCCGGCCGGCTGGGCGATCGCGGACCGCATGCGCACCGACCTCGTCAGCGACGTCCGGGCCGCTGCCGAACGGACCCGCGGCAGCCTCGCCGACCCGGTCACGCACACCGACCACGGAGCCCAGTACACCGGCCGGGGCTTCGCCGAGTCCTTCAGCGCGACGTTCGAACGCGAGACGCTCCAGGGCCGCAGGACCTGGTCCAGTGAACGCGGCCGACGCCGCACAGCCCGTGTCCAAGGTTCCGGGTCAAGGCCCCGAGAATCTCCGTACGGTTCACTTTCGTGACAGTGACTACCGGCGGCGGCACGCGAGCCGGCAATGGGCTGATGCCCTCCGCGATCTCACAGGAAATATCAGTCGTCAAACACGAAGACGATCTTCCCGGCACGTTCGGTTTCAGCGTGCTGGAAAGCCTGGCGAAAGTCCTTGAGCCGGTAGGTCGCCTCGACCGGTACGTTGAGCGCGGCAGCGTCGAGCAGAGCGAGGAAACTGCGGTAAGCACTCTCCACCTCGGCCCGAGACGCCCTGGTCAGCCAGTTGTAGAACCAGAAGCCCGTGGAACGGACCTCGTTCACGATCAGTGCCTCGGCCGAGAGTTGAGCGGGGCCGCCGGTGAGGGATCCGTAATTCACGGCGTAGCCGCCGAATTTCAGGGCGGAAGACAGTTCCCGCATGCCGGTGTCGCCGCCGAGCGCATCGAGCGCCAGCGAGAGTTTCCTGTCGCCCAGTGCGTCATGGATCCGCTGCTCGAGATCGTCGCCCATGACGACCACGCGGTCGCCTCCGTGCCGGAGGACGGTCTCGGCCGCAGCTTCCCGACGGACGATGTTGAGGGTCTTCACCCCTCGACGCTTGGCCAGTTCGATCACCCACTGCCCCACGGCACCGTTGGCGGCGGTCTGGCCGACCCAGTCTCCCGGCTCCAGGTGGACGAAGTGATCGAGCATGACCTGGGCGGTTATCGGGTTGAGTGGAAGCATCGCCAACTGAAGCGCGTCGGCGTCGCTGTCGATCTCGATGACGTTGTCGCGGCTCGCGACGACCGTGTCGGCCCACGCGCCCTGCTGGTAGGTGGGCAGGACCAGCACGCGATTGCCGACCATGTCGCGTGCGGAGTCACCGGATGCGATGACCCGGCCGACGCCCTCCACCCCGAGATGGTGGTAGGGCAGTTCCGGCCTGATGGGGTATTGACCCCGGATGAGCAGGAAGTCTCCCGGGTTGATCGTCGCCGCTTCCATCCTGACGACGACCTCTTCGACACCTGGCGCCCTGGTCGGCGTTGCGTCGAGTTCAACGGAGTCGACGGGTTCTCCGAAGGCGGTCATGATCAGTCGAGTCATAGGTGTCACCTCGCACGGTCTTTTGCTTCGTCGACGGCGGAGTGCCGGTCGACTTGGAGGTTGCTGCCGAAGCAGGCCCTGCGGGGGCGTACGCACCTTCCGGCACAGGGCCGCACTGGGATACTCGCGACTACTCTCCCGCTCCGCGGCGGACGCGGACAGAGGACTCCGCGGAGGCGCGAGCCGGCGGACGGAAGGCGCGGCGCTCTCGCTGCCGCGCCTCTGCGGTATCCGGTCAGCCGCCGCGGTGAAGCGGTTCCGCCTCGTCCATGAGGTTCTCCTCCAGCGCGCCGGGCTGCTGGAGACCGCGCTCGAACATTCTCTGGGCCCAGCCCTGCGTTTCCGGCAGACCCAGGCCGTTGTGGAAGGCATCGGCCTCCGGCGCGAAGGCATCGTTCTCCGGCAGCGTGATCGCGTCGGTCAGCTGCTTGAGTTCACGGATTGAGCGAGGGAGGAATCCGGCGAGACGATCGACGAACGCATGGACGAAAGTGTCGAGTTCGGCGTCCGGGAGCGATCGGTTGACGTAGCCGTATCGCTCGGCCAGATCCCCGTCGAAGTCGAGGGCGCCGGCTGTGATCTCAAGTGCTCGGCCCCGGCCGACCAGACGGGTCAAGCGACCGATTCCACCACCACCGGGAACAACACCGCCGGACATCTCGAACTGTCCGATACGGGCGCGCTCTCGGCTGGCGAACCGAATGTCGGTCGCCAGCAGGAACTCACTTCCCGCTCCGCGAGCACGCCCCCGAACGGAGCTGACTGTGATGACGGGAAGCCTGCTGAGGCGAATCATCGCGTCCATGAAAGCCCCCTGCCCCGTTGGACCGGCGGGCACGGCGGACGCGTCGTCCGTGAGGTCCCAATGGGCGATAAAGTAGTCGGGATTAGCGCTCTCGAAGAGGATGACGTTGAGGTCGCCATCTCGCTCCGCGTCCTCGATGATGGACCGAAGCTCAAGGACGCTCTGCGAGCCGAACAAGTTGATCGGCGCGTTGTCGAACGACACACGCCACTGCGACGCGGACGGCTTGGTGACCGTGAACTGACTCATGCTGATTCCGATTCCTTGAGATTGGATTGGGTGCCGCGCAACGCGCGCTACCCCTGGTAGAAGCTGTCGGCCGGGACAGCCCCAGTGGCACTGAACCGGCTCCCGAAATCAGTCGAGAACTCAAGCAGTCCTCCGAGCGGACGCTGATGCACCGCGATGTGACTGATCAGGCCCTCGGCGTTGCGCGTGATGACGGTGGCACCCTTCAACTCCGTGCCCGAGGGCGTCGTTCCCTCCCACTGTAGGTAGGTGGCATCGCCCAGAACGGCCGACGGAGCCGTGAACTCCATCCGCGCGTAATAGTCGGATACGGCGATCATCAGCGCCTGAACCGTTTCCCGCCCCTTTACAGGCCGGTACAGGGCTGCCGCTTCAAAGATGACGTCCTCCGCAAGTTCATTCTTTGGCGTCGGAGGCCAGGTAGTTTCTTTCGTCGCGTCGTTTTGCTTCTCGCTCATGAGTCTGACCTTCTCCGTCGTGGACACGAACGGGGTGTAGGGAATAGCAGCCGGGGAATTGCAGGTCCTGCGCCCCGCTCACCGGCTTTCCTCTTCCGACGGTACGCGCGTCCGCACGAAAAGGGAAACCGATCGGTACCCTAGATGTTGTGACCTGGATCACAGCTAAAAAGGGGCCGATGACGCGACCCCGGGGAATATTTTGCATAATTAGGTAACGAACGGTACCGTCACAGCATGACTGTGACAGGAACCGCTACGGGCGGTACGGTGAGCCCGAGGCAGCGCATCATGAGGGCAGCGTCCAGCCTCTTCTACAGCCGGGGCATCAATTCCACCAGCATCTCGGATGTGGCCGACCGGGCAAGCGTCTCGAAGCGGACTCTTTACCAGCTTTTCCTCAGCAAGGACGTGCTGGTGGCCGCGTATCTGGAGACGGGAGTCGGGTATCTCGAGCCGGGCAACAACGAGGGCAGGTTGAACGACCCGTCCCTGTCCCCCCGTGAACAGCTGCTGGCACTGTTCGACCGGCCGCCGGAAGACCCACACTTCCGCGGCTGCCCCTACCACAACGCGGCAGTGGAACTGTCCGACCGAGACCACCCCGGGCTGCCGCTCGTCATCGAGCACAAGCGCCAGTTTCTCCAGCAGGTGGTCGACGCGGCCCGTCGGGCCGGCGCCCGTGAACCCGACCGTCTCGGAAGACAACTCGCCGTGCTGTTCGAAGGCGCCATGGCTCTCACGGCATCGCTCGACGACTCGGAGGCGTTCGAGTTCGCACGCACAGCCGCCGAGGACATCCTCCGTCACGGTCTGCCCCGCGATCACCCCGGCCAGGCGCCTCCGGTTCACCAGTCACCGGAGCAATGAAAAAGGCGTCGGGCGCGGGACCATCGTCCGCTGACCGTTGAATGACAGCTTCATGACATTGAGCTGCGACGGTCGGGCCATGCTTACGATCGCAGACGGGCGACGGCGGCTCGCCCTCCGACCGATTTCCGGCGCAGCCGTCCTGCCCGGCGGATTCACCCGGCGTGCCGGCACGGGCCGGCCCCACTCCCACGAGGTCCTGACATCCGGGAACGACCATGGGTGAGCGGCGCCTTACCCGTGAGTCACGCCGTCGTAGTCGGGTCGGCCTGGCCGTGATGCTGGTGACAGTTGTCGTGGCCGGCACCGTCGGTGTCGCCGCGGTGGTGCGGCATTCATCCGCACCACCCGACCCCGGCGCGACCGCAGCGCCCCACGTCGAGACGGCCAAGGTGGTCCGGCGCGACCTGAGCAACAGCGTGACGGTGCAGGGTCACTTGGGATTTGGCCCGGTGAAGCAGCTCAAGAGTCCCGGGACCGGCACGCTGACCAGACTCCCGGCCAAGGGCGAGGTCACGGAGCGCGGCAAGGCGCTCTACCGCGTCGACGACAAGCCCGTACCTGTCTTCTACGGAGACACACCCTTCTTCCGCGAGCTGAAGAAGACCGGTCTCGTCGGCAACGACGTCAGCGTGCTGCGCGACAATCTCGCCGCTCTCGGCTACGCCGTGGGCCACGACGGCACGAGCCTACGCTCGGCTGGTCCGACGGACGTACAGGGGGCGACGTTCACCGCGTCTCTCGCCGCCGCGCTGAAGGAGTGGCAACAGGACGTCGGAGTCGAGCCGACCGGCACGCTCAAGGTGGGGCAGGTGGTCGTGCTCCCGGGACAGGTACGCGTGCACGAACTCAAGGCGCAGATCGGCGATCCGGCCGGCCAGGACATCCTCAGCTACGTCTCGCCGAAGAAGGTGATCACGGTACCGGTAGAGGCCCAGCAGGTCTCCGCGATCAAACCCGGTGATGCCGTGACGATCATGCTGCCCGACGCGAAGATCTCCGGAATGGTGAAAGGGATCAGCGACAGGCCTTCGGGGGATCCCGCGCCCTCCGGCACCGGCGACTCCTCCGGTGTCGATGTGACCGTCCTGCCCAAGCACGCCTCGGACGTCGCGGACCTCGATGACGCCGACCTGCCCGTGGAGTTCGTCTCCGAGATCCACAAGGACGTGTTCACCGTTCCCATCGGCGCGCTCGTCGCCCTCAGCGGTGGGGGTTTCGCCGTTCAGCGCGTCGACGGAGAACTCCTGAGGGTTCAGACCGGCATGTTCGCCACCGGCCTGGTCGAGATCAGCGGACAGGGTCTCACCGAGGGACTGACGGTGGAGGTCGCGTCGTGACCTCCCGGCCGCCGGACGACGAGACCTCCGCGCCGGTCCTCCTCGTGGACCGCGTCAGCCGCGTCTTTCCGGGCGGCGTGACAGCGCTGCGGGACGTGTCCCTGGCCGTCCGGCGAGGTGAACTCCTCGCCATCGTCGGACCATCGGGGTCGGGAAAGTCCACGCTGCTCAATCTCATGGGGACACTGGACCTGCCCAGCAGCGGCCGGGTGGAGATCGGCGGCACGGACGTCACCGCACTGAACGACAGGCAACTCTCCACGCTGCGGGGCCGGACGCTCGGATTCGTCTTCCAGCAGTTCCACCTCACCGACGGCCTGACCGCGGTGGAGAACGTGTCGACCGGACTGCTGTACGCCGGTGTTCCGCGTCGTGACCGTCGGCCCCTGGCCGAAGAGGCGCTGGACCGGGTTGGGCTGGCCCACCGGACCGGGCATCTGCCGGCCCAGCTCTCCGGCGGAGAGCGACAACGGGTCGCCATAGCACGCGCTCTCGTCCACGGTCCCGAGCTGATCCTCGCCGACGAGCCGACGGGCGCGCTCGACACCGCCAACGGAGACTCCGTGATGGAACTACTGGCCGACCTCAACCATGACGGGACGACTGTCGCCGTCATCACCCATGACCGTGACATCGCCGCTCGGCTTCCGCGACGTATCGAGATCCGTGACGGCCACCTGACCAGCGACACGCTTAACGGAGCGACCAGTGCTCTCGGACAATGACAAGATCCCGACGCCGCGTAGTGCAGGCGAACGGGGCAGTTCAGGCAGGGGCCGGATCGTCCGTCTCGGTCCGGTTGATCTGGTCGGGGTCGGTGTTCTGGGCCTGCGCATGCGCAAGGTCCGTGCCGTCCTGTCGGCTCTCGGTATCTCGGTGGGCATCGCCACGATGGTCCTCGTCACCGGAATACCCGCTTCCAGCCAAGAGGCGCTTCTGGAGAAGCTCACAGCACTGGGCACCGACCGGCTCAAGGCCCAGCCGCTCGTTCCCGAGGGGCAGCAGCCGATCAAGCTGCCTTCCCAGGCCGCCGCCATGGCGGCGCGGATAGGGCCCGTGACCGCCACCAGCGAAGTAGCCAATACCCACCAGCCCATCCGGCGCACCGATGCGAGCGATCCGAACGACACGGCCGCGCTCACTGTCCTGGCGGCACGGCCCAACCTGCTGCACCTGGTGGGCGGGTCTGTGCACGTCGGACGCTTCCTCAACGCGAAGACGGCGAGCCTGCCCACGGTGGTGCTCGGCCACAAGGCCGCGGGGACGCTCGGGTTCGACCGTCTGCCCGCCGGTGAGAACGCTCCGCTGCTGCGGCTGGGAGAGCGCTGGTTCACCATCACGGGCATCCTCAACCCGATGCCGCTCGACCCGGACCTGGAACTCTCCGTGTTCGTCGGATGGAACGCTGCCGAGCGCTACCTCGGGTTCGACGGACATCCGACGGTGATCTACGCCAAGGCACCGGACCATGCCATCGACTCGGTCAAAGCAGTGCTCGGCGCGACGGTCTACCCGCCACTGCCCAACTTCGTACGGGTCACCAACCCTTCCGACGCCCTCGCCGCCAAGCGCGCGACCCAGAGCGCGTACTCGAGCCTGTTCGTCGCCCTGGCCGGCATCGCCCTCGGCGTCGGCGGCATCGGCGTGGCCAACACCATGTACATCTCCGTTCTCGAACGGCGCCGGGAGATCGGCCTGCGCCGCGCCCTGGGCGCGAGCCGCAGGCACATCCGTGGCCAGTTCCTCACCGAGTCGGTGGTGCTGTCCGTCCTCGGAGCCGTCGCCGGTGCGGCCGTCGGAACACTGTCCACCGCCGGCTACGCCCTGACCCATGACTGGCCCATCGTCATCCCGCTCAACACCGTTCTCCTGGGCATGGCCGCATCGCTGGTACTTGGCGTACTGGCCGGCGTCTACCCGTCGGTGAGCGCCTCTCGGCTGACCCCGACCGAGGCGCTTGCCACCACATAACCCCAGTACACGAGCCGTCTTGCGGCCTGGTCCCCTTCGTCAACCGTGCTCGAACGCACTCTCCGCGTCAAAGGAAGCAGGAAGATGTTCCCCAACAACAAGCGATCCGAGCCGGCAGTTCCCCTGCTGACGATCGCCGCCCTCGCCCTGGGCGTGCTGCTCACGGGATGCTCCGGCCAGGACGGTCCTGCGGCGGACAAGGAGGGTGTCGCCTCGCTACCGCCCTCTGCCGCAGCTCAGGATTCCCCGGATCGGTCGACCGGCTCCGGCGGAAAGCGGCCGACGGCCTCGGATTCCTCGGACGACTCACCGGGTGTCCAGCTCCGGCTCGACGACACCATGGAGAAGCGATTGCAGATCCGCAAGGTCTACGCCGGCTGCCTGGCCAAGAACGGCATGGGCCAGAGTGCCAACGGCGAGGTGAGTGACAGTGTGCGCAGGAAGGCCGAAGAAGCCTGCAAAGACAAGGCACCGATCAATCCGCCCGAACTCGATCCTGCCAAGAACCCGCACTACAGCGAGGGTGTGGTGGCCGTAGTGAAGTGCCTCACCAGCCACGGCGTCCCAGCGGTGATCGTGCCGGCCACCGGCAGCCAGCCACTGAGCTGGACCCTGACGTCGGCCAATGTCCCGGACGGCTACGACCAGATCAACTCAGCGTGCACAGTGAAGTCCTTCGGCTCCTCGTCCTGACCCTGGCGGGCGCTCATGTGGGCCCGGACCGCAGCCGAGAATTATCAGGGCTTTGTCAGAACCTGATGGTCGACTTGTCACCCCCCTGTGGAATCACTTCCTCCGTTTCTAGAATGAGACGCATGTGCGCGCATGTGATGGTCGCGGAAGATGACATCGACCAGGCTGAACTGATACGTCGGTACCTGGAACACGAAGGCCACACGGTGACGGCGACCGGCGACGGCCGCGCCGTGCTGGATCAACTGCGCCGTCACCCGTCGGACCTCGTGATCCTCGACGTGATGATGCCCGGTGTCGACGGACTCGACGTGTGCCGTGTCATCCGGGCCGACGCGGACCTGGCCCATCTGCCGGTACTCCTGCTCACAGCGCGGTCCGCGGAGGAGGACCTGCTGCTGGGCCTCGATCTCGGGGCCGACGACTACATGACGAAGCCGTTCAGCCCACGCGAGCTGATGGCGCGTACGCGCTCATTGCTCAGGCGCAGCCGACGGCAGGGCATCCCGGGCCCTCCTGAGACTCCGGGACCTGCCCCTGCCCCGCGTCCGCGCTCCGTGTCGGTCGATCCGGTACGGCACGAGGTGCGCGCCTACGGGCAGCTGATCGACTGCACCCCGGGCGAGTTCAAGGTCATCGAGATGCTGTCCGAGTATCCCGGCCACGTGCTGACGCGCAGCCAGCTCCTCGAACGACTGCACGGCTACGAGCCCTTCATCACGCCCAGAACGGTCGACGTCCATGTGATGAACCTCCGCCGCAAGATCAAACGGGCCGCAGGCGACGGCGCGCAGCCGATGCCCCTGGCGACGGTCTACGGCTTGGGTTACAAACTGCTGGACACGCAGGGGCAAGAAGCGTCCCGTGACTAGCGTCACCCCGCCCTCGACGGCCGGTACGGGCAACAGGCGGCCACCGTTGCGTCGGTCCCGTTTCGCGGCCGCCCTGCCGCGGAGAAGCCTGCTCATCCGTCTGCTCGCGGTGTCAGCGCTCGTGTCCGTCTGCTCGATCACGGCCACTGCCTGGGTGGTGCTGAACACCACCGCCGTTGTGCTGAGTGAGGAGCGCGGCCAGGCTCTCGCCGACGAGGCACGGATCTACGACACCCTCATGGGCTGGGCCGCGACGCACCCCGACTGGACCGGGGTCGGGCCCGTCGTTGCACAGCTCAGTCGGCAGGCAGGGCACCGGGTCGTCCTGACGACCGCCGACGGCAAGAAGATCGCGGACTCCGACAGTGGCGCCGCGCGGGTCTTTCAACCTCCCCGGGACGCCACCGCGACAGTGAACCCGCTGGTCACCAACACGGAGTTGCGCAAGGCCACGACCGCCGACGTCCCCACCACGACCATCGACCCAAGAGCGGTCGGCCCGTTCCGCCTCTCCGGGAGGGACGCCCGCGATCTCAGTGGCGTCGCCCAGAGACTCAGCCGGTGCCTTGCGACCGAGGGCATCTCGTCCCGGATCGAGACACTCCCCAGCGGACGCCCGCACCTCGTCCTGGACGACGGGCCGGCACTGCGTCCATCCCCGTGCCCGATGGACGCCCTCGACGCACCGGTGGCATCGGAGAGGGCCGCGCTGTCCGCCCTCAACACACTGGTCGATTCCTGCCTGCGCAGCCGTGGCGCCGGTCCCGTCTCACTGACGATCACCGGCACGTGGTCGTCGCGCGCGCGGACTGCTCCCGCTGCCTCCACCGTCGCCTCGTGCCTCGCCACGAGCCGGGCCCAGCAGCTCGCCCCGTTCGTGGCACCGGCGGCGGTTCTCTACGTCGCCAGCCATGGGCGCACCGCCACGACCTTCTTCGATCTCTCTCCCTCGAACCGGCTTCGCATCGCCGGATGGGCGGCGATGGTCCTGGTGGTCACGGTGACCGTCACCAGCCTGGCGGGAATTCGCCTGGTGAAGCCGCTACGTGCGCTCACCGATGCCGCGATTCGTATGGAGGACGGTGAGCTGTCCACCCGGGTTCCGGTCCAGGGGCAGAACGAGATCGCCCGGCTCTCGGCCGCGTTCAATGCCATGTCACAGCGTCGCGAAGAGCTGGAGACGCTGCGCCGTGCCATGACCAATGACATCGCGCACGAGCTGCGCACCCCGGTCAGCAACCTGAGGGGCTGGCTGGAAGCCGTGGAGGACGGCATCGCGCAGCCCGACGCCGTCCTGGTGGCCTCGCTGCTGGGACAGGCTCTTCAATTGCAGCACATCATCGACGACCTGCGAGATCTGGCGGCTGCCGAAGCCGGAGAACTGCGGCTGTCTCCGGTACGAGTGAAAGTCGCCGATCTGCTGGCCACCACCGTACGGTCGGCGAAGGCGACGGCGGACACACAGGGGGTGGCACTGCACACGGCGGCGGACTCGTCCCTCACCATGGACGCCGATCCCGTCAGGATCCGGCAGATGATGGACAACCTGGTGTCGAACGCCGTACGGCACACCCCGGCCGGCGGGTCGGTCACCCTGAGCGCGATCCTCGAAGCGCCCGCGGGATCCGCGGCAGGAGAGCATGCCGCGGTCAATGTCCGGCAAGACTCTCGGGGGTTCGTCCGTTTCACGGTGTCGGACACGGGGTGCGGAATTCCCGGTGAGGAGCTTCCCTACATCTTCGACCGGTTCTGGCGTTCCGAAAAATCCCGTAACCGTCAGAACGGTGGCAGCGGTCTCGGGCTGGCCATCGTCCGGCGCCTGGCCGAGGCCCATGGAGGCACGGCCACGGCCACCAGCACGGTGGGCTCGGGGACGACCGTGACACTTCGTCTGCCCCGGAAGGCCGAACAGGTCGGTTGAACCGGCGCCAACCGGCATCGCGACACCGCCGCCACGCGCGCCTTACGGCCGCCGGCACCGCGTACGCGGCACACGTGAAGTCGACATGAGGCAGCCTCGCCCAGCAGACACTGGCCCTCTCGGGCCCATGCTCCGGGTACGGGCGGCGAAGGCCGGGCCCGCGAACACGTGTGCCTTGAGCCTTACCGATCGGACATCGTCCTCACGACCGCACCGATCCGGTGTCGGTCACTCCGATGCCGTCAGCTCGACAGCCCGCCCCATGCCGTCCCGCTCGATCTGCATAACCCCCACGACCGCGTCGCGATTGACGGGTCCGAAGATGTGCGGATACAAGGTGCGCGGAGCCGTACCCGCAGAGTCCGGCCTCGCCTGTTCCCATCTCACCTGGGCGTCGAGTTTCTGCTCATCAATGAGTAGTGCGACCAGCGGACCAGGCGCGTCGGAGTAGTGGTCGGTCGCGACTGCGAGGGCGGTCTCCTCGTCGGGAGAACAGTGGACAAAGCCCTCTTTGGAAAGGGAGGAAGGGGCGTAATGGCCATCAGGAACTGCCTGCCAGTCAGCGAGCGCGACCACATGGAAGATCATGACTCCGTTATATCGCTCCCCGGATCCGGTCTGTGCTCGCGGCGCTGCGGCTAGAGGGACGTCACCGCCGCGGTACGGATGACGCCTGGAACATGGCGGCGCTTGTGCTGCGTCTCCGTGTCAGAGGGGCTTGGTCGGCCACCGCCGATCATCCCGCCCGGACGTCGGCCGCAAAGACGGTGTCGGTAGGGTCCGGTAGGCCGGGACTTTCCGACAAGGGCGAGGACATCGACGTGTCTGTCGTACTGCTGCACTGGGCCGACTACCACCGGGTTCTCTGGAAGAACGGCTTCGGCAGTACAAGAGAAGTGGCGTCCGCACTCGTCGGCCGGGGTCAGGAATTCGACTGGCGGGTGAGTGTCGCGGACCTCGGCGACCAGGGACCGTTCTCCGTCTTTCCCGGTGTGGACCGGGTGATCACAGTGATCGACGGCCCCGGCGTTTCGCTCATCGACGCCGAAAAGGAGCACCGGCTCTCCCCGTTGGCCCCGTTCGCGTTCTCCGGTGACCGTGCGGTGTCATGCCGCCTGCCAGGCGGCCCCGCCCGGGCTGTCAACGTCATGACCCGGCGGGGTCGCGCGACGGCGAGCGCGAAGGTCGTCGACGTGCAGGGCCGTCACGACGCATCCGTCGACCCCGAGGAGACTCTTCTGATGCTCCCACTCTCCGGTCAACTGACCCTCGAGCACGGGGAGTCGGGAGTGGTGCCACTGGCACGACTGGACGCCGTGCGCCTGGGCGGACCGGGTGACATCCGGATCACTGGACAAGGCACAGGCATGGAGATCCGGATCACGACCTCCCACTGACGGAGGGACGTGACGTCACGGACGCACCGCTGCCGCGATTGAGTGCTGTTCAGTCGGCGAGAGCAAGATACGCCTCGGAGGCTTCGTTCACCTTGCTGCCGTCGAGGTCGGCGGCGAGCTTCGGGGCAACGAAGTCAACGGCCCGCGGGGCGCTTTGGCGCCGCAGCGGTGGATTGTCGGCGGCGAGCAGATCCAGGAAGATCGGGCCGAGTTCCTCCACCGGCTGCACTCCCCCTGTGTTCGCGATGATCCGCGAGAGCAGGTCCCAGGGGTCTGGGTAGGGGCTGTGCGGGATCTCCTCGTAGGGCAGCAGGTTCGCCAGGCGGCGCGGGGCCATGACATCGGTGGCGACGGGCCCGGGTTCGACGATGGTGGTCTTCACTCCGAAGCGCGCGACCACCGAAGCGCGCGACCACCGGGGCCAGCGACTCCACCGCGCCCTCCAGGGCGAACTTCGAGGCGGCATAGGCCTCGTTGCAGGGCGCCCCCATCACGCCGTTCGCGCTCGTGACGACGATCAGTCGCCCCCTGGCCGCACGCAGGTGGGGCAGGGTGGCCCTGATGACGGCGAGGTTGCCGAAGAAGTTGGTCTCCATCACGAAGTGGTAACCGTCCATCGTGATCTGCTCAGCCGTGCCCAGAGCGAAGATTGCGCCGGCGTTCGCCGCAGAGCAGTGCGAAGCGTTCCGCGTCGACGTTGCCGCCGGAGACGATGACCCCGATCCGCCCGGCGACCGGGGCCGTGCGTCCGGAGAGCAGGGCGGCCAGCGGGGTCGCGCCGCTGGGTTCGACGACGATCTTCAGCCGCTCGAAGGCGAACCGCATGGCGTCCCGGATCTCGTCGTCGCTCACCGGCGCGATCTCGTCGACGAGCCGCAGGTTCACCGGGAAGGTCAGCTCACCGGGGATGTGCAGGGCCTGTCCGTCGGCGATGGTGTGCGGGACCGGGATCTCGACGCGCCGCCCGGCCGCCAGGGACCGCCGAGTGTCGTCACCGGCCTCCGGCTCGACACCGATCACCCGGATCCCGGGGTGCAGCGCCTTGGCCGCCGTGGCGCTCCCCGCGATCAGCCCACCACCCCCGACGGGCACCACCAGGGCGTCCAACTCCCCCACTTCCTCCAGGAGTTCGAGCGCCGCCGTGCCCTGCCCCGCCATGACATGGGGGTGGTCGTACGGCGGGATCAGCGCGAGGCCCCGTTCGGCGGCCAGTGCCGCGCCGATGGCGATCCGGTCCTCGGTGTAGCGGTCGTACGTGACGATCTCGGCGCCGTACCCCTCGGTGGCGGCGCGCTTGGAGCGCGGGGCGTCCTCGGGCATCACGATGACGGCGGTGGTGCCGAGCTCACGGGCGGCGAGCGCGACGGCCTGGGCGTGGTTGCCCGACGAGTACGCGGCGACACCCCGCGCCAGCTGCTCCGGCGTGAGCCGGGAGACCGCGTTGTAGGCGCCGCGGAACTTGAAGGCCCCGACGCGCTGGAAGTTCTCGCATTTCAGCAGGACTTCGGCGCCGACCAGGGCGTCCAGGGTCCGGGAGCGCAGTACGGGCGTGCGGTGGGCGACGCCCTCGAGCCGGGTGGCGGCGTCACGGACGTCGTCGAAGGTGATGGGCGGGGTGCTGGTCGTCATGAGTGGTCTCCCTCGGGCGCCTGGTCGGTGGTGGCCCGGGCCTGGGAGAGGTAGCTGTACGCCGAGGCGCGCGAGATGCCGAGGCGGGTGGCCACCAGCTCGACGGCACGGCGTACGGCGAAGACGCCGTGCTCGTCCAGGCTGCGGAACAGGGCGAGGCGGCCGGCCCGGTCGAGCGCCGCCCAGGTGGTGTGCCGGTGGGTGTCGACGAGGGCGTCCACCACGGCGTCGATGTCGTTGCCGAAGGTGGTGACCGGGGCCGGCGGGTCGGGGTCGGCGGGCGTGCCGGCCAGGGCGCCCAGCAGCAGCTGGGCCTGCTGGGCGGCGCCCGCGTCGACGTTGACGCACAGGGCGCCGAAGACCACCCCCGTGGAGTCCCGCAGCACCATCGTGGACGACTTGACGAGCTGTCCTGTGCCGGTGCGGGTGAGGTAGTTCAGCTCGTCGGCGGCCTCGTCACCGCGGGCGAGCACCCGCATGCCGATCTCGCTCATCGCCCCGCCGACCGTCCGCCCGGTCACCGAGCCCGCCACCGCGACGACCGACTGCTCCGGCCGCCGGTAGTCGTGCAGCACGACCTCGCACACCGGTCCGAAGGTCGCCGCGATGCCGTGGACGACCGGGGTGAGCGCGGCGACGATCGCGTCGCGCTCGGCCTCCGGGTGCTGCGCGGCCACGCCCCGCCTCCTTGGACTGAGATTCCAATGTCTGGACTCACAGTCTAACCCACGGGGCGGGATCTACACCTCGCGCGCCTTGCGAGCCGCCCGTGCCAGGTCCAGGTCCGTGGTCTCCGGCGCCAGGAACTGCGACACAAGACCACCGACGGCCAGCACCCCCGCCCCGACGAGCAGCACGAACTCCACCCCGAAGCGGTCCAGGCCCATCGGCAGCAGGAAGGTGCCGATGGCCGCGCCGACCCGGCTCATCGCGGTCGCGAAACCCACACCCGTCGTGCGCAGCGAGGTCGGGAAGACCTCCAGCGGATAGACCGCGGTGAGCGCGCTGGACGCGGCGTTCAGGAAGATGAAGAACAGGAAGCCGCCGACGATCACGGGCGTCGACGTGGGCCACACCGCGACCAGCGCGAGACAGCCCGCGGTGATCCAGAACGGCGGGATCAGCAGCCTGCGCCGGCCGATCCGGTCGACGACGAGACAGCCCGCCGTCACACCGGCGACGGCCGTGAACGAGTACACGAGCAGCGCGGCCGTCGCGTTGTCGCCCATGTTCAGGGCCTCGAAGACCTGAGTCCAGAAGGTGCCGATCGCGAAGTACGGCAGTACCAGCGCCGCCCAGAACACACTCGCGAAGACCGTGCTGCGCAGATGCCGGCGGCTGAACAGGGCGCGGAAGCCCTCGCGGTCGGCCTGCGTGCGCTCGTCCAGTTCGGCCTCGACGTCGACCTCGATGCCGTACTTGTGGATCAGCGCCTCGGCCTCGTCCCGGCGCCCCTTGCTGAGCAGCCAGCGGGCCGACTCGGGTATCCCGCCGCGCAGCGCCACGCAGACCAGGGCGATGACCGCGCTGCTCGCCAGGGACCAGCGCCAGCCGCCGTCGACCTCCGCGAACAGGGCGCCCACCACGGTGGCGAGGGCGTAGCCGAGGTACCAGCTGATCTCCAGGCTGGCCAGCAGCCTGCCGCGGCCCTGGCGGGGCGCGTACTCGGAGAGCAACGGGGCGCCGATCGCGTACTCGCCGCCGATCGCGACGCCCATCAGGAGCCGGATGAGGAAGAGCTGGAGTCCGTCCGTGACGAAGAACTGGAGGACCGAGCCGACCAGGAAGACCAGCATGTCGACGAGGAAGACCGGGCGCCGCCCGAACCGGTCGGCGAGCCGTCCGAAGAGGGGGCCGCCGACGAAGATGCCGATCAGCGGGGAGGCGCCCACCAGGCCCTCCATCAGTGTGGACAGATGGAGGTCGGTGGTGAGCGCGGCCATCGCCATGCCGATGCCGCCGATGATGTAGCCGTCGATCCCCTGCCCGATCTGGGTCGCGAGCTTCAGCTTGGTGTGCAGCCGGCGGCGTTCACGGGTGAGTGCGGGCGAGATCGGGGGCTCTTGAGCGGTCGCGGGCGTCGTTGCCATGTGCGGTCCTTGTCGTTCGGTGCCCAAGCGGGAGGTGGGGACGGGGCCGGGCGGGGAGGGTGGGTGCCGGGGGGCAAGGGGTGCGGGGGTCAGGGGGTGCGGGGGGTGCGGGGGGCGAGGGGCGCGCGAGGCACGGGGGCAGAGGGGCGCAGGGGGCGCGGGGAGGGCGCGGGATCAGAGGCGGGGCGTCAGGCCGTCGGCCAGTCGAGGGCGATGTACTGGGTCTCCAGGAACGCCTCGATGCCCTCGCGGCCGCCCTCCCGGCCGAGGCCGGACTGCTTGACGCCGCCGAACGGGGCGGCCGGGTCGGAGAGCAGGCCGCGGTTGACGCCGACCATGCCCGCCTCCAGGCGTTCGGCGATCCGCAGGGCGCGGCCGACGTCGCGCGAGTAGACGTACGAGGCGAGGCCGTGCACGGTGGCGTTGGCGCGGGCGAGCATCTCGTCCTCGTCGGTGAAGACACAGACCGGCGCGACCGGTCCGAAGACCTCCTCGTGCAGGATGCGGGCGTCGTCGGGCACGTCGGTGAGGACGGTCGCCGGGTGGTAGTGGCCGGGGCCGTGTGGCACGGTGCCCCGCGCGGCGATGTGCGCGCCGCGTGACACCGCGTCGTCGACCAGCGAGCGGAGCCTGTCGACCGACGCGGCGTTGATCATCGGGCCGAGGGTGACACCGTCCTCCAGACCGGGACCGACGCGGACGGCGGCCATGGCGGCGCCGAACCGCTCGGTGAACTCGGCGGCGACGTCGGTGTGCACGTAGAACCGGTTGGCGGCGATGCAGACCTCGCCGCCGCCGCGCATCTTGGCGTCCATCGCACCCCGCACGGCGGCGTCGACGTCGGCGTCCGCGCAGACCACGAAGGGCGCGTTGCCGCCCAGCTCCATGGTCACGTTGACGACGTTCGCGGCGGCCTGTCCGAGCAGGACGCGGCCGGTGGCGGTGGAGCCGGTGAAGGAGAACTTGCGGACCCGTTCGTCGCCGAGCCAGGTGGCGACGGTCTCCTGGGCGCGGTCGGTGGGCAGGACGTTGAGGAGTCCGTCGGGCAGGCCCGCCTCGGTGAGCAGCGCGGCCACCGCGAGGGCGGTGAGCGGGGTCTCCGGGGCGGGCTTGAGCAGCACCGGGCAGCCGGCGGCGAGCGCGGGCGCGATCTTGCGGGTGGCCATGGCGGCGGGGAAGTTCCAGGGCGTCACGAACGCGGTGACGCCGACCGGGTGCTTGCGTACGACGTGCCGGAAGCCGCCGGCGGGCGCGTCGCCGAAGGACGAGCCGATCCGTACGGCCTCCTCGGCGAACCAGCGGAAGAACTCGGCCGCGTAGCCGACCTCGGCCGCCGCGTCCCGGTAAACCTTGCCGTTCTCCAGCACGATCAGCCGGGCCAGCGTGTCCGTGTGCTCCCGCATCAGCCGGAACGTCTCGTGCAGGATCTCCGAGCGGCGCCGGGGTGGTGTGGCGCGCCAGCCTGCCGCGGCGGACTCGGCTGCGTCGACCGACGCGCGGGCGTCCGCCGGTCCCGCGGCCGACACCTCGCGAACCGGGTCGCCGGTCGCCGGGTCGTACACGGCGTAGCTCCGCCCGTCGGACGCCGCCCGCCATCGGCCGCCGATGAGCACGTCACCGTCGGCGAACGGGGCCTTGGCGAGGGTGTCGATACCGGCGAGGTTCATGAGCTGCTCTTTTCTCCGTCCCGGACGGCGATCCGTCCGATGCGCGGTGAATTTACGAGCGCGTCATGGGCCCGACAAGGCCGCTCCGCCGGATCGCAACGGGGGTTGCTGTCAGGGCAACTCACGGATCATGGGCGGGAGTAGGGGCCCGGCCCACGCCAACCGGCGCCGGGTCACGTCAGGCGGGCGCCGGGTCAGACGGGGCGCCGGGTCAGGCCGGCCGGGCGCCGGGTCAGGCCGGTGCCGGGTCAGGCGGGCGGGGCTCTCCGGGGCAAGTCAGGCGGGCGCCGGATCAGGCGGAGCGCCGGGTCAGGCCATTGCCGGGTCAAGCCGGGCGGGCGCCGGGTCAGGCCGGTGCCGGGTCAGGCGGGCGGGCGCCGGGTCAAGTCAGGCGGGTGCCGGGTCAGGTCAGGCGGGCCCTGGGGGCCGTCATCGGGCGTGGCTCCCAGCCCAGCAGGGCCGACACCCGGCCGGCCGTTCGCGCCGTGACGCGGCCGGCCTCGGTCAGCCGGTCGCCGAGGCGGCCCTTGGGCGCGGAGATGTTGATCGCGGCGACCACCCGGCCGCGGAAGTCCCGTACCGGTGCGGAGACGCCGACGAGACCGGCCTCGAACTCCTCGTCGACCCGGGCGTATCCCAGCCGTACGCCCTCCTGGATCAGCGCCCACAGGGCGGGGACCGGCACCTCGCTCGTCGTGCCGAAGCGGACGTACAGCTCGTCGGGGGTGGCGTCGGCAAGCAGCACCCGGCCCGCCGAGGTCTGCCAGGCGGGCACCCCGCGGCCCTCCCAGCCGTGCACCCGGAAGTCGTGCCCGGAGACCGAGAGCAGCGTGAGCACCTCGCGGTCGCTGAGCACGCACAGGTGGCTGGTCTCCTCCAGCTCCGCCGACAGCGCGTGCATGGCGGGCTCGGCCACCCGTACCAGCCGGTTCTGCGCGGTCCTGGCCACCAGGGAGAACAGCCGCCAGCCGAGGCGGTACTCCAGTGTGTCCGGGTCGCGCTCGACGATGCCCTCACCGGCGAGGGCCTTCAGCGCCCGCGAGACCTGGGTCTTCTCCCGGCCCACGAGCTGGGCGAGGCGAACCACACCGAGTCCGCCGGCGCGCTGCGCCTCCTCGGAGGCGAGCGCCTCCAGGAGGTCGATGTCCCGGCGCAGCCCGTGGCCGCGCGAGGCCGAGGGGGTTTCCGTCACGGGCGTCATCCTAGGCCGCCGGGGTACGCGGCGAACCGCCAGGTCAGGGCGGAAGTTGTCAGGAGAGCAACCGGCGTTTCGATTCCGGTGACCGCCTTGCGACGGCTCGCGGCCGGACCTAGATTCGCCGCATCGGGCCGGATGAACTGCACCGAATGCGAGGTTCGTCCCCCTGTGCTCGGTCCACTCGGTGAATCCCCGCTTCCCCAGTTCCAGGAGTTCCGATGTCCACCCACCCCGCCGCGGGCTTCGCCGCGACCGCGCTGATCGGCGAGTGCTTCGTCGACGACGGCGGCAACGCAGCGCACACGAACGTCGTGATCGGCCGCAAGGGCGGCCCGGTCGAGACGGCCTGGGCGACCGCGCTGGCCACGCCCAGCGCGGGCCATGTGCCGTTCATGACGGTCGTCCGCCCGTCGGTGCCGGTGAAGCCGCTGACGCTGTTCGTGAACAAGGCCGCCGCCGCGGGTGAACTGCACGAGCGGGCCACCTGGGGCGCCGCGCAGGCGGGCCTGGCGCAGGGGGTCCTGGACGCCGTCACCGAGGGCCTGATCCCGGCGGAGGACATCGACGACCTGCTGATCGTCGCGGCCGTGTGGGTCAACCCGGCCGTCGACGACCTGGACGTCTCCTTCCGCAACCAGCGGGCCGGCGCGTACGGCGCGGTCCGCGCAGCCGTGACCGGCACGCCGACCCTCGCCGACATCGAGGCCGCCGCCAAGGAGGGGCCCGCCAACCCCTTCTACGCCCCCTCCCCGGAGGTACTCGCCATATGAAGATCACCGACATCACGCTCGACCGGCTCCGGCTGGAGCTGGACCCGCCGTTCCGGGCCGCCTGGGACCCCGAGCCGCGCCGCCACTTCGACGCCACGATCGTCCGCGTCCACACCGACGAGGGCATCACCGGCATCGGCTCCGGCGACCTGATGGACGGCTTCGGCACCTACAAGCACCTGTTCGTCGGCGAGGACCCGCTCGACATCACCCGGCACGTCAGGGCGATCGAGACCGCCAACTTCCACGGCGCCCGCTACTGGCCGCTGGAGGCCGCGCTGTGGGACGTCATCGGCAAGGTGCACGGCCGTCCCGTCGCCGAACTCTTCGGCAACGCGGCCAAGCGGCTGCCCGCGTACGCCTCCTCCGGCGAGCTCAAGTCGCCCGCGGAGCGCGTCGAGACGGCACTGAAGGTGCGCGAGGCGGGCTTTCGCGCGATGAAAATCCGGATCGACCGCGACCGCGTCGACGAGGGCGTCGCCGCCGTGCGGGCGGTCCGCGAGGAGCTGGGCGACGACTTCGAGATCATGGTCGATCTCAACCAGTCCTGGCGGATGGCCGGCGACACCGCGCACGCCTCCGACCTCGCCAAGACCCGGAAGATCATCGCGCGCCTCGCCGAGCTGGACGTCTTCTGGGTCGAGGAGCCGCTGCCGTACGCCGACCTCGACGGCTTCAGGCGGCTGCGGGCCGAGAACCCCGGAGTGCGGATCGCGGCCGGCGAGATGCACCCCTCCCCCACCGAGCTGCTGCGCTACCTGGAGGCGGACGCGCTCGACATCTACCAGATGGACGTGGTGCTGGCGATCGGCATGCACCGCGCCCGCACCCTGGCCGAACTGGCCCAGCTCAAACACCGCCAGTTCACCCCGCACAGCTGGACCAACGGCATCGGTGTGCTGGCCAACCTGCACGTGGCGGCCGGTGTCGGCGGCGGACCGTACTTCGAGTTCCCGTACGACCCGCCCGGCTGGACCCCCGAACGCCGTGACTTCATGCTCGCCGAGCCCGTCCGGGTGGCCCCCGACGGCTGCCTGGAGGTGCCGCAGCGCCCCGGCCTCGGTGTGCAGCTGGACGAGGACGCGATCGACCGCTGGAGGGTCAAGTGACGTACCCCATCGAGAAGCTGCTGGCCCGCTCCTACGACGAGTGGCGCGAGGCGGCCGGACAACTCGCCTTCGAGACCCGCCCGTTCATCGACGGCACGTTCACGGAGGCCACGTCGGGCGACTCCTTCCCGAGCGTCTCGCCGCGCGACGGCACCCTCCTGGCCGAGGTGCAGGCCGCCTCCGCCGAGGACGTCGACCGGGCCGTACGGTCCGCGCGGGCCGCCTTCGAGGACGGCCGCTGGCGGGACCTCGCGCCCCGCGAACGCAAGGCGGTCCTGCTGCGCTGGGCCGATCTGATCCGCGCCCACGCGGCCGAACTGGCCCTGCTGGACACTCTGGAGATGGGCAAGCCCATCACCGAGTCGCTCCGCATCGACGTCGACAAGGCGGCGGAGACCATCGCCTGGTACGCGGAGGCCATCGACAAGACGTACGACGAGGTCGCCCCCACCCCCGGTGACGCGCTGGCGTTCATCACCCGTGAGGCGCTCGGTGTGGTCGGTGTGGTCGTGCCTTGGAACTACGCGCTGCTGATCACCAGTTGGAAGCTGGGCCCGGCGCTCGCGACCGGCAACAGCGTGGTGCTGAAGCCGGCCGAGCAGACCTCGCTGGCCGCGCTGCGGCTGGCGGCGCTCGCCACCGAGGCCGGCCTGCCGGACGGTGTGCTCAACGTGGTCCCCGGCCGCGGCGAGGTCGCGGGCCAGGCTCTCGGCCGGCACCCGGAGGTCGACAAGATCGCCTTCACCGGTTCGGCGGAGGTCGCCCGGCTGTTCCAGGTGTACGCGGGCGAGTCCAACGGCAAGCAGGTCGCCGTCGAGGCCGGCGGCAAGTCGCCGCAGCTGATTCTGGCCGACGCCGACATCGAGGCCGCCGCGTCCGCCGTGGCGTGGGGCATCTTCTACAACGCCGGGCAGACCTGCAACGCGGGTTCCCGGGTCGTGGTGCACGCCTCCGTCAAGGACCAACTCCTCGACGCCGTACGCCGGATCACCGCCGAAACCTTCCGCGTCGGCGACCCGCTCGACCCGGCGACGGTGATGGGCCCGATCGTCGACGAGGGACAACTCACCAAGATCCTCGGCCACATCGAGCGGGGCACGCGTGACGGCGCCACCGTCCTGTTCGGCGGCGGCCGCACCCTCACCGAGTCCGGCGGCACGTTCGTCGAGCCGACCGTGCTCGACAACGTCGACAACACCTCTGCCGTCGGACAGGAGGAGATCTTCGGCCCGGTCCTCGCGGTCGTGACCTACGACGGTGACGTCGACGAGGGTGTACGCCTCGCGAACCAGACCGACTTCGGACTCGTCGCCTCCGTGTGGACACGGGACATCACCGTGGCCCACCGCACCGCGAAGCGGCTGCGCGCCGGCACGGTGTGGATCAACACCTTCGACGCCAGTGATGTCATCACCCCGTTCGGCGGCTTCAAGGCCACCGGCGCGGGACGCGACAAGTCGCTGCACGCGCTGGACGCGTACACCGCGCTCAAGACGACGTGGGTCAACCTCGCCTGACACGAGCCCGGTTCACCGGTTCACCCTGACACCGGCCCGGCTCACCGGTTCACCCCGGACCGGCTCGCACACCCCCCACGCATCTCCGCCCCCACACACATCTCTCCGCTCACACCCCTTCACATTCCAGCGAGGACATAGATGAGGATCGGTTTCATCGGCCTGGGCAACATGGGACGCCACATGGCCCGCCACCTGATCCACGCGGGACACCTGGTCACCGTGCACGACACCCGGCCCGAGGCGGCCGCCGAACATCTGGCGCTCGGCGCCCGGTGGGCCGACACACCCGCCGAGTGCGCCCGGGACGCGGAGTTCCTGGTCACGATGTTGCCCAACCCGCGGATCGTCGAGGACGTGCTGCTGCGCGGCGGCGCGGCACAGGCCCTCCCGGAGGGCGCGCTCTGGATCGACATGTCGACCTCCACACCGGCCGCGGCCGAGCGGGTGGCCGCCGAGGTCCTGGACGCGCGCCGGATACGCCGGCTGGACGCACCGGTCAGCGGGATGGCCCACGGCGCCGAGGCCGGCACCCTCCAGATCTTCGTCGGCGGCCTGGACGACGACTTCCGGATCGCGCTGCCCGCCCTGGAGGCCATGGGCGACCCGGACCGCGTCCTGCACGTGGGCCCGCTCGGCGCCGGCTACACCGTGAAGCTGATGATCAACCTGCTCTGGTTCAGCCATCTCGTCGCCTCGTCGGAGGTGCTCGCGATGGGCGTCAAGGCGGGAGTCGACCTGGGTGTGCTGCGCGGCGCGCTGCTGGCGAGCCCGGCGGCCTCCAACTTCCTGGAGCGGGACATCATGAGTGTGCTCGCCGACGGCGACTACGACGACTCCTTCGCCATGGTCCTCGCCTGCAAGGATCTCGGGCTCGCCGTCGACCTGGGCCGCGACCTGGGTGTGGCGACCGAACTGTCGGCGCTGGTCGAGCAGATCTACCGCCGCTCGAAGGCCCAGCACGGCGATCTCGCCGGCGAGATGAGCCCGGTCCGCCTATACGAGGCCCTGGCGGGACAGGAGTTCCGCCTGCCCAACCCGACCGAAGCCCTGGACGGCGTCCTCACGGCCTGAAGCCACGCGCGGACTCCCCGGTCCTGACGGCCCGAAGCCGCGCGGACTCCCCGAGAAGGGCCCGCCCATCAATCCCCTGGAAGGGGGCCGCACCCCATGTCCACCCCTCAGCGCGACAGCCTCGCCCACGCGTCGCTGAGCGTCGAACCCCCGTGCCGCGTCGAGTTCGGCGCCGGCAGTGTGGCCCGGCTGCCCGAACTGATCGCGTCCGTCGGCCGGCAGCGGGCCTTCGTCGTCACCGACCGCGGACTGCGCGCGGCGGGCGTCGTCGAACGTGTCCTGAAGATCCTGGACTCGGCGGGCGTCGAGTACGCGGTCTACGACGAGGTGGCGCCGAACCCGTCCACCGGGAACGTCGACGCGGGCGCCGCGAAGGCGCGGGCGTTCGGCCCGGCGGCGGTCGTCGCGCTCGGCGGCGGCTCGGTCCTGGACGCGGCGAAGGGCATCTCGCTGCTCGTCGGCAACCCGGACGCGGTGGCCGCCGACGCCGACCATCTGTGGGACGCGGCGGACGGACTGCCGCTCGTCGCGATCCCCACCACGTCCGGCACGGGCGCCGAGACCAACGGGTTCGGGGTGATCGAGGACGCCGAGGCACACCGCAAGGTGTACATCGGGCACCCGTCGGTGAAGCCGCGGATCGCCCTGCTGGACCCGGAGCTGACACTCGGCCTGCCCGGTCCGGCGACGGCGGCGACCGGTATCGACGCGCTGGTGCACGGCATCGAGTCGCTCGCCTCGCGCGGCGCGAACCCGTTCTCCGTCGCCTACGCCACCCAGGCCGTGGCCATGGTGAGCCGGGCCCTGCCGCTCGCGTACCGGGACGGTGCCGACCTCGAAGCGCGCGCCGAGCTGATGATGGGCGCGCATCTCGCGGGCCAGGCGCTCACCTTGTCCGGCCTGGGTCTGGTGCACGGCATCGGCCACTCCCTCACGGCCCACACCGGCACCCCGCACGGGGTGGCGCTGGCGGCCGTACTGGAGGAGGTCATGGAGTTCACCGCACCGGCCGCGGCCGACGCGTACGAGCGGGCGGGCCGGGCGATGCGGCTGGCCACGCCGGCCGACGGCGACTGGGCACGCGCCTGTGTGGCGGCGGTACGGGAACTCTCCGGCGCGCTGGACATCAAGCGGCCGCTGGTCGCGCTGGGCGCCGATCGCGCGATGCTCCCGTCGATCGCGGCGGGCGCGGTGGCCGACGCCGTCACGAAGAACGCCCCGCGTCTGCCCGGCGAGGCCGACGTACTGGAGATTCTGGGGCGGACGTACGGGGGAGGATGAAGCGAGGGCGGCAGAGCTGCTGCGGGGCGCGACCTTCGTGACGGACGGTCGCGCCCGTTCCCTTTTCGGCGCCCGCGCGGCTCGGCTCCGAGTGCGCCCACCCGCAGGGCGCGTCACCGGCGCCCCTAGGATGGCGACCGTGACCAGCACCCGGCAGTGGACCGGCCGACGCCCGGCGGGGCGGGCGGCGCTGCTGCTGGTGTTCGCGGTACTGGCCGGGGTGTTCGCGATGCACGGGCTCGCTCCCGGGGGCGCGCCCCCGGGGCCCGCCGGGCACGGCACCGTGGCGATGGGCGCCGGGCACGAGGCGGGTCCGGCCGGTGCCCGGGAAGACGCGGCCGACGCCGACGGGCGTACGACCCCTGCGCCCCCTACGACTCTCACGGCCGACCGGCACGCGCCCCCGGTGTCCGGCAGCCACTCGCCCCGCCTGTCCCCCGACTCGCCCCACACCTGCGTCCATGTCGCCGACGGCGGCACGTCCGGGCACGTGCGGCATGCCGACGGCACCTGTGCGGCGAGCGGGGTCTCATCCTCGTACGCCCCGCCGGTCCTCGCCGTCGTTCCGGCCACGACGGCCGCACCGCCGGTCCCGGCGGGCCGGGCGACCGCCGCCACCGAGATCGGGCGGGCGCCGCCCGATCTCGCGCTTATACAACTCCTGCGGATCTAGAGCCACCCGCACGGCACTCCCCTGCGCCGCCGGCCCCGTCGGCACGTCAGGGAGGTGTGCCGTGCTCCGGCCCATCTCCGCACGGCCTCAGCGCGCAGATCGGCGCGCAGCAAAGGGAGTTGTACCAGCATGACCGCACACCGTTCGTTCCTCCGCCGTGCCGCCTTCGGGGCGGCCGTTGCCGGCACCGCCGTCGTCCTGGCGGCCTGCGCATCCGGATCCGCCGACGGGGGCTCCGCCGGACACGGCGGGCACACCGGATCCACCGCGGCCCCGTCCGCCTCAGGTCAGTCGAATCGGTCGGATGAGTCGAATCAGTCGGATCAGTCGGATCAGTCGGACGAGCACAACGCCGCGGACGTCTCGTTCGCGCAGGGGATGATCCCGCATCACCGGCAGGCGGTGGAGATGGCCGGTCTGGCCGCCACCCGTGCCGGGTCCTCCGAGGTCAAGGAGCTCGCCGAGGAGATCAGGAAGGCGCAGGACCCGGAGATCGAGACGATGACCGGGTGGCTGAGGGCGTGGGGCGAGCAGGTCCCCGCCGACGGCGGTGTCTCGGGGCACGGAGGTCACTCCATGGCCGGGATGATGACCGACCAGGAGATGGACGGCCTGGAGAAGGCGTCCGGCGAGGCCTTCGACAGGGCGTTTCTGACCTTCATGGTCGAGCACCACGAAGGCGCGGTCGAGATGGCCGGGACCGAGCAGCGCGACGGGGCCCACGGCCCCGCCAGGGAGCTGGCAGGCGCCGTCGTCACCGCTCAGACGGCCGAGATCGCCCGGATGAACAAGCTGCTCGGCACGGGCTGACCGGACATACGCACGTGTGCCGTCCGGCGGCCGCGCCCCAGGGCGCCGGACGGCGTACGTGTCGCCTGTCGGTCAGGCGGCGAGGCGTGCGGCGAGCTGCTTCGCCTTTGCCTCGGCCTCCTCGAAGGACCGGTCCCGGGAGGCCTCGAAGAGCGGGACCAGCTCGGCCATCGCCGGGGTGTGCGGGGCCATGGTGAGCTCCGGGACGATGAAGTGCGGCTCCAGACCGAGGGCCTCGCCGAGCACCAGGCCCAGGTAGTTCTGCACGTACTCCGAGTTCTCCCGCGGGGTCCCCGGACCGTAGGCGCCGCCGCGGCTCGCGACGACGGTGACGGGCGTGCCCTTGGCGGACGGGTCCGGACCGGCGGTGCGCCCGAAGAGGATGACGTTGTCCAGCCACGCCTTGAGGGTGGAGGGAATCGAGTAGTTGTACATCGGCGCGCCGATCAGCAGCGCGTCCGCCCGCTCGAACTCCTCGATGAGCCGCAGCCGCTCGGCGAAGGCGTCGGTCTGCTCGGCCGTGCGGGCCTCGGGATCGGAGAAGCCGGCCAGGTGCGCGTCGGCGGTGATGTGCGGGGCCGGGTTCACGGCGAGGTCGCGGTAGACCACGGTGCCGCCGGGGTGCTGCTCCTGCCATGTCTTGCGGAAGGCGGTGGTGACGGCACGCGAGGAGGACGCCTCACCGGCGAAGACGGACGAGTCGATGTGCAGGAGGGTGGCCATGGGTGTCTCCAGGGAAAGAGTGCCCCAAGCAAAGGGAAGGGGCTGCGATCTGGTACTCGACTATTGATAACACAGGGGCTTACTTTTTTTCATCCCCTGACGGCGAGGAGTACTCTTTGCCACATGGCGGACACGGAGATTCACGGCACGGATGCGTGCAAGCAGGTGGACAAGGGCATCAGCCGTGTCTTCCAGCTGCTCGGCAAGCGCTGGACCGGGCCGATCGTGGCCGTCCTGGTGGCGCAGCCCGCCGGATTCTCCGATCTGCGCCGGGCCGTGCCCGGGCTCAGCGAGCGCATGCTGTCCGACCGCCTGAGCGAGCTCGGCGCCGCGGGACTGGTCGTCCGCGAGGTGGACGAGGGCCCGCCCCTACGGGTCTCCTACCGGCTCACGGCGGCGGGGGCGGCCCTGGAACCGGCCCTCCAGGAACTCGGCCGATGGGCCGAGGAGCATCTGCCGGAGGCGGAGAGCGAACCGGGGTGCGTCCCCCGGGACTGACACGACCCGGCCCCGCGCGACGGACGGGGCACGCGGGGCCGGGCAGGACGCACACGGTCGATTGGACGGGCATCCCGGCAATGACTTCACCGGACGGTGAATCTACTCTTTCCGCAGGTCAACACCTGTCGACGCTCCGGGCGGTCAGCGGGGCGAAGGGGTCAGCGTCTGTCCCTGCATCTGTCCTATGACTGCCTCGACATAGGTATGGGCGACGTCGCTCAGCGGTGTGCCTCCCCTGGTGTCCATACCGAGCTTCTCGAGCGTCTCGGTCACCCACCCCGGGCTGACGACGTTCGCTCTCAGCCCGCGGGGCATCTCGATGGCCGCGGCTCGGACGAACGCCTCCAGTCCGGCATTGACAAGAGCGCCGAACGAGCCGCCCGGTGTGGGCTCCCGAAAGGTACCGCTGGTGAGGGTGATGGAACCCCCGTCCCGCACGTGATCCACCGCCCGGCGCAGCAGCGTCACCTGTCCCAGCAGTTTGCCTTTCAGTCCGAGAGTGAACTCGTCGTCCGAAGGGGATGCGAGTGGGGTCAGCGGAGCGTTGGCCGCGCAGCAGATGACCGCGTCCACTGCGCCGACAGTGTCGAAAAGGGCGTCGATGGAGGCGGGTTGTTCCAGGTCGACAGATGTGCTGCCGTTGCGTGAAGCCCGTATCACGCAATGCTCGGTCTCCAACGCGTCTGCGACCGCACCGCCGATGGTGCCGGTCGCCCCGATCACGATGATCTTCATGCTGTTTTCCACTCTCCTCGGGATGCAGCAACGACAGCCCTGCGGACGGCCCGGCCGTGGACAGCTGACCACGACCAGGCTGACATCTCCCGCTCAGATTCAGCAGCGGTAGCCGATCGCCTGGTCCCCCACTGGCTCGGCTGCTCCGCTCCGTCCAGAGGATCAAACGCATCCTTCGGAGAGGCCGGACCGTGGACAACGACCAACAACCCCTGGCCATCACCGTGGACAGGATCCCGCACAGTCGATGAAGAGATGGTCAGCGGGCTTGACGGACCCCGCGCCGCCAGACGGCGGTGCGGGAGGAGAGGGCGGAGATGTCCCGGGTCGGGTCACCTTCGATCAGGAGCAGGTCCGCGCGCATGCCGGGGGCGATACGGCCCCGGTCCGCCAGGTCGAAGTGAAGGGCCGGAACGCTGGTCGCGGAAGCGAGTACCTCCTCGGCGCTGAGGCCGGCCTGGGTGAGCAGCCACAGTTCACGGTGGAGGCCGGCGCCGTGAGCGGGCACGAACGGGGTGGCGTCGCTCCCGGCGAGGAGCGGGACGCCCGCCCGGTGCAGCGCCCGCAGCGCGCCGACTGCGTTGGTGTAGTGGCCGGTGTGTGAGCACCGGGCTGTGCCGGGGCGTTGGGCGGTGATCGCCTCGAAGTACGCGAGTGTCGTGACGACGAAGACACCCTGGGCATGGATCCGTTCGGCCAACCTTCGTGAGGCCGGGGCCTTGGGGGCGAGGTCGGCCCACACGTGGGCGAGGCCGTCCACACCGGCGTCGAGCGCGATGTTCGCCTCGGCGGCGGTGACCGTGTGCGCGATGACCCGCAGGCCGGCGTCGTGTGCCGCCTCGGTGAGCGCGGTCGCGACCGCGGGGGTCATGACCGGGAGGTCGGTGCCGTGCACCGTTCCGTCGTCAATGATGATCTTGAGGTAGTCGGCGCCTTCCTCAAGCCTGGCCCGGACGAAGTGCGGAGCCTGCGCGGGGTCGGTGACGAATTCGATCTCCGTCACGTCGCTCGGGTCGATTACGGTGCCGACCAGGGAGGCCAGCAGTGGGATCGGGTGCCCGCCGGGTGCTGTGGCGACAGTTCCGGCACTGCGCAGGTCGGCCACGTCGTCGCGGTGGTCCGCAAGTTCCCGGTACCGGGCCAGCGGCCGTGGGAGGCAGAACATGTCGAGCTCGGAGGTCACCCCGTAGCGCAGCGCCTCGGCCGAACTCCCGTCGAACGTGTGGGTATGGGCATCGATCAGCCCCGGCATCAGCGTTTCGCCCCGCGCGTCGATCTCGACATCGGCCGCTCCGGCAGCAGCGGCGCCAACCGCGATGATGAGGCCGTCCTCCAGCATCACGTCCGTGGCCGCGATGACGCGTTCGCCATCGAACACGCGAGCACCGTGAATCCGTGTACGCATCGAAGTCCTCCTGTGCTGACGTCCGAGGAGGTCCCTCCTCCCCGGACAGCACCGCAGAGAGAAGACGGGTGCCAACTGTGACATCGGCGGGGGCGACAGTGATGTGGCTCACGATCGGGGCCGTCCACGTCACACTCGCGGCACGACGACGCTCTTCGGTCCTGCACACGAGGAGGCACAGATGACATCCGCCCCATCACCAGACCCGACGGCCGACAGCGTTACCGACCAGTTCCTTGGACATCGCGAGCTGCTGTTCTCGGTGATCTACAACATGCTCGGCAGTGTCTCCGAGACAGAGGACGCGCTCCAGGACGTGTGGCTGGCGTGGTCCGCCCGCCACCGCGAGCCGGACGCCGAGCCCGTCCACAACGCGCGGGCCTATCTTGTACGCATCGCGGCGAATCGTGCCCTCGCCCGGCGCGTGGACATGAGCCGCAGGCGAGAGACCTACATCGGCTCCTGGCTTCCTGAACCCCTGGTGACGGCCGAAAGCGATGTCACGGACGGTGCCGAGCGCGCCGAGGCGCTGTCCATGGCCGTGCTGGTCGTGCTGGAAAACCTGTCGCCGCTGGAACGCGCCGTGTTTGTGCTGCACGAGGTATTCGGGTTCGCCCACCCGGAGATCGCACGCATTCTGGACCGCTCCCCGACGGCGGTGCGCCAGATCGCCACCCGGGCACGCCGCCATGTCCGCGCGAACCGCCCCCGCCACCGACCCGAGCCGGCCCTGCACGCCGAGGTCACCGAGCGATTTGCCGCGGCCGCGCTGGGCGGAGACCTTCGTGCGCTTCTGGAAGTTCTGGCCCCCGATGTGACGCTGTGGACCGACGGAGGCGGCCTCGGCCCCGCGGTCAGCCTGCGTCCCGTCCACGGCCGCGACCAGGTCGCCGCGATATTCATGGCGATCGCCCGTGCGCTGCCCCCGGAGGGGCTGGACGTCCACTATCGGTGGGCGGCCCAAGACCCTTGTGCGCTCATCTTCTCCGGCGACAGTCCGCTCGCCGCCGTGATCGTCGACCTCGCTCCCGGCGCGGACCGGATCGCCGGGATCTTCGCCGTCACCAACCCGAACAAGCTCTCGGGCATCCGATCCGGCCTCGGCGTCCGGGGATCGGGGGTGCCTGCGACCGAGCCGGACCAGGGAGGTCACATCGGCGACATGAAGACGGCAGCCGAATGACGCGTCAGCAGGGTCTGCGCGGAGTCAGCAAGAGTGCTGCCACAGCCACCCACAGACGGACACACCGTGGAGTGAAGCGGCACCTCGCACCGGGTTTACAACGCTCCCCGCCGCCCTCCCGCAGCAGACGGGCACGTGGAGGTGGCTGACGACAGCACGCCGCCCGACCGCCATCGAACAACCAGCCATTCGGCCGGCTCAGCGCACTCTTCCCCGCGGTTTCATGGGTGTCGCCGGCTCGCGCTGCGGGGTACCCACGGGCACCAGCAGGTGGCCGGCGCGGATGTGCGGCGAGGCACCCGCGGAAGTGATCGCAGCCCGCAACAACCGGTCTTCTCCGGGCGCACCGGCGGTGGAGATCGTCCGGCATGACCTATCAGAACCCACCTTTGACCCTCTGCTGATCTCGTCTACAAGCACCTGTGGAGTGCTCGGGGGCGGCTTCTCGTGGTCGCGGCGGTAGCGGCCGTCGAGGTTACCGAAGTCGCGGCTGTAGCACGGCTGACCAAGTTCCCTGCACGGACGGCCAAGTCCGCAGCCCACGGTGACCTTAGGGTGCGAAAGCGGCCTCGGAGACACACAAGTCACCGGTGTGCCGCGGCCTGTCCTCGCAAGGAAGTCGGATCGTTCATGAGAGCCCGCAAGCTCGCGTCAAGCCTTCTTTCCGTGGCCGTGCTGGCGGCCGGCGTGGTGGCCCTGACACCGACGTCGGCAGCCGCCGCGACCCCCAAATGCACCCGCCAGGTCGAGATGAAGCCAAGAGCCGGCTACTCGTATTTCATGCTCATCCCGAAGTCGGCCACCACGGTCAACTGCTACATGAACACTGGAACGCAGAACGCCGGCGTCACCGCACTACAGACGGCGCTCGTGTACTGCTACAACGCCACCAAGGGCCCCGAAGGCGGATACTTCGGCCCCGGCGACATCGACGGCGTCTACGGGAACGACACCAAGCTCGCGCTGGAATCCGTGCAAGTCACGCTCTTCCCACAGGAATTGAGCATGCACGACGGGATCTACGGCTCAAGGACCGCGGCCGTGCTGCAATTCCCCTGGCACAACCCGAGCAACGACCGGATCATGGACACGTGCACGAGGCGGGACGGGACCGGCTGACCCGGAAGAGGCTCAGGCGGTGCGCGGCGCCGAAGCCGGGCGACTCCGGCGCCCGGCTGTCGAAGGTGCGCGGGGTGGTCGCGCTCGCCGGCACCTCGTACGGCCGTGTCGTCACGGTGTCACCCCGTCTCCCGCGTAGAGGTAGCCGCCGGGGTTGGCCGGGTCCGCGATCAGTAGTACCTGGTCACCGGAGCGGGGGATGCGCAGTTTCGACACGATGGTCTGGAGCGTGATCGGGTCGGCGGTGACCCCGGTCAGCTGGAGGACCAGGTCGACGACCGGGTCGTAGTTGACCATCTTGCCGGTGTCGCTGATGGACACGACGACCGCGGGGACCGTCGGCACACCCATGGCGAGCAGCTGCTGCACGGTGGCACCGGACTGGTACGCGCCGAGCGACTGCTGGAGCTTGGCGTAGTCCTCGCCGCCGAGCGTCGCGCGCGTCATCCGGCCGTAGAAACCCTTACCGCCCGCCACCTGCTCCGCGATCTTGGCCGCCTTCTCCTCGCGGCTCTTGCCCTTGCCGAAGATTCCCATGCTGTGCCTGCCCTTCCGGTCCGTTCTGCCTGGTGATGTGGACATTAGGAGGCGGGCAGCGCCTACCGATCCCAGGTTCGACCACCGGTTCCCCCAGGACGTACGCTCGAGCCATGTCGTCCCCGAGCAGGCCGTCGACCGGCGAACGCCGTCCGCGCGCCATGGTCATCGACCGGGCCTGGCGCGGCCTCGGGCCGGGTCCTCAGGCGCTGAGCGGTCCCGGTGGCGCGCCGCTGACCCGGACGGTCAAGCTGATCGTGCTGCCGCTGATCGTCCGGCCCGCGCTGCGTCCGGAACTCGCCGCCGACTTCCTCGACGCGCGGGAGGCAGCGCAACTCGACGCGCTGATACGGGAGTCCGGTGCGGTGCTGGCGGCGACGGCACAGTGGTTCACGCTGCTGAAGAAGACCCGCCGAGCCCTGGGGATCGTGGCGGGCAACCCCCAGGACCTGTATTTCCAGCGGTGCTTCGAGCTGGCGACCGAGCACGGGACGCCGGGGCCCGGCGCGGACGCGGTGGCGAGAGGGGTACTCGAAGACGTCGTGGACGCCTCCGGCGGACGGACCGTCGAGGCGCTGAGGGAACATCTCGCGGACGCCGCCCGGCGCGCCCGGCTCGACGCCGAGCTGGCGGCGGCGTGGGACGGACGCGAAGCGGTATCGGATCCCTTCGATACGGGCCTGGCGGCCGAGGTTCTCGAGAACTGCGGCGCGGCGGGGACGGCGAGAGCTGATTCGTCGGCCTTCGCCGCCATGGTCCGCGCCGGGCACGGCAGCCTGCTGGGGCGAGCCCTGTGGGCGGCTCACCCGACCGACGTCTGGGACCGCTCCGACGTACCCCCGCACCTCGGACTGACCGCGCACCCCGTGCCCCCGCGCCCCGAGGTCGGCCGGAGCGCCTCGACCGCCACCCTCCCCGCGCCGTTCGACCGCACGCTCTTCGAACGGCTCTTCACCGTGCTCCAGGCCTCGGCCCACCGCGAGGAACTGCCGACCGTGCCCGAGCTCGTCCGGCGGGAGGCCGGCCGCAGCTGCGCCCCGCTCGGCCTGCACGACGAGAGCCTGCGCGTCACCGTCGTACTCGGCGGCCGGCTCGCGGTGGGCCTCGATCCGCTGGGCGCCGGGGCCTCGGTGGCGGGGTCGACGGCGGCGCACCGCATCGTCAACAGCCGCTGGCAGCGGGAGGCTTCGGTCCTCCGGGCCCGCAGAATGACCGTCTCCCCCCGCCCCGACCCGGACGGCGGTGTGCTGAACACCCTCGCCCAGGACCTGCGCACCCCGTGGACCGCGTACATGCGGCGCCTCTGGGTACGGCTGCACGGGCGCGACGTCCGTAACGCGGAGCTGCCCGACGCGGCATCGGCCTGGAGCGTGCTCGACGGGGTCGCCCGCTCGGTGATGATGGACCACCGCGCACGGGTCCGTACGGCACTGCGCACCCTGTCGGTGACCGCCGTGCCCGCCGCGACCGCCGCCGAGCCGAGGAGCGCGTGATGCCTGAACGGCGCTGTGCCATCACGTGGGCCGAGGACGGCGTCATACGGATCGACGGCCCGGCTGCCGGGCCCGCCTTCACCCGGGCCGTTCTCGATGTCGCGGGCGCCGTACTGACCTGGCCCGTCCTCGGCCCAACAGGCTGGCCGGCAGCGGAGATCCACGACGTGGGGCAGGCCCAGCAGTGGCTGTGGGCGGTCTACGGCGAGGGTACGGCCGCCGCTGTCGATGCCTTCGCGTCAGGGGCCCCGGCCGCCGCCGAACCGGTGCTGCCCGAGCAGCCGACCGCTCTCGCCGAGGCCGCCGCCCACCTCGCCCTCGGGCACTGGGCGGCCCGCTGGTGGCCGACGTCGCACCTGGACGGGATTCCCGCGCTCGAACCGGACGTACTGGGCCTTGAGTTGGCCGCCCTGACCCACAAATGCCAGCAACTCTTCGATGAATCGAGCGAGTTGGAGGGTACCGAACTGCTGGAGGAGCACCTCGCCGCGCTCGACCCACTGATCCGTTGGCGGCGGTCGGCGGCGCCGCCTCGCCAACTGGACCGTGTTCTGCGGCTGATCGACGACGCGGCCGACAACGCCGGGCTGGACGGAGAGTCGCTACGGCACCTCCGGTCGGCCCTGGAACAGGACCACAGGCCGGCCGCCACAACCGCCACACCGCTCGACCTCGCCGAACTCTTCGTACGTCAGCAGGAGTTCGCCCTCGCGGCAGGCAGTTCCCGCATCACGACTGGCCGCGTGATCGCCCGGGGATCGGGGACCAACGACTGGTGCCGCTATCCGCCCGGCTTCGTCGACGCCGCCGAGAACGCCGTGTCCTGGACCGCGTTCGCGCTCGGCGCCGGGCGGCGGATCGAGGTCGAGGTCGTCGCCGACATCGCGGCCCCCACGGGTGGGGTGCACCTCGCGGCGGAGGTCCACGTGGACGGCGGCCCGCCGAACCGCGTGCTGCTGCCCAGGCAGGAGGACATGTGGGCCGGCCGGGCGGACCTGGACATCCCGGCCTCGACGACACCGGGCATCGAAGTCGGCATCCTGCTGCCGGGGTTCGACCCGGGACCGGGCGCCGACGACCGTGCGGCACGTGAGGCGGTACGAGCCCTGGCCCGGCACCGGCTCGACGTCGCGGCCGCACCGCACGACAACGAGGCCGCGCACCCGGACCACCCCTTCCTCGCCGAGATCGTGGCCGCCAATGCCGTGGAGGAGGACTTCTAGCCCATGCCGGAAGAGCCGGAAGCCCCAGAGGACGCGCAAGACGCGGCGGAACAGGAAGAGCAGGCGGCGGCGCTCAGCTACGGCGAGCCCTTCGACAGCGGCTTCGCGCTCGCCGAACACCATCAACACACCCCGGACATCCCCGCAGCGCTGGCCGTCTACGGCGAACTCCTCGCCGTGGCCGAGTCGTTCGAGGACTCCCCCGACGTACGACTCCTGCGTGGGCACCTGTGGTCCAACATCGGGACGGTTCAGCTCGCGGCCACGGATCTGCCCGGGGCGGGCGTCTCCATCGGGCAGTCCCTCGATCTGGTGCGGGGCATCGCGTCCGAGCCGATGGGACCGAACGGCCGCCAGGTGTGGCTGGAAGTCCTGCTGAAGACACTCATGGCCAGGGTCGAACTGCTGCGCAGGACCGGGCAGTTCGACGAGGCGCAGGAAGCGATGGACGAGGCGACGGGACTGTTGTCGGAGTTCGACGACCCCGAGGGGCTGCGTACCGCCGAGATCGGCCTGAGCCGGGTGCATCTGCTGATGGACCGCGGTGCGTGGGGCGCCGCCGAGGAGCTGGCCTCGGCGCTGCTGGCCGACGCGCCGTCGACCGAGCCGTATCTGCTGGACTGTCTGGGCGTCGTCTGCGCCTCGACCGTGCGGTTCGAGCAGGCGGAGGACTACTTCGCCCGCGCGGAGGAGGCCCATCTGGCGCTGGGCCACCAGGCGGGGCGCCAACAGGTGCTGTCCCACCGGGCGTACGCCGCGCTGCGGGCGGGCGACTTCGACCGCGCGGAGGAGTTGTACACGCAGGCCGCCGAGATCTTCGAACGGCAGGGCCAGGCCGAGGACTTGGCGGTCTGCGAACAGGCCCGTGCCGCCATCGCCGCACACCGTGGGGACGCGGCAGGGGCCGCCGCTCTGACGGCGTCCAGCCTGGCCCGCTTCCAGCAGGTGGGGGCCGCGATCGCCGCCGCCGACACCATGCTGCTGGGCGCCCGGCACGCGTACGAGCGCGGCGACATCGACGAGATGAAGCGGCTGGCCCAGGGAGCGCGGGACGTGTATCAGGAGCGCGGGGTGTACGAGCGGTGCGCCCAGGTGGACCTGATGCTGGCGCGTGCCCTTGAGGACAACCTGAACCGGACCGACCACGGCGTCCACGAACGCACCTCGCTCGCCACCGCGCTCTCCCTGGCCCTGCCCGCCGCCCTGGCCTTGGAGGCGGCCCGCTACGAGTTCGCCACCGCCCACGCCCGCAGCCAGTGGCTTCAACTGGCCGACGAGGCGATGCAGTTGGTCTTCCGCCTGGCCCTCCGCGGCAACGACCAGGGGCTGATCTTCGAGCTGGTGGAACACCGGTGCGCGGGCGCCTCCCTGGCGCTGAGCCGTACGTCCACCACCGGCAAGGCGGCGGCGGTCTTCCCGGACGCCGCCATGAAGACGTACGCCCCCGATGACGGCGCTCCCCTGACGCTGGGCGGCATCGCGGCCGAGGCCGCCGCCTCCGTCGGCCTGCGCGTCGCACCGCCGCCGAGGATCGTGATGTCGGCGGCGGGCGGCCGTACCGCGCTCCAGGAGTACGTCCAGGCAGCCGAGTTCCGCTATCACCGGCGGATCGTGAGCGAGGAAGAGGTGCCGTTCTGTCCGCCGACGATCTGACCGACCCGAACCGTCCGGTGGTCCAGGTCCGCCTCGCCGACGCCGGTGATCTGCACATGACCTGGACCTGGACCCGTGGGGCGCAGGGCTTCGGCACCGGGCACGCCCCGGGGCCGGACGTGGACGAGGCGATCCGCGCGCTGGCCGCCGAACTGCCGGGCGGCGGCACGGAAGGCATGCGGCGCGCGTTCGAGTCCGGGGCGCTGGCCACGTACGAGAAGGAGCACCGCCTCTTCCGCATGCTGGCCGAGGTGCTGTGGCCGCCGGGCCTGACCGACCAGATCCGCCAGGTCTCCGCCCACCTGGGCCGTCCGCTGATGCGGCTCCAGCCGTCGCCGCGGGTCGCCCAGATCCCGTGGGAGCTGCTGGCCGTGGACGGCGACGACAGCGACGTACGGCTGATCGACCTCGTGGACATCGCCACCACGGCACCGGCATCACTACGACGGCCAGGCACCACCCCGAACAACCAGGACCCTGACCCTGACTCTGACTCGGACGCCGTGGTTCTCGTCCTGGACCCCCGTGTCCCCGGCTTCCGCGCCGACTCCCCGCTCGGCTCGGTCCTGGGACAGCCCGGCTCGGACCCGGCGCTGCTGTCCCTCGTGCGGCGAAGGCTCGACGCGGGCACCGTCGTACCGTCCGTCGCCACCCCCGCCGAGGCCTTCCGCCGCACCGACCTCGACCGTGACTGGCTGGGCGAGGCGCTGCGCAAGGGTGCCCGTCGCCTGATGTACGTCGGTCACGTCAGCGGTGCCCCGGTCGAGGGCGGGCAGAGCGAGGACGTCACGCTCCACCTGTGCTGCGGCCCTCGGACGACGGGGATGGCGGAACCGGTGCGCACCCACCGCCCGTTGTCGGCCAAGGACCTTCTCCTCGGCACACTCCCATTGCGCGCGGACGGTGTGCCGGGCGCCCATCTCTGGCCCGCACCACCGCGCGTCGCGCTGATCGCCTGCGAGAGCGGCGGCGATCTGCGCTTCGCGGAGTCCTTCGGCCTGGCGACGGCGATGATCCACAACGGCGCCCATCTGGTCACCGCCACTCGCTGGGTGCTCCCCACCAGCTTCGCCTTCCACCGCCTGGCCGGTGTGCCGGAGTCCGTACGGCCGCTCACGGAGGCCGTGGTCGCCGTGGACGCGGCCCACGAGGACCAGGATCCGGTCCGTCATCTCGGCGCCTGGCAGCGCCGGCAGCTCGACCAGTGGCGCGCCGGCGGCCGGATCGAGCACTCGCCCCTCCTGTGGGCGGCGCTGACCTGCATCGTCAGGTGAGGGGCCAGGGGTGGTGGAGGCAGTACGCGCCCATCCCGATCGCGGCGGTCCCGGCGACCAGCAGGGTGGCGATGAACCTGATGTTCCACGTGCGCTCATGGCGTTCGTGGTCGGGGTCGGCGGTGAGGAGGGACGGGTCGGCGGGCGCGTAACGGACGGGGAGGTCACGGCCGAGGGACCGGGCGATGTTCCGGATGCCCTGCGTGCACAGCGCGGTGACCTCGACGCCCTCGTGAGTGGTGAAGGCGACGACGGAGGCGTGGCTGACGCTCTCGCCGCCTTCGCCGTCGGAATGGACGTCCCTGGTGACGGCGACCACGCGGCCCTGCACGGTGACTCCCGCGGCCAGTCGGGCGGCGCGGGCGCGGACGTACTCGCTGTCCCGGCTCAACACGGCGACGAGCAGCAGCAGTCCACCGGCGCAGATCAGCCCCCACTGCCAGCCCCACGTGAAGAACGACTGGACGACCAGCCCCAACACCAGCAGGATCACCATGCAGTTCGGACCGCCGGTCCCGGAGGTCCGCCCCTCGCTGTCCAGCATGAGGTAGAACCGCTCGGGCCGCCGCCGCGGGAAACGGACCAGGAACTCCTGGCCCACCCAGGCCACCAGCACCCGGTCGCCACGCCTGTTCTCGTGCCGGAGCGTGAACTCCCGCCCGGTTCCGGGGTCCTGGTACACGATCGTCACGGGTATCCCGTGGTTCCCCGACTCACCGTGTCCCGGCGGATGCACCTCCACGACCCGAGCCGTCACCCACACCGCCCGCTGCGGCCGGGTCAGCCCGGCCAGCGAACCCGCATAACCCACCAACGCCAGCCCGGCGGGCACCGTCCACCACAGCCCGAGCATCGTCCGCACGTCCATCCGGCGAGGCTCTCGCCGCCGGGACTCCTACCGATCCCAGGTACGAGTCGGATACCGATCCCAGGTACGAGTCGGACCGGCCGTCTCCTCCGATCCGGTCGCCCGACGCGTACCGGGCGATCCGCGGGATCCTGTACGGCAACCGGCGCCTCGACCAGATCGTCCGCAGCGCCGGCGCTCCCGCGACCACCTCGCCGCCGGACTGCGCGCGCTGCCGGCCCGGGGTGACCGGTGGGCCTCGGTGACGGGACGAACAGGAGACGTGCACCAGCACGGAACCGGCAGCGGAAGTGACCGTGCTCGGCTGTCAGGGTGCACTCTCCACGTTCACGCGGGCGCTTCGCCGCACAGTCAGGACGGCGGACACGGCGACGTCATGCGGGGGCGCCGAGCGGCGGGTGCTCAAGTACGCGGGGCTTGTACTCGACCAGCTGAATGCGGCCGTCGAAGGTACGGTGCTCGATCATCTCGAGGGCGACGTCCGGATAGCCGTCGTAGATGCGTTCTGCGCCCGTGGCTCCGGTGATCACCGGGAACATCACGACCCGGAAGCGGTCGACGAGTCCGGCACGCAGCAGGGACCGGGACAGGCTGAGGCTGCCGATCGTGCTGAGGAGCCCCGCGCCACTCGCCTTCATTGCGCGGACCGCCTCGACGGCATCGTCGCGGACGAGGGTGGAGTTGGCCCACGTCAGTGGCTCCTCCAGTGAGGAGGAGAACACCACCTTGGGCGCCTGCGTGAGCTCGTCGACGGACGCTTCTTCTTCGGGCCGGAACTCATCCTGGCCGTGCGGGACCTCGCCTGCGGCGAAGCCCGACATCACGCGGTAGGTGTTCGCTCCCATCAGGTGGGTGACCTCGGGCTGCTCGCCGAGCCACGCGAGGTACTCCGGGCCCTCGAGGCCCCAGAACCCGGGCCATCCCTCTCCCGATGCGTAGCCGTCGAGGGAGGTGATGAAGTCAACGAGAAGCTCCGACATGGCGGTGTCCTTTCGTACGTGTCACTACCTTGGACCGGCCGGGAGCCACAAACTCATCGGCCGCGCTGACGCGACTCGTCCAGGTCACTGCCGATCGCATCCCGCAGCACAGCATGCTGAGGACCGAGCCTGAACCGCTCCTCACTCCACCGCTCACGCGGATACAGCCACACCGGCGTGCAAGAACGGGTCCGTGTTGCCGAGGATCTCCAGGTTGACCCGGCGGAAATCAGGGGCCCCCGGCCGATTTCAATCTCCGTCAACGAGACGGCGCGCGGGCCGGCGTCCGATGAGGCTCTCACTGAGTTCCCACAGGCGTTCCGCGGCGTCCGGGGCGACCGAGAAGAGGATGTTGGCCGTCTTCGACTGGGCACAGCCCATCCACGGGTCGTAGGGGCGGCGCGGCGCGCGTGAATATCGGGTCGTCGAAGTCGACGGCGGCCGGCCGACCCAGTTCCTCGGAATGATCTCCAACTACGTGTTCTGGCCGCGGATGCTGCTCGCGCACTGGGAGCCCGACGACTCCGCCGTCATTAACGCGGTCGACCAAGCGGTACTGACCATGCTCGCCCGATACGGCGCGCCAGGGACCCACGGCACCTGAGACACAAGGTGCCCCCACCGCTGTGCGGCAACCACCCGATACCTCCCGCCCGGGCAAGGCCGACACCCCATCGCGTACGCACTCACCGGTCCCCATCGTGGCCGTTGGGGCGCCGGTGGAGTGGGGACCTGCGTTGGTGCAGCGTGTCGCGGGTTCCCACGAAATCCGGTGGAGTCTCGGCGGCCGTAAGTGGTTGGGTCCTCCTCAATGCTTCGCCGACACGGCCGGCCGGCCCGGCACGGTGCGAGGCGCAACGTCCGAATCGCAGGTGTGGTCCAGCCCGCGTGTCGTCGAGTGATGGAGGTTGTCGCGGTGGCTGGTTATGGGGCGCTTTCCGACGTGTACGAGTGGCTGATCGGGGACGACAAGTTGACCCCCGCCACGGCAGCCGCGGTCTACTACAGCGATGTCGTGGGCTCTCTGCCGCCCAACGCGCGCGTCCTCGACTGCGCGTGTGGGACCGGCCAGCTCGCGGTCGGTCTTGCGAGTCTTGGCCTTGACGTGGTCGCCGCAGACGCCAGCGGTGGGATGGTTCGCCGGACCACGCAGGCCGCCAATGAGCAGGGTGTCTCGCTTCGAACCCTCCGCGCGAGCTGGGACGAGCTGCCCGACCACCTGGAGGACTCCACGTTCGATCTGGTGTACTGCGTCGGCAACTCGCTCGGGCACGCCGAGGGAGCAGCCGGGCGCCTGACCGCACTGGACGCGATGTCGCGGCTGCTGAAGCCGGGCGGACGCCTCGTGCTCACGTCACGCAACTGGGAGCTTGTGCGCTCCGCCGGCTCACGGGTAGACGTCCGCGATCGACTCGTCCGCCGCAACGACCGCGATGCGGTCGTCAGCTACTTCTGGCAGATCGAGCAGGACTGGGAGCAGGAGCACTTCCTCGAGATCGTGATCGCCCAGATCGAGCCGGACGGGGCGGTGCGAGCCTGCTCGGAGCGGTTGTCCATCTGGCCCTACCGGTACGAGGACCTCGTGGCGCAGTTGCGCAGTGTCGGGCTCTCGGTGCAGTCCACCACCTTCGACCCCGAGAGCGACAACTACCTGGTGGTCGCCGGCCGCGACCAGGCGCGAGGCACGTCTGAGCCGGCGCGCTGATCCGCCTTTCGTCCGGCAACGCGTTGCGGCCCGGATGGCGCTCGGGATCTACCACCACATGGCGCGTCCGAGCGAGCGGCAGTTCGACATCCTCGTGCTGCGCGAGGCTGTCGGTTTCAGTACCCGGGATACCGGTCTGATCATGGGCATCAGTGAGGCCACGGTGCGCTCTGTACACCGCACGGCCAACAGGCCGCGCACGACCTGCGTGTGTGTGCCGCGGCACCGTCCACCATCACGGCGCCGCGGCCCGCATCAACACCTTCAACTCCCGCCGCGATCCCGACGGCGCACTCACCTTCGCCAGCCTGCTCTACCTCGCCGACCAAGACGAGGGCGCCCAGTTCTGGTGGCACTACGCGGCCGGTGCCGGCAACGTCACCGCCGCCCTGTGTGTATACCTCCTCCACCTGCGCCACGGAGACATGAACGATGCCACCCACTGGGCCGGCCAGATCAGCCTCCTCAACCTCCTGAGCTGGGACACGTACACGCCCGCGTCGCCCACCACACGGACACCGGCCACGCCGACCTCACCCACGGACCGGCCGTCCGCTACACCCTCCCCTCCCCCGGCCCCACCGTCTCCGAGACCGCGGTCATGCCGTCGACAACCTCCACACCCTGCACAACGGTGACCTCGGCCCCATCCCCCAGCCCGTCGCCGCCCTCGTCGAACACTGGAACGAACTCGTCACCTCATGACCACGTCAGTGGCGCATCCATCGATGCAAGAGTCCTCGATCGCCCCATCCGCCATCAGTGGCAGTGACCGGGCTCGGTGGCCGGGCCGGTGCCGGTGGTGCCCAAGTCGTCAGAGCGGCCTGCGTCGACGCGCGGCCACTGTGCTGTGGGACGTCCAATCGGGCGCTCCTCCGACAGCTGCGGCCAGTCGGGAGCCCCGCCCAGGGTCCGTGTGGCCTGCCCGAGGCGCTGCCAGCCTGCCGGTGAGTCCTCCCAGTCCTCCTGGCGCCCGAACACCGTGAGGTCCATGAGCGCGTAGCTGTAGTCCACCGCCTCGGCCCCGCGACGCTTGGTCCAGTAGGTCTCGAAGACACGGTCGCCGTCGCGCAGGTAGCACACCAGGTGGAACAGGCCGAGCTCCCGGCCGACGAGAAGCGACTCGAGCGAGGGCTGGGCGGAGTACCACGACATCGTCCAGCCCATGAAGGCGCGGTAGCGCAGGCTCTCCTCGTACGACGTCTGCGCGTCGGCGAAGCCGTAGGCGGTGTTCCGTCCCTGGCTGAACACGGCGAAGGTGATGTCACGGGAGTGCAGATAGGCCAGCTCGCCCACGTGGCTCATCACCCAGGTACAGCCTTCGCACTGCTCGGCGGCCGGCCGGCCCGGCCACCACATGAAGTAGTAGGCGATCATCTGGCGTCGCCCCTCGAACGCGTCCAGCAGCGTCACGGGACCGTCCGGCCCCAGCAGCGGGCTGTCCGCGGCCACCTCGACCATCGGGAGCCTGCGGCGCGCGGCGGCGATCGCGTCGCCCTCACGGGTGTGGGCCTTCTCCCTCGCCCGCAGCTCCTCCAGCTGCTCCTCGAAGTCCGCGCGGTCGACGACCAGCGGTTGTGCCTTGCTCGGGTTCTCAGACATCAGCGGCTCCTAGGATCGCTTCGTCGTGACTGCGGGTCGCTCCTCAGCAACGTATACGCAGCGGGGTCGGCCGGGGCACCTGTGGACAGAGGACCGCAGGCACGTACCGGCGGCAGGCAGACGGGTCACCGGAGAGCGGGCAACTGGCGAAGGATGGCGGCAGCGATCACGCAAGGGGGCCGCGTGCGGCTGACGATCAACACCGAGACAGACACCTACGAGCAGGCAGTCGCCGCAGTGCAGGCCGCCTACGGGCTACGCCCCGCCACGCATGTCGACTGGCCGGAGGCTGCGGTCGTGGACCCCCGTCCCGGCCCGTAGGGCATCGGCAGCGACGACCTCGGAGACGGCTGAACGGAACAGTTCCAGATGGTCGCCGCACTGGCGCCCGGAGCCCGAGCGGTCCTGCGCCGGATCACATACCTGGGCGGCACCGCTACCTACGACACAGTGCAGCAGTACTTCACCGACCATCCCACCGTGGTGATGAGAGACAGGGCAACGCGCGTGAGGGATGGAATCCCTGGAGCGCCAGGGACCGAAGAGCGGCCTCTGGCGCGGGAGTTCGGCCCGGGAACACGGGTCGGATGTGCCGAGCAGTTTCCAGGATGCGTTCCACGGCCGCAGCGACGACGGCCGCCGGCGTCTCCGCGCAAAACGAGATGCTGCAACCAGGGACCTTCGCCGTCCCGGTCACGGCGATCTTCCACCCTTCACCGTTGGTACCGGGGCGGCCGAGCGGAACGATCCGAGGTAGAAGCGGCCGTCCGCCGAATTGACGTGGACGTCCGCTCGGTCGTCCACGACCAGGTGGAAGTCCTCGGCGGTGAACAGGTCCATGACGAGGGTGGGTCCTCCAGGGTCGAGCTGCCACTCACGCAATCGCAGGGTCTCGACGGTGGTGGAGAACTCGGGGCTCATATGAGCCAAGATCACAGACAATCACCTTTCTGACCTGGGCTTTTACCAGAAGGTGATCTACGTTGACATGCCGGTGCACACCCTGGCGAGCCCTTCGCGCGCTTTTCCTTAGCGGATTCTCATTGCGGTGCGCTCCGCACGGCGGTCACCTGGCAATTGGCGGGTCAGCGAGAGGAGTTGACCTCAACATAGCTTGAGGTTCTAGGTTTCCCCCATGGACACCACGAACTCCACTCTCCCCACCAACGACGCCGACGAGCAGCGGATCCGCGAGTTGGTCGCGCGGTCCCAGGAGGCTCAGATCGACCCGGACGTGCTGCCTGCGCTGCACGCCGAGAACTTGGTGATCGTCAACTTGGCTGGGCGGCGCCTCTTCGGGCGTGACGCCTTCGCTTCAGCCATGGCCGAGGCGCTCTCTTCCCCGCTCAAGGACATCCGGACCTCACTGGAGGTCGACGACATCCGGTTCACCACCCCCGACGTCGCCATCGTGAGCCTCACCAAGACGGTCCACGACGAACGGTATGCGGCGGCGGGCTCGTCTGAGCTGCCGTCGGTCGGTGTCATGACCTACGTCCTGACCCGCCAGGGCGACGACTGGCTCATCGCCCTGGCCCAGACGACACCGGTCCACTGAATCGGCCAGAGGCCGATTTCCGCGAATGCCGTGTCGTGTGAGAATCCGATCCATCAGCGTTCTCAGACGACACGGCGACTCCTCAGGTCGAAAGCCCATCGACTGACGGATGTGCTGTGGCAGGAAAGCAGTTGGCGGGCCACGCCGCCGCCCTTGGTCTGCAACACGCTCGGTTTCACCGGCGCAGTCTCAGGCCGATGTCATGTGGCAGGTCAGCAGCTCGCGGGGGGCGGTGTCGGAGTAGTCGTCAAGACCTGTGGATCGATGGCTATCTTCAGAGTCTGACCTTCGTGTCGTTGTGACCGCGCTGGGTTTCTCAGGCGAGGCCATCGAGGAAGTCCGAGAGCGCGGTGTACAGGGCTTCAAGCTGTTGCAGGTGCAGATCGTGTCCGGTGCCGGGGATGCTCATGGCCGTGATGGCGGGCCGCCGGCAGAGCACTTCGTTGGCTTCCTGTGCAGGGATGAAGCTGGATTGGGCCAGGACGACCAGCGTGGGGCACGTGACCTGACCCCACTCGTGCCAGAAGGAACGTCGGGCGTTCTCTGCCGGCGAGCGGACCATTACGTCCCGGTCGAAGCGAGGCCACCATCCGCCGTCGTGTTCTTCCAGTCCGGCTGCCCAGCCTGCGCCGACCGGTCCGCCGCCGAGGAACGCGGCCGCCGCTTCGCGTGAGGGGAACGGTGTCGGCCACGAATCGAGCCATGCGCCGATGTCCGCGGGAACGTTCGGGTTGGGACCGCCTGGGCCGACCTCGACGAGCACGGGCGCGCGGACAAGTCCGGGGTGCGCGGCGGCGGTGAGCATCGCTGTGTGCCCGCCTAGGGACTGGCCGGCCAGGACGGGCCGTTGCAGGGCCAGCTGGTCAACAACGGCGGTGACGTCGGCGACGTAGGCGGCGCGGGAGACGTCCTGCGGGTGGCGCTCGCTGGCGCCGTGCCCGCGCTGGTCGACCGCAACGACCCGATACCTGGAGCTCAAGTTCCGTGCCAGCACGTCCCATTCACCCGCGTGACCGGCCAGGCCGTGCAGCAACACGATCGGCTGTCCCGACCCACCCCAATCCCGGCAGGCAAGCGGGACCCCGTCTCGCACCAGCACGTGTTCAGACCATGCCACGCCGGCCCCCAGGGAATCGGCTGGCCCAACTGATCGTTTCAGAACGCCGTCCTGCGGAGACGCTGGCGGCCCATGGAACAATCCCTTCAGCCACGGGCTCAGGGGGATGGCGCCATATGGAACGGGTTGGGGATGCACGGGAGCTCGTGCTCGGTTACGTCGACGCTCTGAACACGGTGGACGAGGCCATGAGGGCGGCGATCCCCTCGCTTGTGCGACTCGCGGATGTTCTCAGCCTGGTCCGTTCGCGCCGGATCAGCCGGAGTGGGCAGATCGACACCTACTCCTACACGGTTCATGGGGCAGGGTGCCGTTTCGTATGCGACAACGGCGCTGAGGTTGATGTGGACTTCGCAGCCGACGGGAGCGAAATCTTCGACCTCTGGCGGCTGCGCTGGTACGGGCTGAGCCTGCCGGAGCCTCTTGACGTCACGGATGAGGACCTTCGGACCGCGCTGCGGTCCCTGCGGCCGCTTCTCGCCGAGGTGCGGCCGGGGTGGTTCAGCGTCGCCAGCTGATCGCGTGCCCGGGGTCCACCAAGAGTGACGACGGCTTCCGCCGTATTCACCGCCGTCCGAGACAACAGTACGTCCGGGACTCGAAATGAACTCCTGCTCCTGGCAACAGCGTTGGTGCAATAGCGACGGATTCACCCCAACGTGTGCTCACCATCGCGCCGGTGCGTCGGCCCGGTGCTGTCGGCATGTTCGGTCACCGCTTGATGCGGCCTCGGATGGCGAGCAGCCCGAGTCCGAGCAGTACTGGTTCCGCAAGGCGAGAGGCCATCTCGGTGTAGGTGCCGGTGGTGGTCAGGTCCTGACCGGAGGATCGGAAGATCACCGAGTTGACGACCACCCGCAGGGACTTGTCGAACCTCTCGCCCGACAGCCGCTCTCCATACGGTCCGTCGGGGTTGGCGAGGTCGGGTGATTCGGTGGTCATCCTGATCGTGCGGCCGACGAGGCTGCCGGTGCTCTGGGTCGTCGGGTCCTGCCGGGGCAACCCCCACAGCATCATGACGAGCACGGTCGCGGTCATGGCCACGAGCAGCCAGCCGAAGGCTCGGGAAGCGCGCATGCCGTAGCCAGACAGCGCCCAGTAGGCAGTCAACAGGCTCCGCTCGCCACGGGGGATGTCGTCGGCATGGCGCCGCATCTCCATCTCGCCGTAGTAGAAGTCGGCAGCACCGGGCTCGTGTTTGCCGTCTTCGAGCGACTTGCGCAGCGCACGGTACACCGGTGCCAGCGCGGCCGGCTCCAACACATCCACCTGCGGAGGGGCGGGCGTCCACCCGTCGGCGTCCGCGGTGCGGCTGGCTCGCCAGTGGTGCTCTTCGGCGACAACTCGGCGGGGCGTCCACCGCACCGGCCTCGCGTCCCGCCACCGCAGTCCCGGCGGGACGGTTTCCAGGCGATATCGCCCCTCCAGACGCAACTGGTCCAGATGGACGGCTCCGGCGAACAGGCAGGCTGAAAGGTCCACGCCGTTCAGTACGAGGTACGCCGCGTCCACTCCCCGTAGCGAAACCACCTGCACGCGGGAGTCAGCCAGACCGGGTTCGGCCATGTCCCTGCGTCCCAGGGCAAAGGGCCGGGGCAGGGCGGCGACGGTCAACGGGTACTCCACCACCGCGTCGCTCAGATCCACCGACGCGTACCTCAGCCGCAGCGTCGCCGACGACATCCACCGTGTCCGCCGGCAGCACACCGCACTGGCCGACGCCTCTATGATCACGGCGCTGTTGAACACCGCCTCTGAGAGATCCAGTGTCCCCGTACAGGCCAGCGGTCCCACGCCCGTGGCTCGTTCGAACACGGTCTTGCGGAAAGTGAGGTCGGTGCCGAACTGAGCCCCGCGGAACCATACGTCACCACCAATCTCAGCATCGTCGAAGAAGGCACCCTCACCCACGCCGGCCCCCTCGAAGCGAACCTGACCGCGGATCCTGGCCCCATCGAAGACGGCTCCCTCGTCGATCGTTACATCGTCAAACAGGACGTTTCCGCCGATCCATGCATCGCGGAATGCGGCGCCGGCGCTATGTACGGTCGCTCCGGCGAAGTTGACGTCGCCCTTCTCAATCTGCGCCTGATCGAAGTGCACGTCACCGTAAATCTGGGCCGTACCGAAATAGGCGCCGTCCCGGATGCTCACAAGATCGAACTGGCAGTCACCGCGGATCTCCGCCCCGGCGAACCAGGCTTCGCCCGCGATCACCGCATGGCCGAAGTACGCGGCACCGCAGAGCTCAGCATTCATGAACATCAGGTCGCCGTCGACCGTCGCTTCTTGGAACGAGGTGTGGCCTTTGATTTTCGCCTTCTGGAACAGAGCCTTGCCCTCGATCGTCGTTCGGCCGAATTCGGCAGCACCTTCGATCTCGGCCCCGGCGAACAGCGCGGCGCCGCCGAACGCCGCCTCGGTGAACACCGCATCACCGCTGATCTTCAACCGGCTGAACTCGGCGTCCCCGTCGAACCGGGCCTCGCTGAACTGCGCCTGTCCCATGACCGGTCGCCTCATGGACGGTGCGGTGACAGCGGCGAGGAGCGAACTCAGTAGCTCCGCCGTGAAGGAGGTGCCGCGGTGGTCGAGATCCGCGCCGGGCCGGAGGGCGGTCAAGTAGACCGAGCGGTCGGCATGGGCAAGGTGCGCAAAGCAAGCGGCATACGGCTCCACTTGCCGACCAGCGCAGCCAGCGCCTTGTGAACCAGAATCGTGGGTGCACCGGGGCCAGGAGGATGCCTCATTGAGCATTTGGGAAGCCGTCACCTTGTCCAGGACGAGCAGCTGCGGCAGGCGGTTGCGACCTACGGGGTCCGCAGCCTGACAGGCCACCTTGCATGAAGATCGGGCGGCCCGGGAGTTGGCTTTATCGAGCAGTAGCGCGACATGGCTCCGTCGTAGAGGGTGATCAGCGCGCGGGTGAGGAAGTCTGCGTCGGTCGCGATGCCGCTTTCTGCCTCGGCATGGAAGACACCCTCCAGATTCCCGCTTGAGACGGGCCGCCGCGATGCGGGCTGGTGCTGAAGACCGGTGGCGGAAGCAAGAAGGCCGAGTCGTCGACGATGCTGCGCTCCAGTGCGGCAAAGAACAGAGCGTCCTTGCTGTCGTAGAGCTGGTACAACGGCTTCTTGGATATCCCGGCGTTCTCGCAGAGCGCCTCAGGTGGAGCGGCCCCGGGCCATGCCAGGTCCGCCGCCCGGCACCCCTCAGATGCCCAACCCATGACTCGGGACGTCGCGCCGAGCACCCGAGGGCGACGGCTCGGGACGCCGCCTTCGGCAATCCGTGGCAGACGGCATGTCTGCCCGAATGACCTCTGACAGCGCCGTGCACTGCCGCTCGACGAGTGCTTGTCAGAGTTGGTGCTGGAGCCACCAGAAGCCGAATCCGACGATGCCTCCGCCAGCGGCGTAGGAAGCGCCGCGCAGAGCACTGGAGAGGACAGCGTTGCGGCGTCGGTGGATCCATGCCGTGGCCCTGGTGAGCCGGCTGGAGTCTTGCCGGACGGGGGTGGGAAGGTCGGGCTCGCTCATAGTGAGGCTCTTTCGTGTGACGAGGATCAGTGGTGGTCTGGTCGGCGGTGTCGCTGGCGGCCACGGTTTCTGGTGCCCGTTCGGGCCGATCGATCGGCGGTGGGGTCGGTCCGTGAATTGCTGACCGTGCGTTGAAGACGCTGAGGCGAGAGCCTGCGTGTCGCCGCGACATGCACCGGAGGCCGCAGCCGGTGGGGCTCAGACTCCGCTGTTGGTTGGCGAGGGCGGCGGGGACTCGTTGTCCCAGGCCGCTGCAATGTCGTCGTGAACCGCCGAAAGTGCTCGGACGGGAACCTCGGGCCGGCGGTGGCGTGGTTCGGCAGGCAACTCAGGCTCGTCCCGGTGTTTTCCCTGGATGCCGTCCACGAGGCCCGCGTCCATAGCAAGTCGGGGCTGGCCAGGGCCAACTCCGCGCGCGCCCCGCGTGTCGTAGTCAGCAACCAGAAATACTTCGAGGTTGAACTCCCGACGAAGGCGGCGCCGCAATACGGCGTCCAGGGCTCGATGCCACGTGGCGGAACGCAGCACGGTGGCGGCCGTCCTGTCGGCCACGAGCACGGGTACGTCCAGCTGACGACGCCGCAGGCGTGCATCCAAAAGTGTGGCAGCGCGTAGAACAAGCATCTCTCGACGGCTGAGCACGCCTGAGCGGTTCTGTAGAAGTTCACCCCAGGCCTCGCGGACACGTTCATTCAACTCGGGACAGTCCGCGCACGTGGCCCTGCCCATCACGGCGTCGGAGAGCCTGACACGCAAGGTGGCGCCGCAGCGCAGGCATTCCACTGTCCAGGGCTCCTCGAAGCCGCGATAGCGCTCCAGGGAGTCGAATTCCGCCTTGCGGAGCAGACGCCGTGCCCTCTCCTGCGAGACCTCGCCCTTGGAGTTCCCCGCAATCTCGACCTGAAGCTCCTCCACATCGCGCCTGATCGTCTGATGGACGGAGTCGGTGTGCTGCTGCGCCCGTTGCCAGGCGTCGAGCCATACGGTGTGACGGCGATCAGGCAGTCCGCACCCGATGAGGAATGCCCGCATGGACGTCACCGACGCTGGGGTCTGACGTCGCTCGGAAATCCTGCATGCGGTACTGCGCGACAACCCGAGGCCGGCGGAACGTGCCCTTTGCTCCATGAGTCGGTAGGGAGGCGCTCCGTGGGACAGACGCAACTCTGCGAGGGCAGCGGAGAGGTCCGGGAAATCTCTGATGAGGTGAGGTCGTGGTGCCTCGCCCGTGGTGGTTCGACCACCCTTCCGCGCACGGTAGGCATCGAGCCACAGACGATCTATCTCGTCAACGTCCAGCTTGCACGCGTGCGCGAAAGCGCGAGCCGCCTCCAGCTTGGGGACCACGGCGCCGGACGCCGCTCGCTGCAGAGTCGTAGCGCTATAGTCTCGCGTCTGTTCCGAGAGTTCAGCAAAGGAAAGACCGCGTTGCTTCCGTCCTTCGCGTAACGCGATAGCGAGCTTGCCCAGGGGGCTCAAGTGGTCCGGGACCTGTTTTTGGGGGCGTGTCACCGCTTCACACCCCGCTTCCCACGACAGGATGAAGATTTTCCACCGATGGCGCTCCAATGTCTCCATGTTCCCCTGCGTGAGGGGAATTTTGCGGCTCCAACCAACAGACGCCCAGCGGTAGTTGGCGCTACCGGAAAGGCGCACAGCATCCTGCCACTTCGACGCCTGCCACAGCATGCAGTTCACGGATGATGCGTTTCAGTCCCGCATCAACAAGCACACCGCATACGGCATGAGACGAATTAAATTAACCCCTGACCAGCAGCTCTGTGTACGGGTAGGCGATGCCCCTGCGCTCGGGAGATCATTTAGGGGAAGGTCGGATTCATTCCGTCTCGAAGAAGCTTGCGGGAATGCCGGTGTACCTGACAGCATCCAGCGGGCCGCCGCTCATCGCGACGGCACCCTGTCTCTATGGCTCCAACCACAGCTGAACAGGGATTTCGAGTCGGAAGCGTTGGCGCGCTACACGACTCGCGAAGAGTCGACCACCACCAAGGGGTCGACTCTTTCGCATGTGCAGCACGATCCGATGAGATTTGCGATCATGTTGACACTAACCCCTGTGTAAATGTGCACGTTATCGATTGATCACGCTCGAGCGAGATAGAGGGGGCGGTCTAGGTGCGCAACGCGCCCCATCGTGCTCAGCCGGCGGAGACAGCACTCGGGAGCTCAGGGGCCTCGAGATTGAGGTGCGCCTCGGCGGACTCAGGGCCGCACTCAGCCTTCCAGGAGAGGGGTTGTCGCCTGTCTACAACCCTGGGCGCCGAGAGCTTGGTGGGGTCCAGGCCAGGCGCCGTGGACCCCACCAAAGCGGTGTCTGCTCGACTGCGGCTCCGACCTTGAGGCCGCTGCACTCGCTGAAGCGACGCAGGCGCAGATCGGATCGAAACTGACGGACCGTCAGTAGGGTCAGCACCGGGTCAGGGGGCCCAACGAGCACTCGATCGCTGGAGGTTGTCATGGTGAGTAGCCGGCTCTCGGCACCCCGCACACGAGCCGCCAGCTCTCCGTCATACCCCCAGGTCAACGTGCCCTTCCCCGAGGCTTCAGCGGCACCGCCGGCAGCTCGGGCGCGGGCAGCGGGGCGCCGTCATACCCCTTGACCTCTCCGAAGCGGGTGCCGGTCATCCAGTCGGTGCGGGCCTGCTCGATCTCGGCCTGAGTGCGCCCGATCCAGTTCCAAGGGAGTTCGTCCCGCGTCGGCTTGCGAAGTGTAGCCCGCGCCGCCTGCTGGTAGTGGTAGGCGATCACGCGGGCCGTCGCCCCTGTCCAGTCCGTCCCACCTCCTTGGCGGCGAAGAACACCTGCCGCACACCTCGACGTTCTGCCCGGTACGGGCAAGATGTCGGAACAGTTTTACCGGGTCCTGCCAGGCGGCCCGCCGTGCCGGGTCCCCCGCCTTGCGGCTGGCCGGACCCGCTCGACCCCGGCGGCCATGTCCTGCACGGCCGGGGCGAGCCGCGACGCATGACCGCTGGGCATCCCGGTGGCACGCGTACGCCCGGTACCGGCAATCGCCGGTACCGAGCATAGCTGTACGAACCGGATGACTTACTTGTTCGTTTTAGTGACGGGGCGTCCAATCCGTTGACACAGCCTGGACGGGGCTCTAACTTCCAATTCGCTCCCCGGGGAGCAGCGTGTGACATCGATGTCAGATCGGCACATCCACCAGCGGCCCGCCGGTCGTGGTGAGTTGACTCCATGGCACTCAAGAGAGGTCTCTCCCCTTGAGATCAAAGATCCGCTCGCACAAACGCATGGCTGTTCTCCTGGCCTTCGCGACATTCGCCGCCGGCTGGCTGGTCTCGTCGCCGTCCCAGGCGGCTCCCGCACCCGCTCCGGCGGCAGCCCAGTTCGACCGGTCCACACCGGACGACGTGATCAACTATCTGAACCAGATCAGCGGCAGTCGCGTGATCAGCGGCGTCCACAACAAGGAGCCGCTGAGCAACCCGTCCCACTACACCGCGCAAGCTCACTCCATCACCGGGAAGTGGCCGGGCCTGTGGGGCGGGGAACTGGGTTTCCGGGCATCCGACATCGGCAACCGCCAGACCCTGATCAACCAGGCGAAGACTGAGTGGGCCAACGGCTCACTGGTGAGCCTTACCTGGCACATGTGCCGCCCGGACGTGGCGAGCTGCGAGTTCAACGGAGGCATCAACGGCTCCCGGCTCTCGGACAACGAGTGGCGGCAGCTGATCACCAACGGCACCTCCATGAACAACGCCTACAAGTCCAGGCTCGACGCCGTGGTGCCCTACCTCCAACAACTGGAGGACGCTGGGATCCCGGTGCTGTTCCGGCCGCTGCACGAGATGAACGAGGGCTGGGCCTGGTGGGGCGGACGCCCCGGCACCAACGGCAGCGCCCGGCTGTTCCAGATCACCCGCGACTACCTGGACGCCAAGGGCCTGGACAACATCGTCTGGGTGTGGAACGTCAAGGACACCAACGCCAACGGCGGTTCGGGCGGGGTTCCCGGCTTCTACCCCGGCGACAACTACGTGGATGTCGCGAGCCTCGACCCCTGGTTGCAGACCTGGCCGGGCAACAACTGGTACCAGGCCCTGCTCAACGTCGCTCACGGCAAGCCCATCTCGCTGGCCGAGGTCGGCGCCGTGCCCACCCCCTCTCAGCTCGCGTCCCAGCCGCGGTGGTCCTGGTTCATGATCTGGTCGGAGTTCCTCACCTCGGCCAACTCCCCCTCCCGGCTGCAAACCACGTTCAACAACTCACGGGTGTTGAACCAGGGGCAGTTCACGGTCCCGGGTAGCGGCGGACCAGGCACACCCGCCACCGGAGCCATCACCGGCGTCGGCGGCAAGTGCATCGACGTCGCCGGCGGCAACACCACCAACGGCACCCCCGTACAACTCAACGACTGCAACGGCTCCACCGCCCAGACCTGGACCGTCGCCACCGACAACACCCTGCGCGCCCTCGGCAAATGCCTCGACGTCACCGGACAGGGCACCACCAACGGCACACCACTCCAACTCTGGGACTGCAACGGCTCCGGAGCCCAGAGATGGACCACCGAAACCGACGGCCACCTCAGAAACCCCCAGTCCGGCCGCTACCTCGACGCCCCCGGCGGCAACACCGCCAACGGCACCCGCCTCCAGATCTGGGACCGCAACACCAACCCCTGGCAGACCTGGCACCTACCCACCTAGCCAGGGGTACGCCCCCGAGGGCCGTCCGAGCATGTAGGACGGCCCTCACCGCGTTGTCGCGGGCGCGGGGGCGGCGCTCAGGTCGCCCGGGTGCGCCGCCGGAGGAACTCCCGCAGCCACAGGGCGCTTTGCTTCGGTGTCCGTTCCATGGTGTCCCGGTCCACCGAGACGAGTCCGAAGGTGGGGCCGTAGCCGTGGGCCCACTCGAAGTTGTCCAGCAGGGTCCACACGAAGTACCCGCGCACGTCGACGCCCCGGGCACGGGCGTCGGCAACCGCGTTGATGTGCGCCGACAGGAACGCGATGCGGTCCTCGTCGCGCACCGGCCCCGCCTCCGGCGCCCGGTCAGGGAAGCCGCCCCCGTTCTCGGTGATCACCAACGGCACGGCCGGATACTCGCGGTGGACGCGAACGAGTAGGTCGGTCAGCCCGCCCGGGGTGATCGGCCAGCCCAGGGCCGTCCTGTTCCCTGCACGGACCGCGGCCCCGTCGGCACGGATCCGTTCGCTGTAGTAGTAGTTGATCCCGAGCATGTCCAGCGGCGTGGCGATGACCTCCGCGTCACCCTCGCGTCTCGGCAGCACCACGCCTTCGCGCGCGAGCCCCTCGATCACGTCCGCCGGATACCGGCCCGTCAGCAGTGGGTCGAGGTACATACGGATCCCGAGGCCGTCCGCCCAGTGGGCTGCCGCGGCGTCCTGTGGGCTGTCGGTGGCAGGCAGGCTCGGCGTGAGGTTGAGCGTCACTCCGAACCGGTGCGCCGCTCCGGAGCGCTCCCGCATCCGGCGTACGGCCTCGCCGTGGCCCAGCAGAAGGTGGTGGACGGCGTGCATGGCCGCGCCGCGGTCGCGGCGCCCCGGCGCGTGCATCCCGTCCGCGTACCCGTACATCGCCACGCACCAGGGCTCGTTCAGCGTCGTCCACGACGTGACACGGTCACCGAGCCGGTCGAGGACGAGCAGGGCGTAGTCGGCGAACCGGTGGGCGGTGTCCCGGTTCGGCCAGCCTCCGGCATCCTCCAGCTCCTGTGGCAGATCCCAGTGGTAGAGCGTCACCCAGGGGTCGATCCCCTTCTCCAGCAGTCGGTCCACGAGCCGCTCGTAGAAGTCCAGGCCCGCCGGGTTCGCCGCGCCCGTGCCACCGGGCTGGACCCGCGGCCACGACACCGAAAAGCGGTAGGTGTCCACTCCCAGGCCCGCCATCAGGTCGACGTCCTGTGGCATCAGCCGGTAGTGGTCGCAGGCCGTCTCGCCGGTCTCGGCGCCGGCCACCGCTCCGGGGACGCGGCAGAAGGTGTCCCAGATCGAGTCTGTGCGGCCGTCGGCAGCGGTGGCACCCTCGATCTGGTAGGCGGAGGTGGCCACTCCGAAGCTGAAGTCCTCCGGGAGCTGTCCGGCACGGCTGGGCGGCGGGGGGATGTCAGACACGGGGCGCTCTCCTCGGCTCTGCATCGGGCGCCGGCGTCCACAACGGTCGCGGCGGCGGGTCCGTGCCAGGTTAGGAGCTGGGTTTGAGCTCTGTCCATAAAACGTTTGAGTTGATCGGGAAAACCGGCCGCTCCCGGGGTTCCGAACGTCGAGTCGGCGGTGAACTCGCGACGGACACCGCACTTAGCAAGCACCGTGCAATCGCTTACAATGAGGCGGTTCCGCGTCCACCGGTCGCATCGGACGAGATCGGCCGCCCAGATGCTGGCACGCTCTACCACTGCTGATCCTCAGGACCTCGAGTCCTGGCGGGCCGGCACACGACGACACGAAGGTGGACAAAGTCTGTGAGTCGGTCGGCAGCCTCCTCGGAGAGCGGACGCAGAACCACCATCAGGGATGTCGCCCGGGAGGCCGGGGTATCACCGGCCGCGGTGACACTCGCGGTGCACGACAAACCGGGGGTGTCCGCCAAGACCAGGGAACGCATCCTGAGAACCGTACGGGAGCTGGGGTGGAGCCCGAACCAGGCCGCGCAGTCGCTGTCGGGCCGGGCCCCGCACACGGTGGGTCTGGCCATTGCCCGGCCGGCCCGCATGCTCGGTCTCGAACCGTTCTACATGGAGTTCGTCTCCGGCATCGAGAGCGTCCTCGCGCGACGCTCCTGCTCGCTCCTGCTACGGCTGGTGGAACCGGACGAGGAGACCCAGGTCCACCGGGAGTGGTGGCAGGGCAACCGGGTCAGCGGCTCCATCCTGGTCGACCTGCGGGTGAACGACCCGCGGATCGCCGCGCTGTCCGAACTCGGCCTGCCTGCCGTGGTGGTCGGACACCCCTCGCTCGCGGGCCCGTTCACGTCGGTGTGGACGGACGACGCGGCCGCGATCGGTGAGGCCGTGCGCTACCTCGCCGCGCTCGGCCACCGCCGTATCGCCCGGGTGGGCGGCCCCGCCGAGCTGGGGCACAGCGCCATCCGCACCCAGGCGTTCACGGAGACGGCCCGGGAGCTCGGCGTTCAGGGGCGCACCGTGGTCGCCGACTTCTCCGCGGACCAGGGCAGCAGGGCGTGCCGCACCTTGCTGGTGTCGGCCGAGCGCCCGACCGCCATCGTGTTCGACAACGACCTCATGGCTGTCGCGGGACTGGGTGTCGCGTCCGAGCTCGGCATGTCGGTTCCGCGGGACGTGTCCCTGCTGGCCTGGGACGACTCGCAGCTGTGTCAGCTCACCCGGCCGTCCCTGTCCGCGATGCAGCACGACGTCTTCTCGTTCGGGGCGGATGTGGCGGAGACGCTCTTCGAGGTGATGGCATCGCGGGAGGTCGAGTCGCACGCGGCCCAGGCGCCGCGTCTGGTGCCTCGCGGTTCCACCGCTCCGCCGATCGTCTAGACCACGTGCCGGTCGGCGGTCACACGCCCCGGAACTCCGGAGCCCTGCGCTCGCGGAAGGCCGCCTGTCCCTCCCGGAAGTCCTGACTGGCCCAGCAGGCGTCCTCCAGCTCCGCCAGTTCCGTACCGCCGTCGTGGGTGACGTCGGCGGGGGCGGCGGCCCGCTCGATCGCGAGCTTGGCGGCCCGCACGGACAGCGGCGCGTTGGCCGCGATCGCGGCAGCGCTCTCCCTCAGGGCCGGTTCTCCTCCGGTACTGGTGACCAGGCCCGCCCGCAGCGCTTCGTCGGCGGTGTAGCGGCGTGCCGTGTACAGCATCTCCCGGGCGACGGCGGGGCCTGTCGCCTCGACGAGGCGCCGCACCGCGTAGGAGGGGTACGACAGGCCCAGCCGGGCGGCGGGCAGCGCGAAGCAGGCGGTCTCGTCGGCGATGCGCAGGTCGCACAGGGTGGCCGGGTGACGCCGCGCCGAAGCAGTAGCCGCGGACGAACGCGATGGTCGGCTTCGGCAGTTGGTGCAGGGTGCGGAAGACGGTGTCCTGGGCGCCCTGGTAGTGGCGGTGTTGCGTGGCGCTGGCCACCGGGTCCTGGAACGTGGTGATGTCGGCTCCGGCGCAGAACGCCGTGGGGCCGTCGCCGGTGATGACGACGACGCGCACGGCCTCCTCGGCGGCGAGCCCGGCGAGGACGCCGCCGAGGTCGTCGATCATGGGCAGGGACAGGGCGTTGTGCTTGGCCCGGTGGGACAGGGTCACCCGTCCGACCGGGCCGTCGACGTCGGCCAGGACGCGTCCGGTCGCACGGTCCCGCCCGTTCACGGACGGACCTTGTGGGCGGCGAGGAAGTCTAGGACGAGCCGGTTGAAGACGTCAGGTTTCTCGAAGTAGACGGTGTGTGCGGCGTCTTCCACCATGGCGAGTTCGGCCTCCTGGAGGAGTTGTTGTACGGCCCGCCCGACCGCCGGCGGCACGGTGCGGTCCTGTGTGCCCCAGACCAGGAGGACGGGCAGCCGGGCGGCCAGCTCCCGCAGTTCGTCGCCCATCACGTCGGCGTCGAGGCGCTCGCGGATGTAGGCGGCCAGCGTGGCGAAGGACTGGGCCGCCCCGGGTGAGTTGTTGACCAGGAACTCCTCTTCCTCCATGGCGCCGGTCACGAGGGCCGGGTCGTGGATGATGCGGCGGAGCTTGGCCGCCACACCCTGCCGGCTCTGGTTCGTCGCGCCGGCGGGGATACGGCCGCCGCCTTCGGCGCCGACCGGTACCAGGCCCATGCTGCCGATCAGGACGAGGGCGGAGATCCGCTCGGGGTGGTCGGCGGCGTAGCGGCCTGCGACGGCCCCGCCGAGCGAGCTGCCGGCCACCGTGACCCGGGGGGGCGTCGAGGCTGTCGACGAAACCGGCCAGGAACCGGGCGTACCCGGCGAGGGTGCAGTCGATGCCGGGGCCCTTGGCGGCGAATCCGTGTCCGGGCAGGTCGACGGCGTAAGCGCGATATCCGGCGGTGGCGAAGGCGGGGAGCTGGTGGACGAAGCGCCCCGGTCACGGTGATCTCCGGGCTGCAGGCGAGGTAGCGGGGGCCGGGTGTCCGTCCGGCGTCGATCTCCTTCTTGAGTACGACGTCGACCCGGGGGTGCAGGGCGGCGGCGGAGAAGACGCTGGTGTAGCCGCAGTCCAGGACGGTCCTGGCGTTGTGGACGGCGGTCATCATGGCTTCTTCGGGCGGCACCGTGGTGAACTCCACCGCCCGTCCGTCGGGGAAGCTCAGATGCCCGTGCGGCTCGGTCAGGCCGGGCATCAGGGTCGCTCCGCGGCCGTCCACGACGTGGGTGTCGTCCGGCCGTTCGAGGGTGACGCCGGGCTCGCCCACTGCGGTGATGCGGTTGGCGGTGACACGGACCGAGCCCGGTCTGCGGTGTTCGCCGATGCCGTCGAAGATGTGGACGTTCTCGACGATGTACGAGGTCATGGAAGTACTTCCCCGGGTGGTCACAGCTCCCGTACCGCCTCGTCGTCGTGTCCGAGGGCCCAGGCGGCCTCCCGGAGCAGCAGCCGGCACCGCTCGGGCGATCGGTAGGAGCGGGTGTCGTGGCCCAGGGCGTCGTAGACGGTGCGCCGACCGTGGTGTTCGGTGAGGACGACGAGCGGATGGCGGCGGTCCTGGTGGAGGTGGTGGACGGGCCGTACGGCGGTCTCGTCGACCTTGAGACGGGTGTAGCGCTCGTCGGTGACGTCGAAGGAGGCCAAGCCTTGGGTCACGGGGTGCCGCCCGGCCGGGTCCACCTCCACGTGTGCGGTGTCCAGCGGGGGATGCATGGAGTGGCCGGTGATCCATCGGGTACCGATCCGCTCTCCCCACTCGGGCACGTCACGGAAGCTGAGGGCGGCGCTGTGGACGCCGATGACCGGGCGGGCGGACCGCAGATAGCGGATCAGCGCCGCGTGTGCCTGCTTCCACTCGGCCTCCGGTTCCGTGGTGGTGCCGGCGTCGGCCGGGTCCGGGCCCCTTCCGGTGTTGACGACGAGCAGGTCGGTGGTCTCCAGTCGCTCGAACGCGGCGGGCACGGTGCCCAGCACGGTCCAGGCGACGCCGAGCGGTTCAAGGACGCGGGCGATCTCCCGGGAGGTCGCGGCGTGGTCGTGCCACTGGTCGCCGTAGCGGCCGGTGCCGGCGAGGATCAGCACGTGGGTCATCGAGGGTGGTCCTCCTGGGGTGCGGGAAGGGTGCCGCTGGTCGCGGGAATCGGGGCGTCCTCGCGGAGCAGTCCGGCGGTGGTCAGGTCGTGCCAGAGTTCCGGGGGCAGCGGCCGCCGCATCAAGGCGGCGTTCTGCCGCGTCTGTCCGGGGGTCCGCGGGCCGGTGAGGACGGTGGTCACGGCCGGGTGGCCCAGCGGGAACTGGATCGCCGCGGCGGCCGTCGGCACCCCGTGGCCGTGGCAGACCTCCGCGATGCGGCGGGCGGTGTCGCGGGTGGCGGAGTCGACCGGGCGGTAGTGGAAGGAGGCGTCCGGGACGCCGTCGATCAGGCCGCCGTGCAGGGCTTGGGCGACGACGACACGGACACCGCGGCGCAGGCAGGCCGGCAGCAGTTCGTCAAGGGCGGTGGTGTCGAGCAGGCTGTACTGACCGGCCATCAGCACCACGTCGGGTGTGGCGTGCTGGACGAATTCGGTGAGCATCGCCGCCTGGTTCATGCCGACGCCGACGGCCCGGACCAGGCCCTGGTCGCGCAGTTCGGCCAGGGCGGGCCAGGCTGCCGTGACGGCCTCGTGCCAGTGGTCGTCGGGGTCGTGGAGGTAGAGCAGGTCGATGTGGCGGGTGCCCAGCCGGTGCAGGCTCTCCCGGACCGAGGTCCGCACGGCGTCCGCACCGAAGTCGAACACCCAGTCGCGGCCGGTGCCCCGACTGTCCGGGTGGCCGGGCCTGACCAGCCGTCCGACCTTGGTGGACAGCACGTACTGCGAGCGCGGGTGGTGCGCGAGGGCTTCACCGAGTCTGCGTTCGGAGACTCCGGAGCCGTACATGGGGGCGGTGTCGAAGTAGCGGATGCCGAGGTCCCAGGCCCGTCCGACACAGTCGTGCGCGGTGCGGGCGCCGATCTCCCGCCGGGCGATGGCGGCGGCGCCGAAGCCGAGTTCGGGCAGGTGCAGGGGGTCCTTGGTGGGCGGAGGCGGCCGTGTCATCCCTTGAGACCTCCGCTGAGCAGGTCGAGCCGCCAGAAGCGCTGCACGAACAGGATCATGGCGACCAGTGGGATAACGGACAGGGCAGCGCCGACGAGCAGCGCGGAGTACAGAGTCGGTTCGCCCGCCCCCTGGCTGATCATGGTGTAGAGGCCGAGGGTGAGCGGGAACTCGTCCGAGTCGGAGAGCATCAGATAGGGCAGCAGGAAGTTGTTCCAGATGCCGATGAACTGGAGCAGGAACACCGTGACAAGTCCCGGCAGCGTCAGCGGTACGACCACCGTGCGGAAGATCCGGGTCTCCCCGGCGCCGTCGACGCGGGCAGCTTCCAGCAGTTCGGTGGAGACGGCGGCACCGGCGTAGACCCGGCAGAGGAAGATCCCGAACGGGCTGATGGCGCTGGGCAGCAGCACCGACCAGTAGGTGTTGGCCATGTCGAGCTCCGCCATCACGAAGTACTGCGGAATGGCGAGGGTGATGCCGGGGACGAGGACGCCGGCGAGCAGGACCCGGAAGGCAGTGTCACGGCCGCGGAAGGCGAACTTGGCCAGGGCGTAGCCTGCCGGGCAGGAGACGGCCGTGGACAGCAGCGCTCCCCCAGCGCGTACAGCAGGGTGTTGCCGACCCAGTCCAGGTAGATGTGGTCCTCGTAGGCAAACAGGTTCCTGAGGTTCTCGGTGAGTCCGGAGCCCGGTGCCAGTGTCGAGGTGCTGAACAGTTCGCCGGTGGACTTGGTGGCGGCGACGATCATCCATCCGACGGGCAGCAGGCAGTAGGCGGCTCCGATCAGGAGCAGCGCCGTCGGTATCGCGGTGCGGGGCAGGCGTGGCGGCTCGGCACTGGCCATGTCAGATGCCTCCGGCGGGTGTTCGGTCGCGCATGATCCGCAGCACCACGACCGAGACGGTCATCGTCGCGGCGGCGAGCAGGAGGGCCATCGCGGCCGCCAGGTTGGGCTGGTTGGTCTCGAAGGCGTCGCGGTGGATGTTCATCAGCGGGAAGTAGGTGGAGGAGATGGAGTTCGTCAGCGGCCTGAGAACGGTGGGTTCGCTGTACGCCTGGAGCGTGCCGATGGCGGAGAACAGGCCGGTCAGGCCCAACGAGGGGGCGAGCAGCGGGATCTTGATCAGCAGGGCCAGGCGGATCTCGCCGCAGCCGTCGACGCGGGCGGAGTCGTCGATCTCCCGGGGGACCGCGCGCAGTCCCGTGTACAGGATGATCATGTTGAAGCCGAGGGCGCCCCAGACGGCGATGTTCGCGAGCGAGGGGTAGATCAGCGCCGGGCTGAGCAGGTCGAGGCCCTCCAGCCCCACGGCGTCGGCCGTCGAAGTGGCGGGGCTGGTCTGCGGAAGGTAGAGGAAGCCCCACATGATTCCGGCGATCACTCCGGGCGGCGTACGGCAGCAGCAGTGCCCGACGCCCGAAGCGGGCGAGCCGGAACCGCCCGGAGTCCAGGATCAGGGCGAACAGCAGCGCCAGGCCCAGCGTGCACGGAATGGTGATGAGGGCGTACACGGCGAGGCGTTCGAAGCTCGTCAGCCAGACGTCGTCCTGCAGTGCCCGGGTGTAGTTGAGGAATCCGACGAACCGGTCCTGGATGGTGCCGAAGCCGTTGGACTGGTGGGTCACCCGGGGCCCGCGCAGGCTGAGGTAGCCGGCGTAGCCCAGCGGGGCGAGCAGGAAGGCGGTGACGAGCACGCCCGCCGGCAACAGCAGGGCGTAGGGTGCCGTCGTCTCCGGCCGTCCAGGTCTGGGCGCTGCCGCCGGTGCAGCCGGCCAGCTGTACGCGGGTGCCGTTGGCGGTGCCGGCCCCGGCCACCTGGGCGCACTTGTTCGCGAGTCCGGTGAGCGCTCCGGTGGCCGGTGCCGCCTGCGCGGGAGACGAGGTGCCGATCAGGGTGAGCAGGCCGAGCAGGGTCGCCGCGGCCGTGGTGCCGGAGAGCGGACGTAGCCATCTCATACGGTCCTCCGGGGGTGGGGGTGTCGTTGAGGATGCGCTGGTAGTGCCTGTTGCCGTCCGGTTGTCTTCAGGGGCGGGTCTCGTTCACGCACCGCAGCACGGGAAACGAGGTGAGGTCGGTGAGGCGCAGCTCGCGTGCGCTGATGACACGGAAGGTGGTGCTCTCGCCGGGAAGCAGCGTGACCAACTGCTGATCGACGGTGGCTTCGGGGTCCAGCCGGTCCGGGAAGAGGGCCAGCTCGCGGAGCAGGGTGCGGGCGGTGACGCGTATGTCGACACCGCTGTCGAAGGGGTGCGCCGTGGCGTCGAACCGTGCGGGTGCGAAGGCGGTCCGTGGGTCCTCGGTGAAGAAGCGCAGGGCACGCTCGGTGTCGAACCGGGCCACCAGCAGCTCGCGTTCGGGCCGGGTCGCGGTCGCGGTCTGCGCGGGCAGGGAGAGCCGGACCACCGACCGCGGGGCGGCGGACACGGAGAACTCGTGCGTGGCCAGGATCAGCCCGTCCACGTCCTGGCGGGTCAGCGTCAGCTCACCGAGCCAGGGTTCGTCGGTGTCGTTGATGACGGCGAGTTCGTCGTCGGTGAAGGCCAGCAGCCGGTCGGCGTAGACCCGGCGCATGGCGTACCACAGCGGCTTGCGCCGGCCGTCGCCGTCGACCGCGGCCCAGGAGCTGACCGGCCAGCAGTCGTTGAGCTGCCAGACGATGGTGCCCATGCAGTACGGCATGAGGGCGCGGAAGCGTTCGACGCCGAAGGTCAGCGCACGGGCCTGGTTGAGCTGGGTGAAGTAGTGCCAGTCGTCGAAGTCACGGGGCTGGGGCAGGTGTGCGCCGAGGCCGGTCAGCAGTTTGTCGTCGCCGTTGACCGCCTTCTGGTGGCCGGAGCCGATGGCCAGGGGCCCGTCGGGGCAGGAGCGGCGCAGAGTGGCGTGCGTGGGTGGCCCCTGGAAGCCGAACTCGGCGACGAAGCGGGGGGTGTAGTCGCTGTAGTGGGTGTAGTCCTGCTCGTTCCACACGGTCCAGATGTGGATGGTGCCGTGCTCCGGGTCGCGGGCGTCGCGTTCGGGGGAACCGGAGTACGGGGTGCCTGGCCAGTAGGGGCGGGTCGGATCCAGTTCGGCGACGATCTTGGGGAGCAGTTCGTAGTAGAACCCGGCGCCCCAGCTGCGCCCGGCGAGCGGCTCGCGCCAGCCCCAGTGCTGCTCGCCCTCAATATTCTCGTTGTTGCCGCACCACAGCACCAGTGACGGATGGGGCGACAGCCTGGCCACTTGGTGGCGCGCCTCGGCCTCCACCTCGCTGCGCAGCGGCTCCTCCTCGGGGTAGGCGGCGCAGGCGAAGAGGAAGTCCTGCCAGACGAGCAGGCCCAGACGATCGGCGAGGCGGTAGAACTCCTCGGACTCGTACCGCCCGCCGCCCCAGACCCGCAGGGTGTTGGCGCCGGTGTCGACGGCCTGGGTGAAGCGTTCGGTCAGCCGGGCTTCGGTGACCCGGTCGGCGAAACAGTCGTCGGGGATCCAGTTGAAGCCCTTGACGAACACCGGTCGGCCGTTGATGACGAACCGGAAGGCCTCGGTGTCCAGCTCGACCGTCCTGAAGCCGATCTCGGCGTGCCGGACGTCCTCGCCCGCCCGCACGGTCAGGTCGTAGAGGGGCTGCTCACCGTATCCCCGCGGCCACCACAGTCGGGGCTCCGGCACCTCGACGCTGACGGTGGTGGAGCTCTGGCCCGCGGGCAGCACGGCGGCGGTGTGCACACCGGCGATCTCCGCTCCGACCGAGACGGCACCGGTGCCGGCCCGTTCCACGGCGAGGTACACGTCCACCCGGCCGACGGTTCCGTCCTCGGACACGCTGACCATGGGGCGGACTTCGCTGAGCCGGGCGCCGGACCAGGTGTGGATGCCGATCGGCTGCCAGATGCCGGCGGTCACCAGCGTCGGACCCCAGTCCCAGCCGAAGTTGGAGGCCGTCTTGCGGATGAAGTTGAAGGGTTCCGCGTACGGGCCGGGCCGCGCGCCCAGAGCGGCGCGCTGCTCCTCCGCGTATTCGTAGGGCGAGTCGAAGCGGATCCGGAGGGTGTTGGGGCCGGGGCGCAGCAGTTCGCGGACGGGCCAGCGGTAGCCGCGATGCATGTTCGCGGTCGTGCCGAGCAGTACGCCGTTGAGTGTCACGGAGGCGACGGTGTCCAGGCCGTCGCAGACGAGGTCGGCCCGCTCGTCGTCGGTGGGTGTCCAGTCGAAGCCGGTCTCGTAGATCCAGGCGGAGCGGCCGATCCAGCCCAGTCGCTGCTCGTTGTCGGCGAGATAAGGGTCGTCGATCAGGCCGGCGCGCAGCAGGTCGGTGTGTACGCAACCGGGCACGCTTGCCGCCACGTCGGCGATCGAGTCGTCAACGGCCCTGAGTGTCCAGCCGTCGTGCAGTGCGCGGTACATCGACTACTCCTTCACGTGGTGGTTCGAAGTTCCGGATCTCTGTTGGGGGGGGAGGGGCTGCCCCGGTCACTTGACCGCGCCCGAGGCGAGCCCGCTGTAGATGAAGCGCTGCAGCAGCAGGAACACGATCAGCGACGGGACGATCACCAGTACGGCCCCGGCGGAGATCACTTCCCACTGGGCGCCGAAGGGCCCTTTGAAGCGGAACAGCGAGGTGGAGATGGTTCCGAGGTCACGGGAGGGCATATAGAGGAACGGGTAGTAGAAGTCGTTGTAGATGAACACGCCCTTGATGATCACGACAGTGGCGATGGCCGGCCGCAGCAGCGGCAGGATGATCCGCCAGTAGATGGTGAAGCTGTTCGCGCCCTCGATCCGGGCCGCCTCGTCCAGCGAGATCGGGATGCTGCGCATGAACTGCACGAAGATGTAGATCGAGATGATGTCGGTGCCCAGGTAGAGCAGCACGGGTGCCCAGCGGGTGTTGTACGCGCCCAGGTTCTGGACGACCTGGTAGGTGGCCACCTGGGTGGTGACCCCGGGCACCAGCGCCGCGAACAGGAACAGTCCCAGCACCAGCTTCTTCAGCCGGAACGCGAACCGGTCGATGGCGTACGCGGTCATCGAGCCGATGAGGACGGTACCCAGCACCGAGAAGAACAGGATGAAGCTGGTGTTCCAGAGACCCTCCAGCATCTTTCCGTCGCGGAAGGCGGTGCCGAAGTTGGAGAAGTTCAGCCAGTTCTGAGGCAGTGACAGTGGTCCTTCGCTCGCCATCTCCCGGCCGGTCTTCAGCGAGCCCAGCAGGATCGTGGCCAGGGGAAGCAGCACGGCGATCGATCCCAGTACCAGGGATAGGTACTTGAGGAAGACCGCGATGGCGGAGCGGACGGGGCGCGGGGAGCGGGTCCGGCGTGGTCCGGTGACGGCGGTCACGACATCTCCACTCTCTCGTCCGGTATCAGCAGCCGTTGCATCCAGGTCACCAGCACCACGATCGCCAGCAGCACCACGGCGCCAGCGGAGGCGAGCCCGACCTTGTCGAAGTTGAACGCGAGTTTCAGCGTCTGGATTACGAAGGTCTCGCTGTTGTTGGCGCCACCGGTCATGATCAGTGGGATCTCGAAGACGGACAGCGCTCCGGAGACCGCCAGGATGGCGCTGATGCTGATCACGGGTTTGATGCCCGGGGCTATCACGTAGCGGAACTGCTGCCATCGGTTCGCGCCGTCGAGCATGGCGGCCTCGTAGAGCTGCGGTGGGATCGACTGGATGGCGCCCATGAACAGCACCAGGTTGATGCCGAGGTAGCGCCAGACCGAGACTCCGGCGAGCGAGGTGTTGACGAGGTCCGGGTCACCGAGCCACTGGTGGCCGCCGATGCCGAAGGTGCCGAGGATCGCGTCGAGGGCTCCGCCAGGCTGGAAGAAGTACAGGAAGACGAAGCCGATGGCCACGCCGTTGAGGAGGTAGGGGAAGAACAGGATGCCCTTGAAGAGGTTGCTCAGGCGGACGTTGAAGCTGAGGACCGTCGCGAAGTACAGGGCCAGCACGATCTGCAGGAACGCGCCTGCCAGATAGAAGAGGCTGACGGTGAAGACGTTGAAGAACTCCGGCCGGGTGAACAGTTCCGTGTAGTTGTCGATGCCGACGTTGTTGCTCGTCGGGCTGAGCCCGTCCCAGTCGGTGAAGCTGAATCTGATCAGGCTGACGACCGGGACGTAGGTGAAGGCCACCAGCAGCGCCAGGGGCGCGGCGAGATAGGCCCACTGGGTGAGCCGCCACTTGCGCCGCACGGTGCGCGGTCCGGGTGGATTCGGCCGGCCGGGCCGTTCGGCACGTACCCGCCGGGTTCTAGTGTTCGCCGCCTCGCGCACGGCGGCAGGTGGTGTGGTCATCACTCTCCGTCTCCAGCGCCCGCGGGCCTCGGGCGCGCCGCGCCGGGCCGTCCCACGTCCGGCCCGGCGCGGCGCTCCGCCTCGTGGGCTCAACCGATTCCGGCCCTGGCCTCGGACCACTTCTGGTTGAGTTCGGCGAAGTCCGAGTCGAGATCGCCCTTGGCCGCGCCGCGCGCCACGTCGATGAGGTGCTGGCGGTAGTCCGGGGCGCTCAGACCGATCTCCGATGCCTTGTCAATGGCGTTGACCTCGGCGGTCTTTTTGCTGTCCATGTTGATGAGCCGCACTCCGGCCGCCTCGAACGGCTTCAGCGGTTCGGGAAGCGGTGAACCCTTCACCGTCGAGATGGACAACGCGTCCTGGGCGTCACCGGACTCGTTGATGAACCAGTCGACCCACGCCCGTGCGGCAGCCTTGTTGTTGGAGTGTTTGTTGACCGCGAGCTGGTAGTCCGGCCGTACCGATGTGCACAGCTGATCGCCGTTCTGGCTTGGGAACGGCATGAAGCCGATGTCCGCCGGATCCTTGCCGGCCTTCTGCGCGGCCTGCCGCATCTGGGTCACGGCCCAGGAGCCGAGTTGCATCGTGGCGACCTTGCCGGTGCCGATCAGGTCCTTGGACTTCTCCCAGTTGGTGGTGGTCGGGTCTTCCTCGGCGAGCCCCTGATCCACGATGTCGTACAGGAGGCTGTCGATGGTGTGCAGTTCCTGGCCCGGCTTCCACAGTTCGTCGGTGTCGGCCATGTTGTCCGACGCGGCCGGGTCGCAGGTGGTCGAGCCGACCGCGTTGCCCCAGTTCGTCAGCGGCCACAGGTCGTGGTAGTTGGTGTAGTACGGGGTGGCATCGGTCTTGTTCCTGATGACCTTCAGATCGGCCAGGAACTCGTCCGGCGTCCTGGGCCAGTCGGTGATGCCGGCCTTCTCCCACACCGCCTTGTTGTAGACGAAGCCCTGCGCGCTGGCGATGCTGGCGAGACCGTAGACCTTGCCCTCCACGGTGCCGCGGTCGGTGAAGTCGTACTTCTTCGACAGCTCGCTGGCCGCGCCCAGCGGGGCGAAGAACTGAGGGTACTGCTCGGCCTCGACGGCGTTCGGGATCAGCAGCACATCGCCGTAGTCGTCACTGCTCAGCCGGATCTTGGTCTCGCCCTCGTAGTCGGTCGAGCCCTCGAACTCGACCTTGACGTTCGGGTAGATCTTGTTGAATCGCTCGGCATAGGCGTCGTACGCGCCGCTCTCAACCATGTCGGTCCGGTTGGTCAGCACGGTGATCGTGCCGCTGACCGCCGTCGGGTCGGCCGGCGCGGTGGCCGCGTCGGACGTGCCGCCGCCGTCCGAGCCCGCCTGGCAGCCGGCGGCCGCGAACAGCGCCACGGTGAACAGAGCCACCGGTCGTCTTCGCATGCCGGATCACGTCCTCTCGGAAGGTGTTCTCTCGGGGAGGGGTCTGGCACCGGAGCGGTCCCACCTGTCCGGCACGCGCCCGATGCTTAACCGGATAAGTTCCGGGGATGTGGATGCTAGGAGCGGCTTAACGAGCATGTCAACGGGGTGCGTCGGAATTAGTTTCGGTGGTCGACCGGCTCAGCTATGGTGAGGTGTGCACTTAACAGTTAAGCATGGAGGAGCAAGTGAAGCGGCCGACCGTTGCCGACATTGCCCGCCGGGCCGGCGTCTCCAAGGTGGCCGTCTCCTACGCCCTCAACGGCCGGCCGGGGGTGTCGGACAAGACACGGGAGAAGATCCTCGCCATCGCCGAGGAAGTCGGCTGGCGCCCCAACAGCGCCGCCCGCGCTCTCAACAACGCCCAGGCCGGCGCTGTGGGGCTGGCCCTGTGCCGGCCCGCCCGTTTCCTGGGTGTCGAGCCGTTCTTCATGGAGCTGATCAGCGGCATCGAGGGCGCGCTGGCCGAGCGCTCCTACGCGTTGACGCTTCAGGTAGTCGGCGACCACCAGCAGGAGATCGAGGTCTACCGGCGCTGGTGGGGGGAGAGCCGGATCGACGGTGCCTTCCTGGTCGACCTCCACTCCCACGACCCCCGGGTGGCAGCGATCGAGCAACTTGGCATGCCGGCCGTGGTCATCGGCCACCCGAGCGCGGCCGGTTCCCTGCCCGCGATCTGGTCCGACGACGGCGAGGCGATCCGCGAGACGGTGGACTACCTGCTGGCGCTCGGCCACCGCAGCCTCGCCCGGATCGCCGGGTTCCCGGAGCTCGTGCACACCGCGCTCCGCGACGAGGCCTTCACCGCCGCCTGCGGACAGCGGGCCGACCACACCATCGCGCACACCGACTACTCGGGCGACGAGGGAGCCCGTGCCACACGGCGGCTGCTCAGCAGCCTGCAGCGGCCCACGGCGATCATCTACGACAACGACATCATGGCCGTCGCCGGGCTGTCCGTCGCACAGGAGCTGGGCCTGGACGTGCCCCGCGACCTGTCAATCGTGGCCGGCGACGACTCGCCCATCGCGCAGGTCACCCGGCCCGCGCTCACCGCGGTCAGCCGCGACATCCCGGCCTACGGCGCCCATGCCGCGCAGACACTGCTTTCGAGTGTCGCGGGCGAGGCGACCCGGCCGCTCCAGGACCAGGCCGCCCGGCTGACACCACGGGGCAGCACGGCTGCCGCGTACACCGGTTCGACAAGCTGAGATCCGCCAGCTCGCGTCGCACGGCCAGCGGGCGTTCAGCGTGACACAGGGCCTGTGTCGCCATTCCAGGAAGGGGAGTTACTAAACCGTTCTATGGACGGAGAGTCCAGCGGGTATTACGGTGAGCGGCGCGGTCGACCAGAGGTGCCAGAAGCTCGTCAGGTTTCCCACGCCGTCCACCGGACGGTCCTTCAGGGAGGATCTTGTGCTGTCCCGACATGGACAACGCCTTCGCCCACTGCCGCGACTTGCCGCACATCACACGCGCACGGCCGTGGGCGTACTGCTCACCGCGACGTTCGTCGCGACCGCGCTCCCCGCAGCAGCCACCGCCACTCCCACCGCCCCCCGTTCCATCTCCGCCTACGTCAACTCCGCACCGGTACCTGGGTCCGCGCCGACCCTCCGCACGGAGCAGGGGGTGTTGCGTGGCCGGGACTTGGGCGCCTCCGACTTCTTCGGCACCGTGCCCTACGCGGCGCCGCCCACGGGCCCGCTGCGGTGGAAGTCGCCCCGGTCCGCGGCCCCGTGGCAGGGCGTACGGCAGGCCACGGCGCCGAGTCCGGCCTGCGCGCAGACGGCCAACAGCAACGGACCGCGCTCCGAGCGCGAGGACTGTCTGTACATGGATGTCTGGCGCCCGAAGACCGCCGCGGTCCGGGCCGGACGTGCGCCGGTGCTGTTCTGGATCTTCGGCGGGGGTGGCATCAACGGGGCGGGCAGTCAGTACGACGCACAGGCGCTGGCCCAGGAGACAGGCAGCATCGTCGTCACCGTCAACCACCGGCTGGGCTGGCTCGGTTTCCTCGCATTGCCCGCACTGACCCGGGAGGCCGGCGTCTCAGGTCAGTACGGGTTCCTGGACCAGATCGCCGGCCTGCGCTGGCTGAAGCGCAACGCCCGTGCGCTGGGCGGCGATCCGCACCGGGTGACGGTGGGCGGTCAGTCGGCCGGCGGCCGGGCCGTCTGCCGGCTGATGGCCTCGCCTCAGGCGAAGGGCCTCTTTCAGCAGGCCATCATCCAGAGCGGGGCGTGCAACGCGGAGCAACTCGCCCCGCGGGAGACGGCGGGGACCGCCTTCGCGACGAAGCTCGGCTGCGCGGACACCACCGATCAGTTGGCGTGTCTGCGCAGGACCGGTGTCGGAACGATGCTCGACCGGCCCGAACCGCCACCGGGGACCCCCACCATCGGCGGAAACGCGCTGCCGATGGATCCGCGGCTCGCCATTGAGACCGGCCGCATCAGCCGGGTCCCGGTGCTGATCGGCAACACCAGCGACGAGAACCGCCCCTACCCGGGCATCAGCCAGCCCGCGTCACCGCAGGCGTACCGGGACTGGGTGCACAGGTCATACCCGAGCCTGGCGAACGAGGTACTGCGACAGTACGACGACATGGCACCGCCCGACGCGGCCGGCGCCGTGGCCTCCGACCCCGATCGGGTCTGCCGGGCCTGGAAGATCGAGAACACGCTGGCCCGGCACACACCGGTGTACGCGTACGAGTTCGCCGACACGACGGCACCGTCGGAGGTGGCGACGCCGGGCTTCTCCTGGGGGGCCTACCACACGACGGAACTGGAGTACCTGTTCTCCTTCACCCGCTGGGACGGCTCCCCGAAGTTCCTGACCGGGCTCAACAGAGAGCAACAACGCCTGGCCCGGGAGATGCGGGCGCGCTGGGGCACCTTCCTGCACACCGGGGCACCGAGAGGTTCGCGGTGGCCGGGCTATCACGAGGACCGACAGGTGACCATGCAGTTCCAGCTGCCCGGTGCACGGCTCGACGGTGACTTCGCCGACAGCCACCGCTGCCGCTTCTGGGACGAGCACGGGCTGATTCGCCTCGCCTAGCGGCGCGCCGCCGGTCCGCCGGCCACGAACACCCCCGGCCGGCGGAGATCAACCAGCAACCACCTGCCACCTGTCACCCGCGCCTCGATCATCGGGGTGCGGGTGACGGCTCCGTACGGGTCGGCGCGCCGAGGACCGATGTCCGGAGGCCGAGCCGTCGGTCGTCGTCAGTCGAGGCCGACGAGTGATCCACTCCAGGGGATGGGCAGTTCGCGGACACCGATGCCCGTGACGTGATGGACGGCACGGCGACGGCCGCCGCCGTGCCGGCGATGCCCAGCTCGCCGATACCCCGGCTGACCGGCGGACACGTCGGCGTGCTCGACGACCGCACTGCCGCGCGCCGCGAACTCGACCGGATGCGACACCGGGTGTGGAACAACTCACTGAACAGGTCCCGATGGCAGGCCTACCTCGGCAGCGAGCCCGGCGGCCCACCGACCCCCCAGTACGCAGTCGCGGCCCGCCGCACCGACCTTCGCGATCTGCCGCCCACCTGGATCGGGGTGGGCGACATCGACCTGTTCGCCGACGAGGACCGCGACTACGCCCGCCGCCTGCGGGACGCAGGCGTCCACTGCGTCCTCAAGCTCGTCGCTGACGCCCCCTACGGCTTCGAGACCTGGGCCGCTCAGGCACCTATTGCCCGAGGCTACCTTGGGCGCGCCCGCGCCTGGCTCGGCGCACGGCTCACCTCGCCGACCTCGCCAATCCCGGGCGCGCCGTAGGCACTCGTAGGCGAGCCGTCGAGGCCACCACGGAACTGCGGTTGCGGCTCTTCTATCCCTGAAGGAGGGCGCCCGTTGGCTGCGCTGCGGGACCTTCTTCGGACTCAGCCGCGCCCCCAGGTGTAGGTGACCGTCGCGCCCGCCGCGACCTCGGTGGTCACCTGCACCCCCGGCGCGGCGATGGTCGTGGTGCGCGCTGAGGTGGCGGGGTTGTAGAGAACCAGTGCGGTGCTGCCGTCGGGGTTGGTGAAGGCGGACGCCTGGAGCGGCGTGGTGTCGCCCTCTCTGGCGGCGACGCTCGCGGCGACCCGGACGGCCCCGGGGCGGGTGAAGCGCGAGAAGTGCGCCAGGGTGTAGTAGTTGGTGTTGTAACGGACGGCGTTGCTGGTCGAGTCGACCGTGACGGTGCCGTTGCAGCCGGTGCAGCCGCCGGTGTGCGGTCCGTGATTCTCGTCCAGCGCGAGATTCCAGAAGATCATGCTGCGGGACCAGTTGTTCATCGCACCGATGGTGCGGGTGATTCCGCCACCGCTGCACTCGGTCTGGAAGATGTCCTTGTCCGGGAACGACGCCTTCAGTGCGGTCTGGGCGCTGGGATCCCCGTAGTAGCAGTGGTAGGCGGTGCCTGAGATCCACTTCGCCGCGCGTGATTGCAACAGGTCGAAGGGGTAGGTCTGCTCGGGTTCCTCGCCGGCGTCCACATGTGCTTTGACATCGAAGGGGTGCATGGCCCAGTTGTGGTCGAAGCCCAGGATCTTGGTGCTCAGCCCGGCCGCCTTCAGGGCAGGGCCCAGGCGCTCGATGACTTTCGCCTGCTGGGCGACGGGCAGGCCGGTGCCGGGGTAGTCGGTGCGCAGCAGTGCCTGCGGTTCATTTTGCACAGTGAGGTAGTCCACGGGGACGCCCGCCGACGCATATGCCTGGACCGATTTCACCAGGTAGCGTGCGTAGACGTCGTATATCTTCGGGTCGTCGATGAGCTTGCCGTCGATCATTGACCCGTTCGTCTTCATCCAGCCCGGGGGGCTCCACGGGCTGGCGATGATCTTCAGTCGTGGGTTGAGTGCCTTCGCCTGGCGGAGCAGGGGCAGGATCTGCGGGCGGTCGTGGGCGACGGAGAAATGCTTGAGTGCGAAGTCGGTCTGCCCCGCGGGAACGTCGTCGAAGCTGTAGTGCGAGGTGGCGAAGTCTGAGGCGCCCAGCGGCTGGCGCAGCATGCTGAAGCCGTTGCCCTCATCAGGGCTGAACAGCTGCTTCATGAGCGCGTCCCGGTCCTTCTTGGGGAGGCGGTAGAGCACTGTCGCTGAGGAGTCCGTGATGGACGCGCCAAATCCGGTGAGCTTTTGAAACTTGAGGCCGGGGCTCACGCGCACGGTGGTGTCGGCGGGGCCGGCCGCCGACGTGACGGCAGCGGGTGCCCCCAGTTGTGCGCCGGTGGTGTGGGCGTCGGTCGTCCACTGTCGGACTCCTGACACCGCAACGCTCTGCGGCCCTGCACCGGCAGTGTGTGAAGTGGCCAGGACAGTGAGCAAGGCGCAGCCGGCGGCGAGTGCGGCGAGCTGCTGTCGGCCATGAATGGTAGGGGAAGGCATGTCGCTCCTTCGGTAGCTAGAACGATGCATATTTCGATTGCTTTCAGGTGCATGAACGCCAGTCGAGGAGGTACTAAAACGCTACACTCCCAGAGTTGCGGCTCGGCGTCTATGCTGTGCTTGCCGATGTCAAATTCATCCGGACAGAGAACAGTCATGACCCTGAGCGCCTCCGAGATGCCTCCCGGGAGTTGTGGCATCAGCGGTTCGTGGCAGCCCTTGACACCGGCGGCGCGAGGATCGTCGGCACGGTGCCCGATGAGCGCGGTTCTGTGGTGTGTTGGGCTGAGCGGCGGACCCGGCAGTGGGCGCTGCACCCGATGTGCTCGGTACGGTGAGCTCGGCGCTGGAGGAGCTGGCTGCGGTGCCGACCTGAGGGCGGGTGGCAGCTCTCGGTGTCGCCAGTGCGGGCCCCGCAGTGCGATGCAGTCGCCGGCACGGGCATCCGCTGCCAACATGATGGCGTCTGTCGCACCCGACGGTGACCAAGGCACACGACGTCCATCCCCGCCGCTGAAGGACCATCTGTCGGCCTACGCCGTGCTGCCGTTCGCCGCAGGGTACGTATCGAGCGGGCCGTGCTGCGCGCCGATGCCGGCCTGGTGGGAGCCGCGTTCCTCGCCGCCGGCCTGCGGCCACGGCTTCCTGATCGGTGGTGGTACCGACGGCTCCGGGGAGGGGGCGGGGCCGTCCGGCCGGGGACAGCCCCGAAGGGGAGGCTCGCTGGTTCAGGTGGGGAGGTGCCAGGTCTGCCAGATGCCGCCGTTGAACTCGCAGTTGGCGACCTCCGGTCGGCACATGTGCCAGGTCAAGCTGACCAGTGAGCCGCTGTTCCACTCGGCGTTGGCCTGATTGACCAAGCTCTGGCGGTCAGCCGGGTCGTCCGAGCGGAAGCCGAGTTCTCCACCCCACAGGCCGGGCCACCTACCGGTCAGGGCATGCGCCTGCGACGGGTTGCTGAGGGGCTCCTTGTTGTGGACGCTGCTGACTACGTGATTGCCACTGATCTGCTGCAGGTAGTTGACGACGTCCTGTGGCGTGGCCGCGGCGGCAGGAGAGAGGGTCGCCGCCAGCCAGCCCGCGGCGGCCAGCGGCAGGGCGGCGAGGACGGCCAGGGACTTGCGGGTAAGGCTCCTTGGTCTCATACAGAACCCTCTCGTGGGGACGACTGACATCGATGTCGCGAGGACGGGCGTGGAGGGTGCACCGCCTGGAAACTAGAGCCGGGGCAAGGGAGTGTCAATGGATTCAGCAACACTTCGATAGAACGCACTAGTAGCGCCAGACGACCTCAAGACTTCACTGATCTCCTCATAAGAGCAGGCAGAGCGCCAGCCAGAACACATTCCGGCTCAATGGGAACGCTCCTTTACTTGAACGGTCTATGGACAGGGCGCGGACCCTGGTCTACGGTGGCGCGACCCCACACGTTGGCATCGGAGATGTCATGCACCGATCATCGGTGTCGCCGAGGCCTGGAACTCGCCAGCCGCCCCGACGAACGCCCGCGACGCCACCGGCCTGAAGTACTTCACGCTCACCTTCGTCAACGACGGACTTAGCCTGACCCGCCTCGACTTCGGCAGGCACCGCAACGGCACCGAGCTCCAGCTGTGGGACCGCAACACCACCCCCCGGCACCTCCCCACCTGAACCACCCCACCCGTCCGCAAACGAAAGGCACACTTGCATGCGGCCCACTCTGACAACGACCCTTGCGGCGCTCGCGAGCGCCGCCGCTCTCCTCACCACCCTCAGTACCAGCCCCACCGCCTACGCCGCCGTCCCCGCCACCGGTCCGATTTCGGGAGTGGGGGGTAAGTGCGTGGATGTGGCCGGTGCTGGGACGGCGAACGGTACGGCGGTGCAGTTGTACAGCTGTAACGGCGGCAGCGCGCAGAGGTGGACGGTGGGTGCGGACGGTACGGTCCGGGCTCTGGGCAAGTGCCTGGACGTGACCGGCCAGGGCACCTCCAACGGCACCAAGCTCCAGCTGTGGGACTGCAACAACTCCGGTGCCCAGCAATGGGTACCCGAAGCGGACGGGCATCTGAGGAACCCACAGTCCGGCCGTTACCTCGACGTCCCCGGCGGCAACACCGCCAACGGTACCCGCCTGCAAATCTGGGACCGCAACACCAACCCCTGGCAGACCTGGCACCTCCCCGACAGCGATACCACACCACCGGGCTCATGCACACCCACGCTGGGCAGCGGCCAGTACAACACGCCTGTTACCTACGGCGGAAGGACCTACCAAGTCCTCATCCGAATCCCCAGCCGCGCCGCCGGCACCCGGCTTCCCCTGGTCCTGAACCTGCACGGCAGCCAGGGCACCGGATCCGGGCAGCTGTCCTACAGCAACATGGCCTCCACCGCGGATGCCAACGGCTTCGCCATAGCCGCCCCAACCGGCGTGATCCCGGCCGGCAGCGGCTACAGCTGGAACGTCCCCTACGTCACCTCCAACGGCACCCGCGACGACGTCGGCTTCCTGAACCAGGTGATCAATACACTCACGACCAACGCATGCCTGGACCCCTCGCGCATCTACTCCACCGGCTACTCCGGTGGAGGCCGCATGAGTTCCGCCCTCGGCTGCGTGCTGTCCGGCAAGATCGCCGCGATCGCCCCGGTAGCCGGGCTGCGCTCCGGGCGCCCTGATCCCGCGAACACCTCCCGGCCCGACCCCTCCAGCTGCACCCCCTCCCGGGCCGTTCCGGTCATCGCCTTCCACGGCCAGCAGGACAGGACCAATCCGTACAACGGCGGTGGCAACGCACCCGTGTGGGGCTACTCGATACCCGCGGCCCAGCAACGCTGGGCGTCGCTCAACCACTGCGCGACCAGCGCCACCACCAGCCAGGTCAGCGCCCACGTCCAGCGGTCGGTGTACAGCGGCTGCACCGACGGAGCCGACGTCGCCCTGTACACGATCTCCAACGGGGGCCACACCTGGCCGGACTCACCCATCGACAACGGCAACGGCACGGTCACCCACGAGATCAACGCCAACAACCGGATGTGGCAGTTCTTCCAGCAGCACCCCCTTCCCTCGTCTCCGTAACGCCCCACCCGTAGCTACCAGGCGCCGGGCAGGCGAAGTGGTTCCGCCGGCCCGGCGCCCTCATGCTCCGCCACCACCGGCGGCCTGGGTCACGACGCAGCGCCGCCACAGTCTGCGACGACAAGGAAGGCCCCGCCATGAGCGAGCGCCGCGAGCAGCATCTTCCCCCATCACCCCCTCGCCGCATTCCACGGCGACGGGCACTGGGCGCATTCGCCGCTGCTGCCTTCCCTGGCTGCCTCAGCCTGCCCGGGAAGGCAGCAGCAAGCCTCAAGCCGGACACCGCCGGCACCGCCGTTCGCCCGCTCTACATCGGCACCTACACGTCCTCCGGCGGGGCCGGAATCGTGCAGGCACGCTATGACCCAGCCACCGGACAGCTGACATCCGGCGGATCCCTACAGATGGCCAACCCCTCGTTCCTCACGCTCGGGAACGGGCATGTGCTGTACGCGACCAACGAATACGAAGCCTCCGTCACCGCACTGAGGACCGACGGCGGTTTGCGCGTGCTCAACAAAGCCGGTACCGGGGGCCGCGGACCCTGTCATCTGACGACACACGCCGCCGGTCACCATCTCCTGACAGCCAACTACGAAACGGGCAGCGTCGCTGTCCACGCGCTGGCCGCCGACGGCCGGATCGGGAACCGTACCGACCTCGTGCAGCACACTGGATCTGGCCCCGACCCCAGTCGGCAGAGCGGCCCCCACGCCCACATGGTGCTGAACGACCCGGCAGGCAACTACATCCTGGCAATCGACCTCGGGACGGACACTCTCCACACCTACCTGCTGAACACCGCGTCCGGACGGCTCGCCGCCGTGTCCCGGGCCGCCGCCCGACCGGGGGCAGGGCCACGCCACGCGGCCTTCCACCCATCGGCGCGCTACCTGTACGTCGCCAACGAACTGGACAACTCGATCACCGTGTGCGGATTTGACGCGGTCAGCGGAAAAGTCACCCCAGGACCGTCCGTGCCGACCGTCCCCCCAGGGCGGCGCGCTGCCGTGCGCAACTACCCCGCCGAAGTCATCGTTTCAGCCGACGGCGCCTATCTGTATGTGTCCAACCGCGGCGACGACAGCATCGCCCGCTTCGCACTGAACGACGAAGGTGCCCAAGCGACGCTGCTCGATGCCGTCTCGTGCCGCGGTGCCAATCCGCGCCACATCGCCCTGACGCGCGACGGGACCTGGCTGTTCGTCGCGAACCAGAACTCGGGAACCGTGACGACCTTCGCCCGCGAACGCATCAGCGGCTCCCTGACCCCGGTCACCGCCTGTGCCGCCGTCGCGGCCGCGTGCGTGCTCCCACTCTGACCCACACGTCCGGCCCCACCCACGGGCGGGGCCGGACGCATGTTCCCCCGCACTCAACGGAACGCAACGTGCTGGCATCGGAGGCGTCCTCGCGCTCGCCCTCACGGGCTGCGCCGGGTCTGGCGGTAAAGGCCGGGCTACTGGCAGCCGACCAGTTGTCCGCCAACGGCGTCACCGACTGCGGGAGTGGTGGACGGCCACGTCAGGAGACGCCTCGCATCAACCAACAGGAGTGCTGAACGAGGGGCTGTCAGGGTTTCAGAGTGTTGAAGAGGTCGCAGACGCCCGTTCGGCACGCCGAGAGCTTGGTGGTGTCCAAGCCAGGCGCCGTGGACCCCACCAAAGCGGCACGAGCACTCGATCGCTGGAGGTTGTCATAGTGAGTAGCCGGCTCTCGGCACCCCGCACACGAGCCGCCAGCTCTCCGTCATATCCCCAGGTCAACGGGCCCTTCCCCTAGGCTTCAGCGGCACCGCCGGCAGCTCGGGCGCGGGCAGCGGGGCGCCGTCATACCCCTTGACCTCGCCGAAGCGGGTGCCGGTCATCCAGTCGGTGCGGGCCTGCTCGATCTCGGCCTGAGTGCGCCCGATCCAGTTCCAGAACATGATCAGCTCTTCGTCGAACGGCTCGCCGCCCAGCAGCATCAGGCCCGCGTCCGACTCGGCGCGCAGGGGCAGTTCGGTGCGGCCGCAGCCGAGGTAGAGCATCGACCCGGGCAGCAGCGGGACGCCGTCGACGTGTGCCTCGCCGGACATGGACAGGACGGCGTACTCGAAGTCCGGTTCCAGGGGCAGGCGTACGTCCGCGCCGCGGGCGAGGGCGAGATCCGCGCCGACGAGGGGGGTGTACGTCGTGCCGGGCGAGGTGGCGCCGTCGAGGGCGCCGAGGATCACCGTGGCCGTGACGCCGGGCGCGGTGACGACCGGCAGTTCGGCGTGGTGCTCGAAGCGCGGGTCGGTGTGGCGGTCGCCGTCGGGCAGCGCGACCCAGAGCTGGGCCCCGTGCAGAAAGCGGGCATGCCCTCGTGGGCTCTCCTCGGAGTGGCTGATGGCCCGCCCCGAGGTCATGAGGCCGAGTTCGCGCGGGCGGATCGTCTGGAGGCTGCCCGTCGAGTCGCGGTGCAGCACCTCGCCCTCGTGCAGCCAGCTCACGGTCTGAAGACCCATGTGGGGGTGCGGCGGCACCTGCATGCCGGGCTCGTCCGCGATGTCGTCGGGGCCGTAGTGGTCGACGAAGCACCAGGCGCCGACCATACGTCGCCCCAGGTTGGGCAGCAGTCGGCGGACCTCGCTCGACTCACCGAGCTTGACGCGGCGGGGGCTGAGAAGTTCGCGCACCGGCTCCGCGACGACGAACCCGCGGCCGCCGCACACGGAGGGCACCGCCTCGCGATCAAGATTGCTCATGCCCGACAACCTAGTCCGGCGGGGGACCTCGCGTCATGCCGTCGACGCGCCCCCTCGCCCCCGGAACGAATACTAGCCATGTACATAGTAGCCATGTACCGTATTTGTCATGAGTACGACTCCCGAGTGCCCGACGCCCGGTTTCCTGGTCTGGCGGCTGTCCATGAAGTGGCGGGTCGCGGTCGACCGCGCCCTCACCGGCCTGGGGCTGACCCACGCCCAGTACTCGCTGGTCGCCTCGCTGTACGGCATGCAGCACGCGGGGCAGCAACCCAGTCAACGGCAGCTCGCCGACCACGCCGGTCTCGAACCGCTCTACGTGTCGAAGCTGGCCCGCGCCCTGGAATCCGCCGGCCTGCTGGAACGCGCGCGTGATCCCAAGGACCCCCGTGCCGTCCGGCTGACGCTCACCGAGCAGGGCCTCGACGTCACCGGTCGGGCCATCCACGTGGTGCGGGAGCTGATGCAGCAGCAGCTGGCGCCCCTCGGCGGGCTCGACGGCGCGCGCACCCGGGAGTTCGCAGCAGACCTCATGGCCCTGCTCGACGTACCGCTCGATCCGTCCACCGGCCGACCCGAGACCACCCAGGAGCAGTCATGACCACCAGCACTCCCCTTCTCGACAGCCGCGTCATAGGCCTCGCCCACTACGCCGCCCGTGGTGTGCTCGAAAGCGTCCTGGCCCGGCACGATCTGACCTTCCAGCAGCTGATCACGCTCCGGCCGGTGGTCACGGCGGACGGCCCGGCCGAGCGGGCCGACGTCGTCGGGCAAACCACGGGCGCCCTCAAGACGTCCGCGACGGAGGCGGACGCCGTGGTGGACACCCTGATCGGGAAGGGACTGGTCACGGCCGCCGGGTCCTCCCGAGTGCACGCCACGGACGCGGGGCGCGCGGTGGTCGAGGCGGTCAACGCCGAGATCGCTCCGGTCACCGCCCGGATCTACGCCGACATTCCTACGGCGGACCTGGCCACGGCGGCCCGGGTGCTGACCGTCGTCACCGAGCGGGCCAACGCCGAACTCGCCGCCCAGAAGTAGTGGAATGTTTAACAACCCCGGGTGGTTGTGAGCGTCGAAGGAGGTCACCAGTGGACACGACGTACTACGACCACGGAACGCCGGCCGAGCGCTGGGAGCGCGCGGGGATGTTCTTCGACGCCAAGGACTACGCCGCCGCGGCGCGCGTGCTCGGCGGGCTGGTCGAGGAGGTGCCCGAGCAGACCGGGCCTCGGCTGCTGCTGGCGCGTTCGTACTACCACTCCGCGCAACTGCGCCGCGCCGAGGACGAGCTGCGGGTCATCGTCGAGCGCGACCCGGTGGAGCACTACGCCCGGCTGATGCTGGGTCGCACGCTCGAACGCCAGGGCCGCCACGACGAGGCGGAGCCGCATCTGCGGCTGGCCGCCGCGCTCGCGGGCGACTTCGCGGAACTGTGAGTATGCGGGCCCTGTGATCACGGCGGCGGGCCCGGTTCCCCGAGGGGAGCCGGGCCCGCCGCCTTTTTCGTTCTTCCTCTTTCCGTGTACCGCTGCCGTCACTTCACGGCCGTGGTGTCCTGTCCGTACGTCCGTTTGCCGCGCCGGTACGCGATCTCGCCGAGGACGATGTCGAGGGCGATAAAGGCGGCCAGGGTGATGCCGAGCAGGGGTACGAAGTAGCCCACGACGGCCACCACCGCCAGCAGCGGTACGAGGATCTGCGGCGGCACCTGCGCCCAGGCCCCGCGCGGGATGGGCCGGCCGAAGGCGGAGCCCCGGCCGCGCTGCCACCACATGCGGTAACCGAGCACGATCAGCAGGATCAGGCTCCCGGTGAGCAGCATCAGCGCGAGCTGGTTGACCAGGCCGAACAGGGCGCCGCTGTGCAGGTCGATGCCCCAGCGGGTCAGCTTCGCCAGGAGCGGGTAGTCGGCGAAGCGGAGGGTGTCGAGGACCTCGCCGTTGTTCGGGTCGATCGCGACGGAGTCCTGCTTCGAGGGCCAGCCGCGGTCGATCTGCTTGACCACGTAGGCGGAGGAGGGGTCGGCGGGCGGCACGATCTCGACCGGGTCGCCGAGTCCCTCGGAGCGGGCGGCGGCGAGGATCCGGTCGAGTCCGACGCCGTGGTCGGCGTCGCCGCCGGTCCCGGCCGCGCCGCCGTGGCCCCCGTGGTCGCCGCCCGCCGAGGCGGAGACCGACGGAGTGGACTGGCCGAGGGAGGTGCGCAGTTCGTCGATGTTGGCGCCGGCGTACTGCGACCAGGTCAGCCCGGTCGCCGAGAGGAAGACGAAGCCGGCGGCGGCCCAGACGCCGACGGTGCCGTGCAGTCCGAGGACCCGGCGCCGGCCCTTGGTGCCGCGCAGCTTGCGCAGGGCGCGGCGGCGGGAGAACCACAGCGCGACGCCGCCGGCCGCGATCACCCAGAGCCAGCTCGCGGCGAGTTCGCTGTAGAGGCGGCCGGTCTCGCCGAGGTGCAGATCGCGGTGGAACTCGTCGATCCAGGTCCGCAGCGGCAGGGCACCGCTGGAGCCGTACTGCTCCAGGGCGCCGCGCACCTCGGCGGTGTACGGGTCGACGAACACCGCGAGGGAGTGGGTGGGATCGACGCCCACGACACCGGAGAGCAGTACGCGGGTGGACGCCTCGTCGGCGGGGGACGGCCGTACGGCGCTGACGCTGCCCTCCGGGTGGGCCTCGCGGGCGGCCGCGACCTGCTCGGATATGGGGAGTTTGGTGTCGCCGACGGGGACGGTCATCTCGTCGGCGTAGAGGATCTTCTCGGCCTGGTAAGAGGCGGCGTAGAGGAAGCCGGTGGCGGCGGCCACGAGCAGGAACGGGGCGACGAGCAGCCCGGCGTAGAAGTGCAGGCGCAGTACGAGGGGGCGCAGCGTGGCCCAGCGCCCGGGGGACGTGACCGGGGCGGCGGGGGTGGACGCCTCGTCCGTACTGGTCGGCGGAGCGATGGTCATCGGGGGTTCTCCGGGATCGGCTGAGCGCGCGGGGGCGAGTGGGGACGAGCGGGGGTGTGTCCGGTGGGTACGACGGTGCAGTGGTCGGGCGGTGGGGGTGTGGAGTTCCCGGGGGTGGACGTGACCGTCGTCACATCCCCTGGACCGGTCTGTCATGCTGGCCCGATGGCCACTTCCTCCGAGCGCACTCCCCTGGCCGAGCGGGTCGAGGAACTCCTCGCCGCCGGCGGCCCGTTGCCGATCGTGTCGGCCGGCGACCCCGTACTGCGGCGTGGTACCCGCCCGTTCGACGGCGAGCTGGATGCCGCGCTGCTGTCGCGGTTCGTGGAGGCGCTGCGCCTCACGATGCGGGCCGCGCCGGGCGTTGGTCTGGCGGCGCCGCAGGTCGGTGTTCCGCTGCGGATCGCGGTGATCGAGGATCCGGCGCCGGTGCCGGAGGAGGTGGCGGTGGCGCGGGGGCGCGTGCCGCTGCCGTTCCGGGTGCTGGTGAATCCGTCGTACGAGCCGGTGGGGTCGGGGCGGGCCGCGTTCTTCGAGGGGTGTCTGAGTGTGCCGGGGTGGCAGGCGGTGGTGGGGCGCCATGCGGCGGTGCGGGTGACGGGGCAGGACGAGTACGGGCGGGGCGTGGACGAGGTGTTCCGGGGGTGGCCTGCTCGGATCGTGCAGCACGAGACGGATCATCTGGACGGTGTGCTGTACCTCGACCGTGCCGAGTCGCGTTCGCTGGCGTCCAATGAGGCGATGGCGGAGCGGTGGGGTCAGGCGACGCCGGGGGATGCGGCACGTGAGCTGGGCTTCACTCTGCCGGAGTGACGGGGCCCGGCGTAGGCGGCATGCACGGGGCGCGGCGTGGGCGGGGGGCGTGCACGCAACCGGCGTTGAAGGGGCGCCGCCCGTGTCAGGAGGGCGTGGACGCAACCCGGCGTGAGCGGGGCGCCGCCCGCGCCCACCCGTGCCGCCCCAGGCGGCACGCATGCCCGCGGCTGTGACG